>JAHBWF010000332.1 GCA_019637105.1 Labilithrix sp.
GCGCCTGCGGAAGAGCCCGCCGCGGCGAAGGTCGCGCCGGCCGCCGACGAGCCTCCCGCGAAGGCCGCGAAGGAGCCCGCCGCCAAGGCGAAGACCGCGGAGCCGGCGTCCAAGGCCATCGAGCCGATCCCGCGCGACTCGCGCCAGGCGACCACGCAGAAGGTGAACCGCAAGGAGAAGGGGATCCCCTGGCTGTGGATCCTCGTCCTCGCCGCCGCCGCGTTCGCCGGCTACCGTCTTTGGCTCGCGCGCCGGTAGGCGCGCGGCTCACCCGTCCGGTCCACCGTCGATCGCGCCGCGGGCGCTCAGCGACCGCGGCGCGCGTCCATCTCGCGCGCGATCGCGTCGATCGCGTCGCTCCCGAGCAGCGCCTCGGCCGCGGGGAACACGTGCGCCTCCTCTCGCGCGACGTGCGCCTGGTAGGCGCGGGTCATGAGCTCGGCGATCGCGGTCAGCTCTTGCCAGAGGTCGCCCTCGAACCTGCCCGACACGGCCTCCTCGAGGCGCGCGTGCACGGCCTCGTGCTCGCGGTGCTCACGCGCGAGGCGCTCGAGGAGCGCGCGGAGCTCCGGGCTCGCCCCGGCGTCGACGAGGCGCGGGAACAGCGAGCGCTCCTCGTCCTCTTCGTGCCTGCGCACTTGCCGCGCGAAGAACGCGCAGACGTCGCTCGCCGTCTCGATGTCGTGGTCGCGCGCGGCGATCGAGAGCGCCTCGCACGCCTCTTCGAGGCGTCGATGCGAGCGCTCCAGCTGAACGAGGGGCGTGGGCACGCGTGGATGAGAGTCGGAGGCGCCGGCGCGGTCAACCCCGAGCGCGCGGGCGGACGCGCCGAGCGGCGTTCGTGGTATGAACGGCGACGCACTGACCTGCTTCGAGAGGCGCATGTCCCGTCGCATCGCTGGAGACCTGGTCGACGCCGTCGGGCGACGCGGCGTCGCGCCGGACGCGCGGGGGCCTCGACCCGAGGCGCAACTCGGTCGCGCCGCTCCTGAGCGGTCATCGGGATGAGCCGATCGCCGCGCCGCGAGCCTGCGTCTCGGGCGCTCGCCCGACCGGGCGCCGGAGGCGTAGGCTCCGAGGAAGCGATCGCGGCCGCAGCGTCGTCGCGCTTCGCCCGCGCGCACCTCGCCGCGACGCTGGCGGTGACGTGCGTGACGGCGTGGTTCAGCTACGCGTACTTCCACAACGACGAGTACTTCCAGGTCATCGAGCTCACGCGCGCGAAGCTCGGCGAGGTCGATCCGCGGCTCCTGCCGTGGGAGCACGCCCAGCGGATGCGGCCGTGGCTCCAGCCGTTCGTCTACTGGCTCGTGGCGCGGGCGCTCGGCGCGGCGGGCGTGCGCGACGTCTTCGACCTCGCGTTCGCGTTCCGGCTGCTCACCGGGCTCGCCAACGTCGGCGCGCTCGCGCTCTTCCTCCGCGCGACGCTGCCGTGGATGAAGACGGAGGACGAGAAGCGCGCGCACACGCGCGTCGCGACGCTGCTCGGCTTCTTGCCATACCTCTTCGTGCGCACGTCGTCGGAGAGCGGCTCGATGGCGGCGCTCACGGCGGGCTTCGCGTTGATGCTCGAGGGCGCGACGCCGTCCGCCGACGGGCGCGCCTGGTCGGTGCCCGCGCTCGCGCGGACCGGGCGCGCGCTCGGCGCCGGGTTCCTCTTCGGCCTCGCGTTCGAGATGCGCTTCCAGACGGCGATCGTCGCGCTCGCGCTGCTCGCGTGGGCGCGCGTGGTCGGGCGCGGCTCGCTCCGCGGGCTCGGCGAAGCGGCGCTGGGCGGCGCGCTCGCGCTGGCGC
>JAHBWF010000333.1 GCA_019637105.1 Labilithrix sp.
CGCCGAGGCGCTCTCCCGGCGCGCGCTCCTCCGGGCCGACGACGCTCGCTCGACCCAGCGGGCCGAGGCCGCCCGCGCCGAGGAGGCGCGCCGCTGGCCCTGGATCAGCCTCGCGTCGGCGCCGCGCTTCCGCGTCAACGACCAGGGCCGGTACCCGCAGGACCTCCAGGTCGCGATCGACGTCACGTTGCCGATCTTCGACCGCAACACGGGGCGCATCGAGGCGGCGGAGGCGGAGCGACGCCGGCAGGCGGACGCGCGCGCGGCGCACGTCGCCGAGATCGAGGCGGAGGTCGAGATCGCCCGAGCCGAGGTCGTTCGGCGAGCGGAGATCCTCGAGCGGTATCGGACGATCGTGGCGCCGATGCTGCGTGAGCACGAGGCGCTCGTGCGCGACGCGCTCGCCGGTCAGAGGCTCGATCTCACGGCGCTCCTCGCGGCCGAGGAGCTCGCGCTGCGGACGCAGCGTCAAGAGATCGAGGCGCGTCTCGCGCATCGCCGCGCGAGCATCCGCCTCCAGCGCGCGGCGGGCGCGCTGGCCGGCAGGTAGCTGCCCCGCGCGGAGGCGCGCGTCACTCGCACGCACCGACGCGGGCGAACGTCCTCCCGCTCCGGATCGCGGAGCACGTGTCGAGGCAGCGCAGGGCGCCCTCGTTCGTCGCGCACTCGTCCCACCGATCGGCGCGGCCCTGGGCGGGGCAGATCGCCGGGAGCACCCAGCACCGGCCGGCCGCGGGCCCTCGGCACGCCGGCTTGCCCGGCCCGCCGAACCCGACGAGCATCGCGCACACGGCGCCCTCGGGGCACGTCGATCCGCTCGGCCCGCACCGCGCGCTCTCGACGTCGCACTCGTCCGCCCGCGCGCCGGGGGCGCCCGCGGCGCGGCGGAGGCAGTCGTTCCAGTAGGTGACGCCGTCGCACCCGCAGACGGGGCGCTCCTCGTCGTCGCACGACACCGGATAGGGCTCGCACGTCCCGGCGGGCGCGTTGCACTGGCGGCGATCGCAGAACGAGCCCTCGCCGCACTCCGACGAGCGCACGCACCGCGCGCCGCTCGCGACGGCGCCGCCGCCGTCTTCGGCCGGGACGGCGCCGAGCACGATGACCTCCTCGGCGCACGCGAGGAGCGACAGCCCCAGCGCGGCGAGCGTCGCGCGCCTCATGGCGCCGCGCGCTCCGGGCGGAAGGGCGCCTCCCCGTGCGCGGTGAACGAGAGGCCGGCGAGGAGCGTCGGGCGCACCGTCCAAGGCGCGAGGACCTCCGACCGCGCGCCGCGATCCTCGAAGACGTAGCGGCGCGTCGTCGGATCGACGTCGGCGACGAGCGAGAGGGTGAGCACGACGTCGGAGGCGAGGGCCACGCGGGCCGTCGCGCTCGCGGAGGCGATCGGATCGACCCGCGTCGTCTTCTCGCCGAGCGCCGAGAGGGGGAGGGTCGCGGAGCTCGGCTCGACCGTCAGGACGTCGAAGCCCCCGCCGGCGGCCACGTCCAGCGCGACCCACGACCCGCGGAGGAGCTCGATCGCGGGCATCGCGCGGGCCGAGACGAGGTGCGCGCGCGACGTGAGGGTGTCCGAGCCGCTGGTGAACGGGAACGCGTAGAGCGCGCCGAGCGCCAGCGAGGGCCTGAGGCCGCGGCGCGACGCGAGCGCGACCGACCCGCCGACGCGGGCGACCGGGCCCGCGCCGTCTCCGAGGATCCCCGCGCCGCCGAACGTCGCCAGCTCGATC
>JAHBWF010000334.1 GCA_019637105.1 Labilithrix sp.
CTCCGGAGGCCGCCCGCGCTCGCGTCGACTCGGGACGCGCGCTCGCCTCAGCTCAGGACGCGGGCGAGCTCGGCGAGCGTGGCTCCCGTGCTCGCTTCGACCTTGAGCGTGGCCCGCTCTTCGCCGCGAACCGGGCCTCGGTTGACGATCGCGATCGGGACGCCGCGGTCGGCCGCCCGGAGGAGGAAGCGGTACCCCGAGAAGACCGCGAGCGAGGTCCCGGCGACGAGGAGCGCCTCGGCCCGGTCGACCAGCGCGAACGCCTCGTCGACGACCGGCCTCGCGACGTTGTGCCCGAAGAAGACGACGTTCGGCTTGAGCACGCCGTCGCACGCGAGGCACTCCGGCGTGACGAACGTCTCGATCAACGCGTCGGGGAGCTCCGCGTCGCCGTCGGGCGCCATCGCCGCGCTCGTCTCCAGCCACGACGGGTTCAGCGCCCGCATGCGGGCCTGGAGGGGGTCGCGCGCCTCGATGACCCCGCACTCGAGGCAGACGGTCTCGGCGAGCGCGCCGTGGAGCTCGACGACGCGCCGGCTCCCGGCGGCGTGGTGGAGGCGGTCGACGTTCTGCGTGATGAGCCCGGCGAGCGCGCCGCGCTGCTCGAGGCGCGCGAGCGCGAGGTGAGCGGAGCCGGGGCTCGCCTGGCGGAAGCGCTCCCAGCCGGCCATGGCACGAGCCCAGTAGCGCCGGCGGAGCGCCGCGTCGCGAACGAACTCGGGGCCCTGGATGGGCCGCCTCACGCGGGCGAGCGCCTCCGGGCTGCGGTAGTCGGGGATCCCGGACTCGGTGCTCACGCCGGCGCCGGTGAGCGCCACGACGCGCCGCCCCCGCAAGCAATCGACGAGCTGCTCGACGCCGGCCCTTGCCGCCACGACCGGAGTCTAGCGCCTCGAACGGGCGCCGCGACGACCTCTGGACGAGGAACGCCGCGTGCAGAGCCTCGAGCATGCTCGATTTCGAAACCCACCTCTATTCGCGCGCGGCGCGTCCCACGACGGCCGAGAGGCACGCCGTGGCCCTCGTCGGGACCCGCCTCGACAAGTACTCGAAACATCTCCGCCGCGCCGGCGTCCGGCTGACGCAGCTCATCAACGCGAGCGGCCAGCTCGACTGGACGTGCCGCGTCGAGGTCGCGATGACGAAGGGGGCCACGCCCAAGTTCTACGTCGAGGGCCGCGCGCGCCAGGTGCTCGAGGCCGTGGAGCTCGCCGCCGACGCCGTCGAGGGCGCGGTCCGGCGCGAGGTCGAGGGCGCCTCCGAGCGGAGCGGCGCCGGCCGGCGGAGGGCGACGTCGGGGCTGCGCGGCGTCGAGGTGCGGCGCGGCGCGGCGGCGCGCCGCGGCGCGGAAGCGCGCGAGGGGGAGGGGCTGCCCGAGCTCGAGGACGAGGCGCTGCGGCGCCTCACCCCGCGCGCGGTCAAGACTGCCAACCCGATGCGCGGCCGCCACATCCACAAGACGCGGCGGCAGGCGCAGGCGACCTCGGCGCGCGAGCTGTCGGCGACGCGGCCGTCGCGCAAGTCGACGCGCAAGAGCGCGAACCGATCGAAGCGCGACAGCAACCTCGTCCGTCGCGCCAAGCGCGACACGCGTTCCCCCGAGGCCCGCGCCGCGCGCGCCGCGAGCCGCGCCGGGG
>JAHBWF010000034.1 GCA_019637105.1 Labilithrix sp.
GAGCTTCTTGAGCAACGGGAGGAGGGCGGGCTCGATGGGGACCTGACGGCGAGCCGCGTTCGACTTCGTGCCCTGGACGGTGATGACGCCGTGCTCGAAGTCGACGTGCGCTGCCTCGAGACGTTCCAGCTCGGAGCGCCGCATGGCCGTGTAGATGGCGACGGCGTAGCAGCGCCGACGCGGAAGAGGGATCTCTTCACACGAAAGGAGCTGGCGAACCTCGGAGGGGTAGAGCGCCTCCTGCTCCCGGCTATCCGTCGAGATCGGGGGCTGGACGCCGAAGGTGGGATCCACACGAAGCACGCGGAGATGGTCGAGCTTCGAGGACAGTGCCTCGCGAAAGCCCGACGTGACCTCGGACCAGATGTGGGCCGCCGACTTGGCGGACAGCCCGGCCTTCCGCATCTTGCCGAGCCGTTCTTCACGCTCGACGGCACCTTCGTAGAAACGCATGCGGAGCCGAACCTGATCGTCGAGCTTGGCAACGATGGCTCGGAGGTGCTCAATCGTCACCCTGTTCATCGGGAGGTGCCCGATCTCCGGCTCGATCCAGTTCTTGAATCGGTCACGACGATCGCGAACCGCCGTCTGGGGCTTGCCTCGGTTCTTCCTCCCGACTTCGCTTCGTTCGGCGGCCTCGTGGTACTTGCCGTACCAGGTGGTGACGCTGAGGCAGGGAGGTTCGTTGCTAGCCTTCTCGTCTTCGAGCTTCTGCTGCCCCTTGGCGAGAAGCTTACGTTCGCGCTGCTCGCCCCAACGACGAGCGGCGGCTTCGGTCTTGGCATCGACCACCGTGCGATCTCGAAGGACGGATCGGTCTGGCCATCGGAAACGGACGACGGCCATGAACTTGCCCGTATTCTTCCACGGGGAGACTCGGACGCTCATGGGTCACTTCTTCCGGGGCGCGACGAGCCGATCGCGCACATACTGGACACGGCGGCCGGTATACACGACGGAGCCAGCCGGCATCTGGTAGCGCTGGGTTCGCTTCTTCAGTGCCTCGAGGGTGATGCCGAGCAGGTGCGTGGCCTCCGGGGCGTTGATCAGGAGCGGGCGCTCGCCGCCGTTGCCGTTCGGTGGCGTTGCGGCAGTAGCCCGCGTGAGCATCCCCGTGAACCCATCGACGCCGGAGAACCGCACGGTGACGGGCCACTCGCTGTTGGCGGTCGCCGGACGGCGACATTGCGACCTCGGCGGAGGACAGCCTTTGGCACTTCTCCGAGACGCTTGGACAGCTCATCAAGAAGCACTCGACGATTCTCGGGCACTTCCGTCCCGACTTCGAGGGCTATGCGCCGTACGCGAAAAACCTCGTCGTCGGAACTCCACCGCTCGAGGACGCCGAACATGGATCGCCCCGTGAGAAAACTGACTCAGCCAGCCTTCGTTGAACTCCCCCGCGTCCACGGTCGCGAAGAGGGGGGGCGTCCGGGGTTCTCCCCCTCACAGGTACTAGTGCATCTTACGCGCTTCGTCTGCGTTCACGGGTTCTAGGCGCAGGTTCTATTTGGGGAGAAGTGGGGTACTCCCGGAGGGCGAACAATAGGCCGTCCCACCAGAGAACGCAGGTTCTCCCCCGGGGGGTCATACAGTTCTCCCGGCCTGACTTGTTGCTCGCGGTTCTTGCGCGTATCTGTTTCGTATGCGGAAGGCGAAGCAAGCTGCGAAGAGCGGCTCGACAAAGAAACTGAAGCTGCCACGGAAGTCGGTAACCGTGGCGGGGGCTCAGCGCTCGATCCCGAAAACAGGAGCATCGCGCGCGACGTCGACGTCGACGTCGACGTTGCCTCCGCACGCGGCACCCCCAGTTACCGCTCCGACTCCGGACCTCGCGGACAAGGACGACGGCGCACCGGAGCCCCGCACCGCGATGGCGAAGCTGAAGGCACGGTGGGGCGTCCCGGCTATCGACGCGGGATGGACCGCGCTGCCCTCGGTTCTGCTCGAAAAGCAGGCAGCTCTTCAGCTCGACCCAACGGACATCAACATCATTCTCCACATCGCGAAGCACTGGTGGGAAGCGGATCGGCACGCTCACCCGTCGAAAGGAAGTATCGCAAAGGCGATGCAGGTCTCGCCTCGCCACATTCAGAAGCGGATCAAGGCGCTTGAGGAGGCGAAGTTCATCAAGCGGATCCCTCGGTGGAACGAGAAGGGCAGTCTCTCGTCCGAGTACGACCTGTCTGGTCTCGTGAAGGCGGTTGAAGGGTTCGCGAAGGAGGCCCTGATCGAACGGGCTGCGAAGAAGAAGATGACTGCCGAACGCATTCACCGAAAGCGTCCGAAGGTTGAGCACGGAGGGGAGGCAGAAAACTCGTGAAGTACGACCGAACTGTCGTCGCCTACCACGGTTGCGATGCCGAGGTTGCCGAGACGATCCTCCGCGGCGAGGCCACGTTCAAGAAGAGTCAGAACGCGTACGACTGGCTCGGCGCGGGCATCTACTTCTGGGAATACGGAGCAGATCGCGCTCTCAAGTTCGCCCATGACCAGAAACGTCGGGGCAAGGTGAAGACCCCCGCCATCGTGGGAGCCATCATCCAGCTCGGGAACTGCTTCGACCTGATGGACACGAAGTTCACCGACGAGCTTCCAACAGCATTTGCCATGCTGAAGAAGCTCCACCGAGCGATCGGGAGCCCCCTCCCGAAAAACCGCGGAAAGACGCCCGACAAAGAGCTGCGGCTCCTCGACTGCGCCGTTCTGAACCTCTACCTGCAACACGTCAAGGACGACCAGGGCATCGACTACAACACCGTGCGGTGCGGCTTCGTGGAGGGACCACCCGCCTTCCACGGCAGCCGGATACGGCATCAGAGCCATGTTCAGCTTGCCGTTCGCACCCCCGCTTGCATCGTCGGCGTCTTCCGGCCACAATCTTGGGAGTGAGCAAGGCGAAGGACCGACTCGATCCGAACGCTCCTGGTCTCGACGAGATGACCCGGAAGCGGCGTCGTGCGCTTGTCTCGATGCAGAAGATGAGTACGGAGGAGCTTTTGCAGCTTGCCGTCCGCGCGGGCATCTACACCAAGAAGGGCAAGCTCACGAAGCCCTACCGTAAAAACGGCGAGCCGAGCGCGTCCGGGCCGTCGAGCTGATCCCTCTCCGAGACGATCGGAAGCGGAAGCGCCGTGAGGTTCGACGGGGAAACGAACTCTCGACCGGACCGTCCTCCGCGAATGCAGTTCGGGGAGGAGCCAGTTGTCGTTTCTCCACGCCCGGCTCGTCGGCGTTGACGGTCGCCTGAGCTAGGCAAATGCTGTCGTGGTGCCAGTCACGACGGTGTTCAAAGACAGGCTTCCAAAAAATGTCGGCTTCTCCGTCGGCGCCGCCGCGCTGAACGAGATCCTCCGGAACGCCAACGCGGCCGTCTACTTCGTGAACTCGTCTACCTGGGTGAGGCAGGCGGCTCCGCTGACCAGACCCAAGCTGCCCTTGCTCCGGTGGCAGCGGCAACGGCCTCGACTCCGCGTAGGGAACGAGCGCGTTCGCGACATGCCGGAGGACTGTGGCCTCTACATCCTCGTGTACGCGGTGCCGTCGACGGTGAAGCACGATGCCTATGCTGCCCTCGTGGCTTCGGCCTCAGCGTGGTTGCCGACCTCGAAAGACGCGTCTACCCGAGAAGGCGCCTTCGTCGAGTTCTCCACGTCGAACGCCAGGGGCTCCGTCACGCACGTGCTGCCGAACTGGTGGTGACGGGGTGTCGCCGTTCCGTTGGCTCCATATTGGCGCGACACCCGGCCCATCCGGTCCCTCGCTGTCCTGGCCGGTCCCTTCGCCGACAAGCACGATCGCCCGAGAAAACGGCCGCTTCGTGCGTTCTCCAGCTCATAGGGACGCCGCGAAACAGGCCGGCTCGCCTTCAAGTCCCGGTTGGCCCACCAGCTTCGCATCCGAAAAAAGCCCTTCCGTGTCATCGCGAAGGAAGGGGGGGACATGAGGGGGCACGACGCTCCCTCTTCGCGTTTAAGCCGTCCGCTTCGTGGAGGGCAGGTGCACGAGCTTGGCCCCGCCAAGGACGCTGGCCGGCAGGGGCCGGATGCGGCGTGCCGAACTTCGCGCTCACCGACGCCGCCTTCCCCAAGTACCTGCGGGGCATGGCGACGTCGAAGAGTCCGCACGGTGAGGAGGAAGAGCTGGCTCTTCTCCGCGACAGCCCAGTGCGTGATCGCCGGATGCCGCGTGTCGTGGACGTTGAACGGCATTACGTGGGCGTCGTCACGGTAGAGCGCTGCTTTGATGATGCAGCGGCCTCGGCTCCGGCGGCTAGCGGCGCTCGTCGCCGGCCGGAACAGCTGAATCGAGCGTGTCGGGCGGTGGTCCTCCCCTTGCACGTCCCACGTTCGGAGAGGAGTCGACCCATGGCCGGAGACGTCGAAGAACAACAAGCACGAGAGCAGACCGAGCATCGCACCGAGACCGAGGACATCGGTTCGCCGATCTCGAACGAGGCCTACAACGTGATCACCGCGTTGCAGGCGAAGCTCGAGGGGCTCGAGGCGTATCGCAAGTACGCGAAGGACGGCGATACGGAGCTTTGGCGCGAGCTCACGCGAAACGAGGTACAGCTCGTCTGTCGACTCGTCGACAAGCTCGAAGCGCTCGTCAAGGCGGGCGAGCTTCGGATGAAGGAGCCAGGCGATACCCACTGAGTCGCGTGAGAGCTGAGGTGCGCGCGAGCCGTCGCTCGCAGCCTTCGTTCTCCGGCGATCCGGCTCCGGCGTGCCGGTCGGGACAGCGAGGCGCGCCGCCCGAGCGCGTCGGACGGCACGCATTCGCTTGCAGAGGGCTCGATCCCGAACGCTCGCAGAGGGCTCGGGTCCGAACGGAGAGCTGGGTGAACGAGCAGCCAGAGGTCCCCATTCGGATCGCGATCGAGCTCGAGGAGGTGATGGAGGACGAGGGGCGCGTCGAGGCGGGAGAGACGCGACGGAGTCGGGATGGTTCCACAAACCAAGTGTCCCGAGCGTTCGGGGCGGACATGAGAAGCGTCGGCGCGGCCTGCACTCCGTGACGCGAACGGCACGTCGCTCATCGGGACAACGAGCGTCGCGGAGCGTGCCCGACGCGGATCGTAGGACTCCCGCGGCTTCGCGCGCGCTCCAGCATTCGTTGGGACGCCGCACGGCCAGCTCCACTCGAGTCCGGTCGGCCTATGGGGTTCGACTCGGAAACGAGCTTTCGCTTGAGAGCTCCGCGGAGCGAGCCGTGACGGTAAGCGTCTCTGCTCGGAGCGCGCCGCGCGGTCAGGCCGCTGCGTTGAGCTCGGAGCTGCGGATCTTCGTATAGACCGGCGGAGCGCCGAGGGAGAGGCGCGCTCGAACGTCGGAGAGCGGTTGGGCGAGGAGCGCGTCCCAGTCCTGGCCGGGGAGCCACGCCGCTCTCCGGCCGCGTCGGAAGCCGTCGAGGATCGTCCGGCGCGCCGCTCGGCCTCGGTCCGCGCCGCTCGTGGTCTTGCTCAGCCCGATCACGATCACGAGCGCGATGGCCGGGTTCCAGGTCTGGGCGAAGGAGAAGGCGAGCAGCGCGGTCTCGCCGAGGACGTCTCCCGAGTAGCCGGTCGCGGCGTGCCAGAGGTCGTGCGTGTCGCGCATCCAGCGGTGGACCCACGCGAGGTCCGGAGGGAGCGAGACCTCGTTGGTCATCCCGATCTCGCTCGCCGCGCGGATGCCTTCGGCGGAGATGTTCTCGCGCTCCACGAACGCGAGGTACGCGCGACCGAGCGATCCCTCGGGCAGGCGCGCGAGCGCCGCGCGATCGGCGAGGCGCTCGACGATGTCCGGCCGCGCCTCGTACAGGCGGCGGCCCGCGTCGCTCGACTGCATCCGGCGCGCGACGCGGGCGAGCGTGTCCCAGGAGAGCGACTCGATGATCGTGAACACCTGCGGCAGGTCGTCGGGGTCCGCGGCGAGGATGCGGGCGGCGCGGAGGGCACGGCGAGGCTCGAACTGGACGTGGCGCATGGCACTCTGACGATGACCGATACTGACAGACTTGTCAATTGTGGCCATACGCTTGTCGGCGACGGGCGGGCGCGCGATGCTGAGCCCGTGCGGAGGCGCGAAGGGACGAGACCCGCGGTCGCGCGCGGGACGCGCGGGAGAGGACGCCCGCGGGCCGCGAAGGCGGGCGACGCCTCGAAGGCGACCGGCAAGGCGTCGCCCGCGGACGGGACGGCCTCGGAGCCGCGCGCGAAGCCGCCGCGGAGGCGCCTCGACGCCGCGACCGCGCGCGCGCGGATCCTCGACGCGGCGGAGAAGCGGCTCGTGGTCGTCGGGCCCTCGGGCATCCGCCTCCAGGACGTCGCGGCCGACGCGGGCATCGCGCACCCGACCGTGCTCCATCACTTCGGCAGCCGCGAGCAGCTCGTGCAGGAGGTCATCGCCCGCTCGCTCGGGGCGATCAACGCCGCGCTGGTCGAGGCGATCCGCGCGTCGAACGGGGGCGAAGCCGAGCTCGAGTCGCTCCTCGAGGACGTCGCCGAGACGTTGAAGCGGACCGGCCACGGACGCGTGATCCTCTGGCTCGCCCTCGAGGGGCACCCCTTCTACGAGGGCGACGTGAGCCTGACCGACATCGTCGAGGCGACGCACACGTTGAGGCTCGCGCGACGGACCTCGAAGGCGCGGCCTCCGCGCGTGGACACGGCGCGCCTCGTGGTCCTCGCCGCGCTCGTCCTGGTCGGCGGCTCGGTGCTCGGGCCGACCATGCTCGCGAAGGCCGGCCTCGACGGTCCCGGTGCCGAGGCCGGCTTCCGCCGCTGGCTCGCCCGCCTCCTGGTCGAGCACCTCGAGCACGGAGGCTGACGGACGCGCGACGGTCGTACACGCCGCGCCACGCGCTTCTTCCGCTCGCGCGTCCGGGCGCGGGCGCTCACGCCGTTTCGGGGCGTGAACCGTGGGGATGCGGCGGCCATGCGCAGCCGGCTTCGAGGCCCCGCGACTTCCCGCTGGCGGCGCGCGACCGCTCTGTGCGTCAATGACGTCAGGTTCGGCCCGCCGGGTCTCGCGAGGAGGCAGCAACGATGAACACTCGACCCACGGTTTCTCTCCTGCGCGTGCGCCGACTCGCTCACGGAGGCGGCCTCGCGTTCGCGCTCGCGGCGCTGTTCGCGGCCGCGTGCTCGTCGAGCGACGAAGGCGGCGTCGCGCCGTCGCCCGACGCGGGCGGCGACGACGCGGCCTCGCCGTCGCCCGACGGGGGCGCGGCCGACGGCGACGGCGGAGCGGACGGCGCGAGCGACGGCGGGGACGCGGGAGCCACCACGCCGCTCGACCTCTCGGCGGTCGCCGACAGGACGTGGGCGTGGTTCGAGATCCCGGGGGCCGTCTGCCGCGACGGATCGCCCACCGGCATCGGGCTGAACCTGAGCGCGCCGTCCAAGAAGCTGATGATCTTCCTCCAGGGCGGCGGCGCCTGCTTCAACGCGCAGACGTGCGCGAACAACCCGTCGGCCGTCGGCGCCAAGAGCGGATCGGGCGGGATCTTCAGCCGGAGCAACCCCGAGAACCCGATCGCCGACTGGAACCACGTCTTCGTCCCGTACTGCACGGGCGACGTCCACGCGGGGAACGAGCCGAACGGCGACGTCGCGGGCGTCGGCCCGCAGAAGTTCGTCGGCTACGCGAACATGGAGCTCTTCCTGGCGAAGCTCGCGGCGACCTTCCCCGACACCGAGCAGATCCTCGTGACCGGGACGAGCGCCGGAGGGTTCGGCGCCGCCGCCAACTACGGCCACGCCCTCCGCTGGTTCCCCACGATCCCGGTGAACCTCGTCGACGACTCGGGGCCGCTGATGCGCCAGCCGCCGCTCGCGCGCTGTCTCCAGGACCGCTGGAAGACGCTGTGGAAGCTCGACTCGACCGTCATCGCCGAGTGCGGAGCCGACTGTACGAACCAACCCGACTTCCTGATGGCGGCTTCGAAGCACTGGGCGTCGACCAAGTCGACGCTCGCGCAGGGCCTCGTCTCCGCCACGGGGGACGCGACGATCCGCGCCTTCTACGGGTTCGGCGCGTCCGAGTGCACGAGCTTCGCGCTCGTGTCGGAGAGCGACTTCGCGGCGGGCCTCACGGACATCCGCACGGAGAGCGCCGCGTACTCGAACTTCGGCACGTACACGTACGGCGGGACGCGCCACACGCTGCTCGCCGGGGACGTCTTCTATTCGACCACGCTCGGCTCGAAGACCGTCGCCGCGTGGGTCAAGGACATCGTCGACACCAACACCGTCACGAACGTCGGACCGTAGCCCGTCGGGCGCGCTCGAGCCTCCTCGCTCGGGCGTCGCGCCGGGGCTCCTCGCGCGGGGGACGGCGATCGCGTCCGGGGGGGCGCCGCCTCGCCGACGCTCCGCCCGCGAGGTCAGCTCGCCTGGCCGTCGCGACGCGGCTCGAGGCCCTCGCGCCGGCGCGTCTCGCGGACGGCCGCGCGGTGCCGTTCCGCGAGGACGCGCGAGATCGAGACCGCGTAGGTCGCGCGGGGCTCGTCCGGCGCGATCGCGCGGAGCTCGGCGGGCAGGCGCGCGACCTCGGCGGCGTGCGCGGAGCGAAGCTCGGCGAGCCGAGGCCGCCGGAGCGCCCGTCCGTCGGAGACGACGGGCTCGAGCAGCGGCTCCCAGTCACCCGACGTGGGCGCGGGCTCGTCGAGCGCGGCGATCCGGTCGGCCACGAGCCGCCCGCCGGAGTCGCGCCGTCGCCAGACCTGCTTCGGCCCCACGATCGTCGCCTTGCCGGCGCTGAGCTTCAGGCAGGGCCTGCCCGCGTACGCGACGATCTTGTACGCCATGTCGAGGACCGGCGCGTCGGCCGACATCCCGACGCGGGTGCCGACCCCGAAGCCGTCGATCGGCGCGCGAGCCCGGACGAGCCTGTCGATGGCGTACTCGTCGAGGCCGCCGCTCGCGAAGATGCGGACGTCGCGGAGGCCGGCGTCGTCGAGGAGCTGCCGCACCGCTCGGCTGAGCGCCTCGAGGTCGCCGCTGTCCAGGCGCAGGGACGCGAGCGCGCGCCCTTCGCCGCGCAGGCGCCGCGCGAGCTCGATCGCCCTGCGCGTCCCGCTCAGCGTGTCGTACGTGTCGACGAGGAGCGTCAGCGGTCCGACCGTCGTGCGGGCCCACGCCTCGAACGCGGCGCGCTCGTCGGGCATCGCCTCGATGAACGCGTGCGCGACGGTCCCGCTGGCGGGGATGCCGAGCCGCCTGGCGGCGTGGACGTTGCTCGTGCTCGCGAACCCCGCGAGCCAGCAGGCGCGCGCCACGTCGACGCTCGCGTCGATCCCGGGCGTGCGCCGGAGCCCGAAGTCGACGAGCGGCCTCCCGCCCGCGACCGCGACGCACCGCGCGGCCTTGGTCGCCACGAGCGTGGGGTAGTGGATCGCGTTGAGGATGAGGCTCTCGGCGAGCTGCGCCTCGATGATGGGGGCGTCGACCTCGACGAGCGGCTCACCCGGAAAGACGACGCGGCCCTCCCGGACGGCGCGGACGTCTCCCGTGAAGCGGACGCGCGCGAGGGCGTCGGCTTCTTCGGGGCGGACGTGTCCGGTCGTGACTAGGTAGTCGATCCCCTCGTCGTCGAAGCCGAGCCGCTCGAGGCGCGCGAGCGCGTCCTCGAGGCCGGCCGCGACGAGGAACGACCGGTGCGCAGGCAGCTTGCGGACGAACAGGCTGAACGTCGCGCGGTCGTGCATCCCGAGCCGGTGGTAGCTCGCCGCCATGGTGAGCTCGTAGAGGTCCGTCACGAGCCCGAGCCTGCGCTCGACGGCTCGTCGTCCCAGGGCGCTCGACCGCCCGCCGTCCGTCGACGTCATGGCGCGGCCTCGATGCAAGACGGCCGCCCCCGCGGGCTCAGACCGCCGCGCGCGGGCGCTCCACCGTCGGGGCGAGCCCCTTGCGAAGCTCGAAGCGCTTGCATCCGCACGTGCCGAAGACGCGAAGCTCCAGCTTCGCGAGCCCCGGCTCGTCGCAGGCCGCCTCCTCTCCGTCGAGCGGCGCCGCGGCCGGGCTCGCGAAGTACTTGCAGTGTGAGCAGTGTCCCCAGCTGTTCCGTGCCATGACTCCTCCGTCTCGCTGCGATCCCGAGATGCGTGTCCTGGCCGTCCGAGGTGCAGAGCGCGTGCCGAAGATCCGCGGCGCGCTGGACGAGCGCGCGGCGCAGGCGGCACGCATGATGAATGGTGACGGCGTATGAAGCGGATCCTCGCGGCGGTCGATCTGACGTCGACCGCGCACCTCATCATTCGACACGCGGTCGAGCTCGCGCGCTCGATGGGCGGGAGAGTCCGGCTCCTCCACAGCGTCGTGATCGCGCCGCAGGTCCCGCCGCCCGGCGTGTTCGTTCCGCTGACCTCGTTCCGAGCGCACGAGCTCGCCGACGCCGCCAGGACGGCGATGGAGAGCTTGGAGGAGTCGATCCCTCGCGAGCTCCGCGACGGCGTCGTGGTCGAGATCGGCCACGCGGCGGATTGCGTCTGCGAGGCGGCGCGCGCGTACGACGCCGACGTCGTCGTCATCGGGGCCCACGACTACGGGCTCATCTCCCGCGCGCTGGGCACGACCGCGGCGCGCATCGTCAACCGGATGGATCGTCCCGTCTTCGTCGTCAGGCCCATGCCGACGAGCCACGTCGTCGAGCCCGAGCCCGTCAGCGCGAAGGCCGGCTGACGACCCGTCGCTCTCGTCGCTCTCGAGCGAGCGTCTCGTGTCCTGGTGCGAGGGCACCGAACCCGGAGGTCAGCCATGACGAAGTTCGCCAACATCCTCGTCCCCGTCGACTTCGGCGCGCCGTCCAGACGAGGCCTCGAGCTCGCGGTGGACCTCGCTCGACGGAACGGCGCGAGGCTCACGCTGCTCCACGTGTTCGACGTCCCCGTGTCGTACGCGGGGATGGGGCTCTCGCCGACGGAGCTCCTCGCGCCGATGTGGGACGCGGAGCAGGAGGAGCTCGACCGCGTCCTCGCGAAGGTTCGTGACGAGATCCCCGAGGTGTCCCGCGAGACGGCGCGGGGCGTCCCGTGGCGAGAGATCCTGGCGTTCATCGAGCAGCGCCGCCCCGATCTGGTCGTGATGGGGACGCACGGTCGTCACGGCGTACCGCGCGCGCTGCTCGGCAGCGTCGCGGAGAAGATCGTCCGGCTGTCGCCCTGCCCGGTGCTCACCGTTCGCGCGGAGGACGAGGCATGACGCTGGGCGCCCGCCGCGAGCCCGAGCGCCTCCCCTCCGAAGCGAGCCTGCTCGCGGACCTGCTCCGTCGGCTCGGCGAGCGGTCCGCCGATCCGCACCGGCTCGCCGCCGGCGCGATGGAGGCGCTCGCGGCGGCGCTCGGCGCTCCGTGCGCGCTGGTCTTCGCGGTCGACCCGACGGACGCGCTCCGGCTCGTCGGGGCGCGGGGGATCGACGCCGAGCTGGAGGCGCGCGTCTCCTCGCTCGCGTTCGACGGTAAGGAGCTCGCCGCGGAGTGCGTGGCGACCGGAGCCGCCCTGCGGATCGACGCGGCGGGCGCGAGGGCGGAGACGGACCGAGCGATGGCCCGCCGCGCGCGGGCCGAGCAGCTCCGCGCCGTCCCGCTCGTCGCGGACGGGGTGACCCTCGGCGCGCTCGTGTTCGCGACGAGCCGCGCCGCCGATCCGGGGCCACGCCTCGAGGCGGCCGCCGGCGCCGTCGCGCTCGCGCTCGCCGCCGCGCGCGCGCGGCGCATCGGATCGCTCACGCACCACAAGCTCGACCGGACCCTCGGCGCGATCCACGAGCTCGGGCGCCGGCTCGCGCGCGTCCCGCAGTCCCCCGTCAGCGCGTTCTCGGCCCCGCTCGACGACGAGGCCGCCTTCGACGTGCGAGCGTTCTTCGCCGAGCTGGCCGAGCAGGTGCGCGATCTCGTGGGCGCGGAGATGGCGGCGGTCGGCGTCGGCACGTGCCCCGAGCGGACCTTCGACCCTTGGGTCGCCGTCGGCGTGCCGGAGGGGATGGAGCGCGCCGTCGGCCGGCATCCACGCCCCGTCGGGACGCTCGGCGTCGTCGCGGTCGGGGGAGCGACGGTGCGCTTGCGCGACGTCCGAGAGCACCCGGCGTTCGTCGGCATCCCGCCCGAGCACGCCGACATCCGGAGCTTGCTCGCGGTCCCGCTCTCGACCGGCGAGGAGAGCGTGGGCAACCTCTACCTCGCCAACAAGCGCGGGGGCGAAGAGTTCGACGAAGCCGACGAGAAGACCGTCGAGATGTTCGCGACCCTCGCGGCGAGCGGGTTCAGGCTCTCCACCCTGCTGCACAGGAGCGAGCACGACCGGAGCAGGCTGATCCAGATCATCGCCGCGGAGCCCGACGGCGTCGCGTTCGTCGACGCCGCGTCGGGCTGGATCCTGGCGAACCGCGCCTTCGAGGACCTGCTCGGACGGCGCGTCCGGCCCGAGGAGGGCGCGAGGCAGGAGCTCGGCGTCGTCTGCCGTCCCGACGGCAGCGCCCTCGAGGCCGACGACCTGGCGGCGGCGCGCGCGCTGCGGGGCGAGACGACGTCGCGGGACGACCTCCTCCTGGTGCGCCACGACGGCACGCGCGTCCCGGTCGCCGAGCGCGGCGCGCCCGTCCGGAGCGCCGGCGGGAAGCTGCTCGGCGCGGTGGTCGTCCTTCGAGACGTCTCGCTCCAGAAGGAGGTGGAGAGGCTGCGCGAGGAGTTCGCCGCGATGGTCGCGCACGACCTGCGGAACCCCATCCAGTCGATGCTCCTCCAGCTCGAGCTCTTGCGGAGCGACGCCGAGCAGGGGAAGCCGACGTCGGACGCCGCGCTCGATCGCCTCGATCGGATCGGCGCGCGCCTCGCGCGGATGGCGGGCGATCTCCTCGACACCACGCGGATCGAGCTCTCGCGCGTCCCGCTCTCGCGCGTCCCGCTCGACCTCGCGGAGGCGACCCGGGCGCTGGTCGACCGCGTGCGAGCGACGATCGGGGATCACGCGATCGAGGTCCACGTGACCGGACCGCTCGAGACCGCGCTGGTCGACCCGACGCGGTTCGACCAGGTCCTGACCAACCTGCTCGAGAACGCCGGCAAGTACTCGGCGAGCGGGACCACCGTCGAGGTCGAGGTCCGGGCGGTCGACGACGGCGTCGAGATCGCGGTGACGGATCGAGGAGCGGGCATCGCGCCCGACGAGCTCCCCAAGCTCTTCGACCGCTTCTACCAGGCGCAGCGCGCCCGAGAGCGGAAGAGCGGCCTCGGGCTCGGCCTCTACATCACGAAGGGCTTCGTCGAGGCGCACGGAGGGCGCATCGACGTCGAGAGCGCCGTCGGCCGAGGCAGCACCTTCCGCGTGTGGTTCCCTCGCGCGCAGCCCGGCGCCTCTCCCTCGCGCGATCGACCGGCGGCGTGATCTCCGCCGAAGGCGCATCGCCATCCGGCTCGTAATGCGCGATGCTTCGCTCTCGATGGCGCTCCCGTTCGACGCGCTCCGGCGCGACGTCTCGTACCTCGGAAGGATCCTCGGCGACACCCTCGTCGAGCAAGAAGGCGACGCGCTCCTCGATCTCGAGGAGACCATCCGCGCGCTCGCGAAGGCGCGCCGGGCGCACGAGGCCGCTCACGACGTCGCGCGCGCGCACGCGACCACGCAGAAGCTGGTCGACGTCGTGCGCGGGCTCGACACGAGCGTGGCCGAGCGCGTCGCGCGGGCGTTCACGCACTACTTCCAGCTCGTGAACCTCGCGGAGCAGCATCACCGGACGCGCCGCCGGCGCGACTACGCGCGCGAGGGCAAGCCGCAGCCCGGGTCGCTCGAGGTCGTCTTCGCGGCCATGTCGAAGGAGGCGTCGCGCGAGCGCTTCATCGAGGTGCTGCGGGGCGCGGCGGTCGAGCTCGTCTTCACGGCCCACCCGAGCGAGGCCCAGCGCCGGACCGTGCTCGAGAAGCACCGGCGCCTCGTCTCGTTGATCGCCCGCCGAGAGCGCGCCGAGCTCACCCCCGCCGAGGCCGACGACGTCGACCGGGCGATCCGCGAGGAGGTGGCGACGCTGTGGCAGTCCGACGAGATCCGCCAGGAGAAGCCGCGCGTCGGCGACGAGGTGAAGAACGTCCTCTTCTACCTCGAGGAGGTCCTCTTCCCGCTCGTCCCCGGCTTCTACAAGGCGATGGAGAGCGCGGCGGCGAAGGCGTTCGGCAAGGCCGTCGAGATCCCGTGCGTCCTCCACTTCGGGTCGTGGGTCGGCGCCGACATGGACGGGAACCCGAACGTGACGCCCGAGGTCGCGGTCGACACGGGGCTCGCCCAGACCGCGCGCGTCATCGACCTGTACCTGCGCGAGGTCGCGTCGCTCGGCGCGTCGCTCTCGCAGAGCACGCGCCGCGTCGCCGTGACGCAAGAGCTCCTCACGTCGCTCGAGGCGGACGCGCGCGCCATGCCCGAGCTCGTCCACACGCTCGAGACGACCACGCATCACGAGCCCTACCGCCGGAAGCTCCGCTTCGTCGCCGAGCGGCTCCGCGTGACGCGCGCCGCGATCGTCGCCGTGCGCGAGGCGGCCGCGCGCGACCCCTCCGCCGACGTGGCGCCGCGCTTCGCGGCGCACGCCTACGCCGGCCCGGCGGCGTTCGTCGCCGACCTCGAGCTCATCCTCGCGTCGCTCCTCGCGAACCGCGGCGAGCGCGCCGGCGCCGAGCGGGTGCGCGCGCTGCTCCGTCAGGTCCGGACGTTCGGCTTCCACCTCGCGCGCCTCGACGTCCGCATCCCCGCCGAGTGGGTGCGGGCGGACGCGCGGGTCGCGCTCGGCCTCGCGGAGGGCGCGACGCTCACGTGCGCCGCGCTCGAGGCCGCGCTCGATCCCGCGCGCGCTCCGGAGCTCGTGGTCCCCGACGGACCGGGCCTGCGCGCCGTCCGGGCGCTCGCGCGCATCCGCGAGGTGACCTTCGGAGGCGGCGCGGAGTCGCTCGTCCTCAGCATGACCCACGGCGCGGAGGACATGCTCGCCGCGCTCGTGCTCGCGCGGCTCGCGGGGCTCGACGCTCCGGAGCGATCGGCGTCGGACGTCGCGATCGTCCCGCTCTTCGAGACGCTCGACGATCTCGATCGCTCGGACGTCGAGCTCTCGCGCGCCGTCACGAGCGCGCCCTACGCGGCCTACCTCGCGCGCCGCGGCGGCGTACAGGAGGTCATGATCGGCTACTCCGACTCGAACAAGGACGCCGGGATCGTCGGCTCCTCGTTCGCGCTCTACCGAGCCCAGCAGCGGCTGGTCGCCGTGTCCCGCGAGCACGGCGTGTCGCTCAAGATCTTCCACGGTCGCGGCGGATCGATCGGGCGCGGCGGCGGACCCTCGCAGCGCGCCATCGAGAGCCTCCCCGCGGGCTCGGTGTCGGGGCGGTTCAAGCTTACGGAGCAGGGCGAGGTGCTCGGGTGGAAGTACCTGGTCCCCGAGATCGCCGAGCGGAACCTCGAGCTCACCGTCGCCGGCGTCCTCGCGCACTCGCTCGCGGGCGGGCCCGGCTCGAGCGGAGCCGGCGCGCGGGGCGCGCGGCTCGCCGAGTACGAAGCCATCTTCGAGGAGGTCGCGTCGATCAGCGTCGCGCACTACCGCGCGCTCGTGAGCGATCCGGGCTTCCCCGAGTATTTCGCCGCGACCACGCCGATCGAGGACATCCCGCGCCTCAACATCGGCTCGCGTCCGGCGCGGCGCTCGGGCGGTCGCGGCGGCGAGGCGCCGCGCGTGAAGCTCGAGGACCTCCGCGCGATCCCGTGGGTCTTCGCCTGGACGCAGTCGCGGCAGATGGTCCCGGGCTGGTACGGGGCGGGCCGCGCGCTCGCGTGGCTCTTGAAGCAGCACGGGCCCAGGCGCGCCCGTCAGATGCGCAAGGAGTGGCCCTTCTTCGCGAGCACGCTCGACGCGATCGCCGTGTCGCTCGCGCAGGCCGACATGGTGGTCGCGTCCCGTTACGCCGATCTCTGCGAGGACGTCGCGCTCGCGCGCCGTCTCTTCCGGCGGATCGCCCTCGATCACGGGCGCGCGGTCCGAGCCATCCGCACGATCTTCGAGCGCCCCGACGCGCTCGAGCCGGACTCGACGCTCGCGCGCTCGATCGAGCTCCGCAACCCGTACGTCGATCCCCTGAGCTTCATCCAGATCGAGCTGCTCCGGCGCGAGCGCGCCGAGGAGCGAGAGTCGCCCGAGCTGCTCCGCGCCATCCTGCTCACGATCAACGGCGTCGCCGCGGGCCTTCGCTCGACCGGTTGACGCCCGGCCGCCGCGCCGCGCCGCGCGTCGCGCTACAGCGCGCCGTCGGTCTCGGTGCCGGCGCCGTCCGCCCGCCCGTCGGTGACGCGGCCGTCGCCGTCCGGCTCCGCGCGCCCGGCCCGCGCGCCGCGCCGCCCGAGGAGCTGGAGAAGCCGATCGGGGTGCACCGGCTTCACGACGTGCTCGTCGAACCCGCTCTCGAGCGCCCGGGCGCGATCGGTCGGCTGCCCGTACCCGGTCAGGGCGACGAGGAACATGTCGCGCGTCGTCGGATCCGCGCGGAGCCGCCGCGCGACCTCGAAGCCGTCCATCTCCGGCAGCCCGACGTCGACGATGGCGACGTGGGGCTTCTTCGCCGTGATGAGCTCCAGGCCCGCCTTCCCGTTGTTCGCCGACTCGCAGTGGAAGCTGGCCAGCGAGAGCAGCTCGCACAGCATCGCGCAGCTGTCGACGTTGTCCTCGACGACGATGACGCTGGCGGGGCTCGGGATCGCGCGCGCTCGCTCCCGCGCCCTCGCGTCGTCCTCGGGCGTCTCGCCCTTCGCGAGCGGGATCCGGACGATGAACGAGGTGCCCTTCCCGATGCCGCCGCTCTCCGCCTTCACCTCTCCTCCGTGCAGCGCGACGAGCGAGCGCACGAGGGTGAGGCCGACGCCGATGCCGCCCTCGGAGCGGTCGAGCGTGCGCTTCGACTGGACGAAGAGCTCGAAGACGTTCTCGATCATGTCCTCGGCGATCCCGACGCCGTCGTCGGTCACGCACACCACGACCCAACCGCCGTCCCGCTGCACGCTGAGCCGGACGTGGCCGCCGGGAGGCGTGTACTTCGCGGCGTTGTTCAGCAGGTTCACCTGGATCTGCTGCAGCCGCGCGGGATCGCCGTCGACCCAGAGCGGGCGCGGATCGATCTCCGTCGTGAGCTCGAGCGAGCGCGCCTCCATGAGCGAGCGCACCGCGTCGGCGGCGTCGCGCGCGACGACACGGACGTCGACGATCTTCTTGCGGAGCTCGATCTTGTTCTGCGTCACGCGGCTCGCTTCGAGGAGGTCGTCGAGCAGGCGCGCCATCTGAGCGGACTGCCGCTGGAGGATCGAGAGGAGCCGCTGCGAGCCCTCGCGCGAGCTCTTCCCGTCGGCGAGCAGCGCGGTCGCCGTGACGACCGCGCCGAGCGGGTTGCGCAGCTCGTGCGAGAGCATCGCGAGGAACTGGTCGCGCCGCCGCACGGCCTCCTGGATCTTCTCCTCCGCGAGCTTGGGTCCGGTGACGTCGCGGATGATCGCGGCGAGGCCGACGATCTTGTCGTCGACGTCGCGGAGCGGCAGGCGCGAGGCGATGTCCCACGCGGTGCCGCTCCCGTGGCCCCGCTTCTCGAGCACGTACTTCTGCGGCTCGCCGGTGCGGAGGACGAGCTGGTCGGCCGTGTGCAGCTCGAGGACGTCCTCGGGGGCGCCGAGATCGAACGGCGATTTTCCGACCGCCTCGCGCGGGTCGTCGATCCTCAGCCGCTTCGCCATCGCGGCGTTCACGCGGATGAAGCGTCCGCGGATGTCCTTGAAGTAGATCGCGTCGGGCGTGGTCTCGAGGAGGCTGTTGAGGAGATAGCGCTCGTGGAAGAGCGCGTCCTCGGCCGCCTTGAGCCCGCTCACGTCGATCATCGTGAGGACGACGCCGTCGACCGTGCCCTTCGCGCGGTACGGGAGGATGCGGAGGAAGAACGCGTGCGCGCGCCGGTCCCGCACCTCGCGTTCGATCGGCTGACCGCTCTCGAGGACCTTCTCGAGGTCGGCGGTGAGCTCGGGGTGCTCGATGTTGTGCGCGAACGTGTGGATCGCCCGGCCGACGTCCTGCGGCAGGAGGTTGAACGCCTCGGCGATCTGCGGGGTGAAGCGCCGGATGCGGAGCTGTCGGTCGAGGAAGATCGTGCCGACGTCCGTGCTCGACAGGAGGTTGTCCATGTCGTTCGTGAGCTCGGTGAGCTCGCTGATCTTGCGCTGGTACTCGGCGTTGACCGTGTAGAGCTCCTCGTTGACGCTCTGGAGCTCCTCGTTCGTGCTCTGGAGCTCCTCGTTGGACGCGAGGAGCTCCTCGTTCGCGGCCTGGAGCTCCTCGTTGCTCGTCTCGAGCTCCTCGATCGCGGCCTGGAGGTTCTCCTTGGTGAGGCTGAGCTCGTGCTCGAGCAGACCGACCTGATCGCGCGAGACCTCCTCGAGGTCCACCTCGGTCTCGGCGTGCCTCGCGGCGACGGCGCCCTCCTGCTCCTCGAACGAGACGAGGACGTGCGGGCTGACGTTGTTCCTGCCCTGGATGCGTCGGATCGTGATCTTGTGGTGGACCGGCGCGTCGGGGGGGCCGAGCCGGACGCCGCGGAACACGATCGCCGACTCGGACTTGAGCGCGCGCTGGATGCCCCCGACGACGATCACCTTGAGGTCGTTGTCGAGCACGTCGCGCACGTCGAGGCCCGGGCGCCCGTCGCGCAGCGTCAGGTACTTGCTGGCGCCGCCGAACGAGTGGATCAGCTCGCCGCGCTCGCTGACGAGGAGGCTCGGCGGCATCAGCTCCTCGAGGAGCCGGTCGTACGTGCCGAGCAGCCCCGGGAGAGACGGCCGCGGCGGCGGCGCGGGCAGGGCGCCGGCGCGCGAGCCGTCCGGGCGAAGCGACGAGAGTCGCGTGTCGACGGGGATCCGGACGTCGCTGAACTTCCGGTAGAAGTGCCAGTGCCGATCGACGGTCTCGAAGTCCTTCGAGAGGAGCCCCAGCGTCTCGCTCGGCCCGAGGAAGACGACGCCGCCGCGGTTGAGCGCGAAGTGGAAGAGCGAGAGGACCTTCTGCTGCGCCGGCGGCTGCAGGTAGATGAGGAGGTTTCTGCAGCTTATGAGGTCGACGCGCGTGAACGGAGCGTCGCGGATGACGTCGTGGGGAGCGAAGACGATCATCTGCCGGAGCTCCGGCACGACCTGGTAGCTCTTGCCGCGCCGCAAGAAGTAGCGCTCGAGCCGCTCGTTCGAGACGTTCGCGACCGCCTCCTCGCCGTAGACGCCACGCCCGGCGACCTCGAGCGATCCGCGGTGCACGTCCGTGGCGAAGATCTTGACGTCGAGCTTGCCCTCCCGCGCGGCCAGCTCGTGCAGCAAGATCGCGATGCTGTAGGCCTCCTCGCCCGTCGCGCACCCGGCGACCCACGCGCGGAGCGTCGCGCCCTTGCCCTTCTTCCTCGCGAGCTCGGGCAGGACCTTCGTCTCGAACGTGTGGAACGCCTCTTCGTTGCGGAAGAAGCGCGTCACGCCGATGAGCAGGTCGCGGTAGAGGACGTCGAGCTCGCCGCGCTCGCGCGAGAGGCGCTGGACGTAGGCGGGGAGGTCTTCGGTGCGCGCGAGCTTCACGCGCCGCTCGATGCGGCGCGTGACCGTGCTCGGCTTGTAGTGCGTGAAGTCGATGCCGAACTCCTTCTGGAGCATCCGGTAGACCGCGTCGAAGCCGTCGGGCTCGATCTGCTCGTTCGACGGAGCGACGCCGAACAGGCGAGCGTGGTCGGAGAGGACCTTCGGCATCTCCTCGGGGCGGAGCACCCACCGCGCGACGCCCGCGTCCCGCGCGGTCTTCGGCATCCCGTTGAACTGGGCGCTCTCGCCGTCCTGCACGACGACGAGGCCGCCCGCGTCGTGGACCGCGCGCACGCCGCGCGAGCCGTCGCTGCCCCCGCCCGACAGGACGATGGCGATCGCGCGCGCCCCGCAGTCCTGCGCGAGCGAGCGGAAGAAGACGTCGATCGGCAGCGTCAGCTCCTGCTGCCGATCGCGCTCGCTGAGGAGCAGCCGCCCGCCGGAGATGATCATCTCCTTCTTCGGCGGGATCAGGTAGACGTGGTCGGCCTCGACGGGCATCCCGTCCTCGACGAGGCGGATCGGCAAGTCCGTGTGCCTCGCCAAGAGCTCGTCCATCAGGCTCTTGAAGTCCGGCGAGAGGTGCTGGACGACGACGAACGCCATCCCGGTGTCGGGGGGCAGCTTGTCGAAGAAGCGCTCGAGGGCCTCGAGGCCTCCCGCGGAGGCGCCGATCCCGACGACGTGGGCCGGTCTGGAGAGGGGAGTGCCGTCGGTCGTTGCGCGTTCTGCCATCGGTTCCTCAAACCGCAGGCCCGCACACCGCGCGACCTGAGCCGCGTCGTGGAGCACCTTCCATGCCGCGCTGCACCGCAGCGAGATCCGTGCGCACGTGCGCCGCCGGCGCGCCGGGCGGCCGCGAACGCGCGCCGGTATGTGGCGACTTGCCTCGAGTCGCGGCAGCTCGCGTCAGTCGTGCGACGTTCGGGCTCGCGAACCCCGCGCGCGCCGAACGGCGAGCGCGCGTCGCGCCGGCCCACGTCGGCGACGGCGTGCGCCACGTGACCGCATCACGCGCGGGCGCCCTCCTCGAAGAAGGAGGCGGCCCGTCTCAGTTGCCGTACTTCTCGATCAGCCGGCCGAGCCGTGGGACCGCCTGCTCGACGTTCTTCTTCGCGGAGCCGCGGAGCTTGTCGTACGCGCTCTTCGCGACGCCGCTCTTCGCCTTCGCCGCCTTCGCGTCGGTGATCGACAGGAGCGCGTCGGCCACGCGCTCGCTGTTCGACGTGAAGAAGTCGGCCACGGCCTTGTTGGCGGTCTTCGCGTCGGCGTAAATCGGATCGAGCACCTTCGCGAACTCCGGTAGGAGGTCCTCGACGGCCTTCTCGACGAAGCCCGGTTTGATCCCCTTCACCGTGCCGTAGCCGGCCTTGATGGCGAGCCCCGAGATCCCGCCTTTGTCCTTTACTTCTGCGTCGATGAGGTCGCAGCAGTCCCTCACGACATTCTTCTTCTTGGACTCGTCGGTGAGCGCATCGATCAGGGATCCCATGGGTTTGCTCGTTAGCACAAACCCGGGGTTCGATGGGGCCCGGTGGAGCTTGACGCCTTGCGTTAGCCGGGTCAGAACGAAAACTGACTGAATCGCCATTCAGTTCGAAAGAGAGGAGCGGAGATGACGGCTGGCGCGAAGGATCGAGTGGCGGTCGTGGCCGGGCTGAGGACGCCCTTCGCGAAGCAAGCGACGGCCTACCGCGACATGACGACGCTCGATCTCGGCCGCGTCGTCGTCAAGGAGCTGCTCGCGCGCGCCGAGCTCGATCCGCGCGAGATCGGCCTCGTCGTCTACGGCCAGGCCGTCCCCACGCCGACCGCGCCGAACGTCGCGCGCGAGATCGTGCTCGGCTGCGGCATCCCGAAGAGCGTCGAGGCGTACAGCGTCGTGCGCGCGTGCGCGACGTCGTTCCAGTCGACGACGAGCGCGACGGAGGCGATCCTCGCCGGCCAGCACGACGTCGCCGTCGCGGGCGGCGTCGACAGCGCGAGCGACGTCCCGATCACCGTCTCGCGTCGCCTGGCGACGGCGCTCGTCGCGGCCTCGAAGGCGAAGAGCCTCGGCGAGAAGCTTCGCATCTTCTCGCGGCTCTCCGCGCGCGATCTGGTGCCCGTGCCGCCCGCGCTCCGCGAGCCGTCGACGGGCCTCACGATGGGCGAGCACGCCGAGCGGATGGCGAAGGACATGGGCGTCACGCGCGAGGAGCAGGATCGGCTCGCGCACCGGAGCCACGCGCGCGCGGCCGCCGCCTGGGAGCGCGGGCTCTTCGAGGCGGAGGTGATGCACGTCATCCCGCCGCCGTCGTTCGATCGTCCGATCGCGAAGGACAACCTCGTGCGGGAGGACTCGAAGCCCGACTCCTACGCCAAGCTCCGGCCCGTGTTCGACGCGAAGCACGGCAGCGTGACGGCGGGGAACTCGTCCGCGCTCACCGACGGCGCGAGCGCGCTGCTCTTGATGCGCGAGTCGAAGGCCAAGGCCCTCGGCTACGAGCCGCTCGGCTTCCTCCGCGCGTGGGCCTACGCGGCGCTCGATCCGGACGACGGTCTCTTGATGGGGCCGGCGTACGCGTCGCCGATCGCGCTCGACCGCGCCGGGCTCCGGCTCGCGGACATGGACGTCGTCGACATGCACGAGGCGTTCGCGGCGCAGGTCGTCTGCAACCGGAGGGCGCTCGCGTCGCGGCGCTTCGCCGAGGACAAGCTCGGCCGCACGTCGGGCCCGATCGGCGAGATCGACGACGACCGCTTCAACGTGCACGGAGGCTCGATCGCCCTCGGGCACCCGTTCGCCGCCACGGGCGCGCGCATGATCCACACGGTCCTCCGCGAGCTCCGCCGGAGGAAGGGCCAGTTCGGCCTCGCCACCGCGTGCGCGGCCGGCGGGCTCGGCGCCGCCGTCGTCCTGGAGGCCGCGTGATGCTCGACCAGACGATCCCGTCCGCGCCGGCGAGCGCGCGCGCCGCGTCGATCGTGAGGACCGAGCGGCGCGCCGACGGCGTGGCCGTCCTCACGCTCGACGATCCGGCGGAGTCCCACAACACGATCACGCCGGCGCTCGTCGGCGAGCTCTCGGCCGCGGTCGAGGCCGCGTTCGCCGACGCGGCCGTCCGCGCGGTCGTCCTCCGGAGCGGCAAGAAGGACTCGTTCCTCGTCGGCGCCAACCTCGACTTCGTCCGCTCGATCCGCTTCGCGCAGGACGCCGAGGAGGCCTCGCGCGAGGTCGCGCGTCGCTTCGAGCGGCTCGGCGCCGGCCCCAAGCCGGTCGTCGCCTACGTGCACGGCTCGGCGCTCGGCGGCGGCTTCGAGCTCGCGCTCGCCTGCACGGCGTCGATCGCGACGGACGACGCGAAGACCGCGCTCGGGCTGCCCGAGGTGAAGCTCGGCCTCATCCCGGCGGCCAACGGCCTGTTCCGGATCGCCGAGCGCGCGGGGCTGCGCGCGGCGCTCGATCTGGGGCTCACCGGCAAGAACCTCCGCCCCGCGGCGGCGCTGCGCCTCGGGCTCGTCGACGACGTCGCGCCGGCCGCGGTCGGCCTCGAGACGGCCGTGCGCCTCGCCTCGCGCCTCGCGGACGAGCCCGGCCACGCGCGCGCGCTCGCGAAGCGCCGCCGTCGCCGCGGCGTGGGCGAGCAGCTCGAGCGCGCCCTCCTGGAGGACAACCCGCTCGGCCGCCTCGCGCTCTTCCGCAGGGCGCGCGCCGAGACGCTGAAGAAGACGCGCGGCTACTACCCCGCCGCCGAGCGCGTCGTCGATCTCCTCGCCCGCTTCGGCGCGCGGGGCTTCCGCGCCGCCGCGGATCTCGAGCCGCGGGCGTTCGGCGATCTGGTCGTGAGCGAGACCGCGCATCGCCTGATCGACCTCTTCTTCGCGCAGACCGCGCTCAAGAAGGACGACGGGCTCGCGCCGAGCGAGCGCGCCGTGGCCTTCCCGGTCGAGCGCGTCGCCGTCCTCGGCGCGGGCTTCATGGGCGCCGGCATCGCCGCGGTGAGCGCGCGCGCCGGCCTCGAGGTCCGGATGAAAGACACCGACGACGCCGCCGTCGGTCGCGGCCTCCGCTACGTGAAGGACCTGTTCGACGCGCGCGTACGTCGGGGATCGATGACCGCGCGCGATCGCGACGCCGCCTTCGCCCGCCTCAGCGGGGCGATCGACTACTCCGGCCTGCGCAACGCCGACGTCGTGATCGAGGCCGTCTTCGAGGACCTCGCCCTGAAGCACTCCGTGATCCGCGACGTGGAGCGGCGCGTCCGCGAGACCTGCGTGATCGCGTCGAACACGTCGTCGATCCCGATCACGCGCATCGCCGAGGCCTCCTCCCGGCCCGAGATGATCGTCGGGATGCACTACTTCAGCCCGGTCCACCAGATGCCCTTGCTCGAGGTGATCCGGACGAAGGCGAGCGACCCGCGCGCGATCGTGACCGCCGTGGCGCTCGGGAAGAAGCAGGGCAAGACGGTGATCGTCGTGAACGACGGCCCGGGCTTCTACACGACGCGCATCCTCGTCCCGTACCTGAACGAGGCGGCGCACCTCCTCGCCGAGGGCGCGCCGATCGAGGCCGTGGACGCGGCGATGGTCGACTGGGGCTTCCCGGTCGGGCCGTTCCAGCTCATGGACGAGGTCGGGATCGACGTCGGCGCCCACGTCGGCGAGGTCACCGAGGCCGCGTTCGGCGAGCGGATGCGGCCGCCGCCCGCCTTCGGCGCGCTCCGCGTCGACGATCGGCGCGGCAAGAAGAACGCGCGCGGCTTCTACCTCTACGGCAGCGCCGCGCCGCGAAGGAGGACCGTCGACGCGACGGTCTACGACGTCCTCGGGCTCTCTCCGAAGGCCGGCGCGGTCACCGCCGACGAGATCGCGCTCCGGTGCGGGCTCGCGATGGTGAACGAGTCCATCCGCTGTCACGGCGACGGCGTCGTCTCCGGCGCGCGCGACGGCGACGTCGGCGCGATCCTGGGCGTCGGCTTCCCGGCGTTCCGCGGCGGACCGTTCCGCTACGCCGACGCGCTCGGCATGCCGGAGGTCCTCCGCCGCATGCGCTCGCTCGAGCAACGCTTCGGCGCCCGCTTCGAGCCCGCGCCGCTGCTCGTCGAGATGGCCCGCTCGGGAAGGCGCTTCTACGCGTGACCCGAGCGAGGCGCCGCCGAGCGTCGCGCGGGAGGGGCCCGGGACCGTCGCGTCGCTTTGCCTCGCGAGGCCGGGCCGCTAGAGTTCCGCGTCATGCAGCCGCCCTACGACCCCTACGGTCCGCAAGCTCCCTACGCGCAGCCGTACGCGCCGCCGAACCCGTACGCGGCTCCGGCCACGGCGCCGGCGATGTACCGGCAGAACGTGTTCGTCCCGCCGGGCGCGAACGCGGGGCCGCTCGTCGGGCCCACGCTGCGCAAGGTGAAGCTCGCGGCGGGGATCGCGCAGATCGTCGCGCTGTTCGGCGGCCTCGTCGCGTTCGTCGCCGGGGCCGCGATGGGCGAGGACGGCAGCGCGCTCGCCGTCGCCGGCATGGGCCTGTTCGGCCTCTGGTACATGCTCCTGTTCGTCTACGGGATCGTCAACGCCGTGTGGCTCTACAAGTTCTGGTCGTGGATCCCGCCGGAGCAGCGCCACACCAGCATGTGGAAGAAGTACATCTCGCCGGGCACGGCCGTCGGCTTCATGTTCATCCCGTACTTCAACCTCTACTGGATGTTCGTCGTCTACCTCGGCATCGCCGACGTCATGGAGCGGCTGCGCGTCCAGTACCCGAGCAGCAAGGGGTCGGCGAAGACGCTCGCGATCCTCACGCTCGTCATCCCGTTCGTGTTCTTCCCCGCGGGTCCGTTCTTGCAGTTCTTCTTCGCCAAGCACGTCGAGGAGATGGCGAGCGAGATGCACGCGCGCATGGCCGGCGCGGCGAGCCCGATGGGCATGACGGCCTGACGGCCGGAGGTGGAGCCGGGCGGCGCGCGAGAGGCGGCGGCGAGCGGGATCGGGCGGACGAAACGCCGCCCGAACGGCCGCCTTCGCTTCTGGTCTTCCTGTCTCACCGCGCGCTCGCTAGGGTCCGCCCCGCATGATCCCGCGCTACACCCCGCCCGAGCTCCTTTCGCTGTGGTCTCCCGAGCGTCGCTACCAGATCTGGCTCGAGGTCGAGCTCGCCGCCTGCGCGGCGATGGAGGAGGAGGGCCTCGTCCCCCAGGGCGTCGCCGAGAAGATCCGGGCGAAGGAGCTCGTCCTCGACGCGAACCGCATCGAGGAGATCGAGCGCACCGTCAAGCACGACGTCATCGCCTTCCTCACGCACGTGGAGGAGCTCGCCGGCGCGGACGCCCGCTGGCTCCACCGCGGCATGACCTCGAGCGACGTGCTCGACTCCTCCTTCGCGATCCAGCTCCGCGACGCGACCGACGCGATGCTCGCGCGGCTCGACAAGCTGCTCGACGCGCTCGCCCGGCGCGCACGCGAGCACGCCAAGACCCCGATGATCGGGCGAAGCCACGGCATCTTCGCGGAGCCGGTGACGTTCGGCGTCGTCCTCGCCGGGCACTACGCCGAGATGCGGCGCGGCCGCGATCGCCTCGCGCGCGCGCGCGCGGCGATCGCCTACGGGAAGATCGCCGGCGCGGTCGGCACCTACGCGCACCTCTCGCCGGCGATCGAGAAGCGCGCGCTCGCGTCGCTCGGCCTCGAGCCGGAGACCGTGAGCACCCAGGTCGTGCCGCGCGATCGCCACGCCGAGCTCTTCTGCGCGATGGCGCTCGTCGCCGCCGGCGTCGAGCGGCTCGCGACCAACGTGCGCCACTGGCAGCGCTCCGAGGTCGGCGAGGCGGAGGAGGCGTTCACCGCGGGCCAGAAGGGCTCGAGCGCGATGCCCCACAAGCGCAACCCCATCCTCACCGAGAACCTCTGCGGCCTGGCGCGCGTCGTCCGCGCGGCGTGCACGCCCGCGCTCGAGAACGTCGCGCTCTGGCACGAGCGCGACATCTCCCACTCGTCGGCCGAGCGCATGCTCGCGCCCGACGCCACCGCGACGCTCGCGTTCATGCTCGACCGCGCGCGCGGCGTGGTCGACGGCCTCGTCGTCTACGCCGACCGCATGAAGCAGAACCTCGATCGCGCGGCGGAGCTCTACTTCTCCGAGGCGGTCCTCCTCGCGCTCGTCGAGTCCGGCGTGGCGCGCCAGGAGGCGTACGTCTGGGTCCAGCGCAACGCGATGCGCGCGTGGCAGGGCGACGGCGCGTTCCGCGAGAACCTCGCGTCGGACGAGGCCGTCCTCGGCAAGCTCACGCGCGCGAAGCTCGACGCCCTGTTCGATCTCGACCACGCGCTCAGGCACGCGCCGGCGATCGTCGAGCGCGCGCTCGGGGCGTGACGCCGCGCCGTCGTCGGACGCTCAGGAGCGGAGCGCGATGAAGGCGACGGCGACCGCCGCGCCCAGGCAGAGCGTCAGCCCGGTCATCATCGTCAGCGCCCAGCGGGCGTCGCTCGAGTAGCGCTTGCTCGACCAGAGCGCCGCGAGGCCGATGGGCGGGCAGAGGAGCAAGAGCGATCCGAGCGCGACGGGGTCCTCGTACCAGCGCGCCCGCGCGGGCGCCTTGCCGAGGAGCTTCGCCTGCTCCTCCGCGTACAGCGCGCGCTTGTTGGCGGCGTACACGTCCCCGGGCGAGACGGCGGGGAGGAGGCGCGCGTCTTTGGCGGGGTTCCGGCGGTGCGTGACGATCGGCGGCTCGACCGGCTTGGGGCGCGGCGCCATCGCGGCCGGAGAGACCTGAGCGGCGAGCGCCTGGACGCCGGGCGGGACGGGGAGGAACAGGCACTTCCGCAGCGCGGATCGCCCGCGGATGTCCCAGCCGCGAGGCCACACGTTCTTCGGCGACTCATGGAGCCACCCGTTGCCGATCAACGTCGCGATCCCGCGTCGGGTGGTGATGGGGCGCGGCGTCCGCATTCGGTGCTCCTTCAGGATGATACGGTGGGGGCGCGGCGCAACTCCTTCTTCTCGGCGTCATCCGGACGGGTGACGTCCCGGAGCGTTCGTCTCCGGCCGCGCCGCCCTCGACGCGTCGCGGCGCGGGCGATCAAGAAGAAGATGGGGGGGAGGTGGCGAAGACGTAATTTGCTGATTTCACTTCCGTAAATGGGCTGGACCGGGACCTCCGCGATGCGGGCGTCGAGAGCGCTCAGCTGGCCGAGGAGATCGTTGGGGTACCCGAAGCTCGGCCAGAGCCCGGGGAGATCGAGCGCGACGATCGCGCGCCGCGAGATCGCCGTGAACCCGCACTGGCTGTCCGAGATCGCCTGCCCGATCGCGAGCGACGTCAGGCGCGAGAAGACCTGGCCGCCGATCCAGCGAGGCAGACCCATCGCGTCGCGGACGCTCGGGTCCCCGAAGCGATCGCCCTTCACGTAGTCGGCCTCGCTCGACACGATCGGACGGACGACGCGCTCGAGATCCTCCGGCGCCATCTGGCCGTCGCCCGCCATGACGGCGATCGCGTCGTCGGGCCCCGCCGTGAGCTCGAGGGCCGCGGCGTAGCCCGTCGCGATCGCGGCGCCGACGCCGCGCCGCGCCGGGTGGCGTAGGACGCGCACGCGGCCGTCGCCCGACGCGCGGGCGACGGCGCCGGTGCGGTCGACGCTCGCGTCGTCGACGACGACGACGTGGTCCACGAAGCGCGGCATCGAGGCGATGACGCCTCCGACGTGCGCCTCCTCCTGGTAGGCGGGGACGACGACGACCACGGCGCGATCGTTCAGCATGCCGCGGGCCCTGGCGGCGACGCGGCGCGCGAGGCGAGCCCGCGACGCCCGAGCTCGACCTTGCTTCGCGTTCTAGTCAGCGTGATCATTGAGATCCGAGGGGTTGCCGAGCGGTCGGGGGCATCATCACGTCCAAGGTGCCCATGTGACACCTGTTCGTCACACGGCTAAAGTATTCGCCGATCATGGCGCGAATCCTGGTCATCGAGGACGAAGCCGACATCCAGCAGGTCCTCGACTACAACCTTCGCGAGAAGGGACACAAGGTCTACATCGCCGGGAGCGGCGAAGAGGGCCTGAAGCTCGCCCGCGAGAAGCGGCCGGACCTCGTCCTGCTCGATCTCATGCTGCCGGGGATGCCGGGCACCGAGGTCTGCAAGACGCTCAAGGCCGAACCCGCGACGAAGAACGCGCAGGTGGTGATGCTCACCGCGAAGGGCGAGGAGATCGACCGCGTCGTCGGCTTCGAGCTGGGCGCGGACGACTACGTCGTGAAGCCGTTCAGCGTGCGCGAGCTCCTCCTCCGCGTGCAGGCCATCCTGCGCCGCTCGCAGGGCGAGCAGGAGGCCGCGGTCGGCTTTCAGTTCGGCAAGCTTCGCGTCGACCGCGAGGCGCACCGCGTCTGGTCCGAGGACCACGAGCTCGAGCTCACGGCGCTCGAGTTCAAGCTGCTCGTGACGCTCTACGATCGCCGAAACCGCGTCCAGACGCGCTCGGCGCTCCTCAGCGACGTCTGGGGGATCGACGCGGACATCACGACGCGCACCGTCGACACGCACGTCAAGCGCCTCCGCGAGAAGCTCGGCGACGCCGGCGACTACATCGAGACGGTGCGCGGCGTCGGCTATCGCTTCACGGACTCCCCGGAAGAAGTCGTCGCGTCCGTCCCGTGAGGAGAATGTGAGGGGCAAGCTTCGCGTACGCCTCCTCCTCGTCGTATGGGCCGCGGTCGCCGGCTCCGTGGTGTTCTCCGGGCTCGTCCTGTCGACGACCGCCAACCTCGGCGCGCTCGTCGCGAGCGCGCTCCTCGCCGGCGCGTTCGCCGGCGCGCTCGTCTCCGAGCTGTCGGTCCGCTGGTTCGACGAGAGCGTCCGCCCGCTCACCGACGCCGCGCGCCGGATGCAGGACGGCGATCTCTCCGTCCGCGCGCGCGTCGGCAAGAGCGAGGACGTCGGGCAGCTCGGCGCCGCCTTCGACCAGCTCGCGGGCAGCTTCTCGCGCACGGTCGGCGAGCTCCGCGGCGAGCGCGATCTCGTGAGCCGCATCCTCGACGGCATGCAGGAGGGCGTCCTGCTCCTCGACAAGGAGGGCAAGGTCGCGCTGATGAACCCGGCGCTCCGCGAGATGCTCCTCCTCAGCGCCGACGTGATCGGCCAGCCGCTCCTCGAGGTCGTCCGCCACGCCGAGCTGAAGGAGCTGCTCGACAAGGCGCGCACCACCAAGACCACGTGCTCCGGCGAGGTCGAGCTCGGCGGGCTCAAGCCGCGGCGGCTCCTCGTGCGCGGGACCGCGTTCACGCAGCACGCCGGCGGCCTGCTCGCCGTCTTCTTCGACGTGACGGACATCCGCCGCCTCGAGTCGCTCCGCCGCGACTTCGTCGCGAACGTCTCGCACGAGCTCCGCACGCCGGTCACCGCCGTCCTGTCGGCCGCGGAGACGCTGGACCTCGCGCTCGAGAAGGACCCGGAGGGCGCGCGCCGCTTCCTCGGGATCATCGAGCGCAACGCGGCGCGGCTCCAGGGGCTCATCGAGGACCTGCTCGACCTGTCCCGGATCGAGTCGCGCGAGCTGAAGCTGCGTCCGGAGCGCTTCGGCTTCGAGCCGTTCGCGCTGCACCTCGTCGGGCTCTTCCGCGACCGCGCCGACAAGAAGCGGATCGCGCTCCGGCTCGAGTGCCCCGCCGGCGACGCGCTCGAGCTCGAGCTCGATCGGCGCGCGCTCGAGCAGGTGCTGACGAACCTCGTCGACAACGCGGTGAAGTACTGCTCCGAGGGCTCCACGGTCGTCCTCCGCGGCGAGCGCGGCGAGTCGGGCACGCGGCTGCTCGTGGAGGACGACGGCCCCGGCATCGAGGACAAGCACATGGTCCGCCTCTTCGAGCGCTTCTACCGCGTCGACGCGGGGCGCTCGCGCGAGATGGGCGGCACCGGTCTCGGGCTCTCGATCTGCAAGCACCTCGTCGAGGCGATGGGCGGGAGCATCCACGTGAAGAGCGCGGTGGGGAAGGGGACGACGTTCGAGGTGCGGTTCCCCGAGGCGGGGGGGCGGACGCGCGAGCGCGCGTCGTCGCCGTCGACGGAGGAAGCCGCCGCGTGAAGCTCTTCTCCCCTCGCGTCGCGGTCGCGCTCGGCGTCGCCGCCTCCGCGGCGCTCGCCGCGGCGTCGTCGTGCTCGCGCTCGGGCGACGGCCCGAGGGTCATCGACGGCGCGGGCGCGACGCTCCCGTTCCCGCTCTACGCCCGGTGGTCGAGCGAGTTCGCGCGGGTCGACACCTCCGTGCGCGTCAACTACCAGCCGCTCGGCTCCGGCGCGGGGATGCGCCAGACCGCCGACGGCGTGGTCGATTTCGGCGCGACCGACGAGCCGATGACCGACGAGCAGCTCGGGCGATCGCCGGTGCCGCTGGTGCACGTTCCGATGACGGTCGGCGCGGTCGTCGTCACCTACAACGTGCCGGGCGTGACGGAGCTGAAGCTGACGCCGGACGTCGTCGCCGACGTCTTCCGCGGCGAGGTGCGCCGGTGGGACGATCCGCGCGTGCTCGGGACGAACCCGGGCGTCGCGCTCCCGCCGGAGCCGATCACCGTGGTGCACCGCGCCGACGGGAGCGGCACCAGCGCGACGTTCACGGCGTTCTTGTCGCGCAACAGCGAGGTCTGGCGCGCCGACGTCGGCGCCGGCGTCGCCCCGCGCTTCCCCGTCGGCGTCGGCGCGCGCGGCAACGACGGCGTCACCGCGTACGTGAAGTCCACGCCGTACGCGATCGGCTACGTCGAGCTCGCGTACGCGCGGCAGGCGAAGCTGCCCGTCTTGCTGGTGAAGAACCGCGCCGGCAAGTACGTCGCGCCGACCCTGGCGTCGCTCGATCGCGCCGCGCGGAGCGCGCTCTCGCGCGTCCCGGACGACCTGCGCCTGTCGATCGTCGACTCGGAGGACGAGGACGCGTACCCGATCGCGGCGCTCTCGTTCCTCATCCTCCCGCGCGAGGCGAAGGAGCGCCGGCGCGCCGAGGCGCTCGCGCGCTTCGTCTGGTGGGGCCTCCACGACGGCCAGCGCTTCGCCGCCGAGCTCGACTACGCGCCGCTCCCCCCGGAGCTCGTCGCGCGCGCGGAGCGCGCGGTGCGCGGTCTCCGCGCCGAGGGCAAGCCGCTCTTCGTCGCCGACGGCGTCGTCGAGGCCGCCGCGCGATGACCCAGCGCGCCCTCTCGACGCCGCCGCGTTCGCTCCGGCTCTCCGTCGAAGGAAACGGCGGCTCGGCGGATCGCACGTTCGGCGCGATCGGCGCCGGCGCGGCGGGCGCCCTCGGGCTCGTGCTGATCGGCGTCGCGGCCTCCGTCGCGCGCGTCGCCTGGCCGAGCATCGAGGCGACCGGGCTGTCGTTCGTCACGACCAGCGCCTGGGATCCGTCGCGCGACGTCTACGGCGCGCTCGCGTTCGCGTACGGCACGCTGGTCACCTCCTTCATCGCGCTCGCGCTCGCGGTGCCGGTCGCGCTCGGCGTCGCCGTGTTCCTGACCGACCTCGGGCCGCGTCGCTTCCAGCGGCCGGTGTCGTCGCTGGTCGAGCTCTTGGCCGCGGTCCCGAGCGTCGTCTACGGCCTCTGGGCCGCCCTGGTGCTCGCGCCGCTGCTCCGCACCACCGTGCAGCCTGCGCTCGCCCGCGTCGGCGGACCGCTCTTCCGCGGTCCCAACGTCGGCTTCGGCGTCTTGTGCGCGTCGCTCGTGCTCGCGATCATGCTCCTGCCGACGATCGCGTCGGTCTCGCGCGACGTCCTCCGGGCGGTGCCCGCCGAGCTCCGCGAGGGCGCGCTGGCGCTCGGCGCCACGCCGTGGGACGCGCTCCGGCTCGTCGTCTTCCCGCACGCCCGGCGCGGGGTCTTCGGCGCCGTCCTCCTCGGCTTCGGCCGCGCGGTCGGCGAGACGATGGCCGTCGCCGCCGTCGTCGGGAGCCGCGCGGACATCTCGCCGTCGCTCTTCGCGCCCGGCTACACGATGTCGAGCGTCATCGCGAACGAGTTCCCGGCGGCGTCCTCCGAGCTCCACGTCGCCGCGCTGGCGGAGGTGGGGCTCTTGCTCTTCGTGGTGACGGTCGCCTTCAACGTCGCCGCGCGCGTGCTCGTCGCGCGCTCGCGCGAGGGCGCGCCGCGCTGGCGCGAGGCGGCGCCGCGACCGGGCGCCGGGGAGGCCGCGTGACGCCCGAGCTCGAGTCGGCGTACCGCGGCCGCAAGCTCGCCGCGCGCGTCGCGCCGGCGGCGTCGGGCGCGGCGGTGGTGCTCGCGCTCCTGCCGCTCTTCGCCGTCTTCGCGTACGTCGCGAGCCACGGCGCGCGGGCGCTCTCGCTCACGTTCTTCACCGAGCCCGTCGGCGTCCGCGGCGCCGGCATGGCGAACGCGATCTTCGGCACGATCGAGCTCGTCGTCCTCGCGAGCGCGATGGGCATCCCGCTGGGCATCGCGGCGGGCCTCTACCTGGCCGAGTACGCGTCGACGCCGCTCGCGAGGGCCGTCCGCTTCTCCGCCGACGTGCTCGCGGGCGTCCCGTCGATCCTCGTGGGCGTCGTCGTCTACGCGGTCGTCGTCGTCCGGATGAAGCAGTTCTCCGCCCTCGCCGGCGCGGCCGCGCTCGCCGTCGTCATGCTCCCGCTCGTCACGCGGACGACCGACGAGCTCGCCCGCGCCGTCCCCGACTCGCTCCGCGAGGCGGCGCTCGCGCTCGGGGCGCCGCGCTGGCGGACCGCGCTCTTCGTCGTCCTCCGGACGGCGGCCCCCGGGATACGGTCGGGGTGCCTGCTCGCCGTCGCGCGCGTGTCCGGAGAGACGGCGCCGCTCCTCTTCACCGCGTACAATAACCGCTTCTTCAACGAGAGCCTCCTCGATCCCACGTCCACGCTCCAGGTGCAGATCTTCACGTACACGATGACGCCGAACGACGACTGGCACGCGCAGGCCTGGGCGGCGGCGCTCGTGCTGGTGACGCTCGTGATCGTGCTCAACGTGCTCGCGCGCCGCCTGGTCGCCGAGGAGGAGTCCGGTTAGGTCATGAACGACTCGGTCGACAGGCTCCGCGCCCGCGGCGCGCGCGTCGAGGCCGTCGAGGCCTCCGCGAAGATGAGCGCCGCCGAGCTCTCGGCCTGGTTCGGCGACAAGCAGGCGCTCCGATCCATCACGCTGCCGCTCATCGAGCGCAAGGTGACGGCGATCATCGGGCCGTCGGGCTGCGGGAAGTCGACGTTCATCCGCTGCTTGAACCGCATGCACGAGGTCGTCGCCGGCGCCCGCGCGACGGGCGACGTGCTGCTCGACGGCAAGAGCGTCTACGGCGCCGACGTCGATCCGGTGCGCGTCCGGCGGCGGGTAGGGATGGTCTTCCAGAAGCCGAACCCGTTCCCGACGATGTCGGTGCGCGACAACGTCCTCGCGGGGCTCCGGCTGAGCGGGATCGATCCGCCGGACACCGACGCGCTCGTCGAGGAGGTCCTCGGGCAGGCGGCGCTCTGGGACGAGGTCAAGGACGCGCTCGATCGCCCGGGGGGCGCGCTCTCGGGCGGCCAGCAGCAGCGCCTCTGCATCGCGCGCTGCCTCGCCCTCGAGCCGGAGGTCGTCCTGATGGACGAGCCGTGCTCGTCGCTCGACCCGATCGCCACCGCGAAGATCGAGGAGCTGATCCACGATCTTCGCGATCGGTACACCATCGTCGTCGTCACCCACAGCATGCAGCAGGCCGCGCGCGTCTCCGACTACACGGCGTTCTTCTACCTCGGCGAGCTCGTGGAGTACGATCACGCCGACGTCATCTTCACCAAGCCCTCGGATCCGCGGACCGAGGACTACATCACCGGTCGGTTCGGCTGAGCCGGACCCGACCGCGCGTGGACCCACCGATGCCCCGCCTCCACACCGACCGCCTCTACGAGGGAGAGCTCCGCAAGATCCGCGAGATGCTCCTGATGATGGGGGCGAAGGTGGAGGAGATGCTCTCGCACGCGATGCGCGCGCTGATCGAGCGCGACACCGAGCTGGCCGAGCGCACGCTCTACATCGACCGGCAGATCAACCGGCTGGAGATGGAGGTCGACGACCTCTGTCTCCGCGTCCTCGCGCGGCGCCAGCCGGTCGCGAGCGATCTCCGCTTCGTCACGATGGCGCTGAAGGTCGTCACCGATCTCGAGCGCATGGGCGATCTCGGCGTCAACATCTGCGAGCGCGTGGTCGAGCTCAACGAGGAGCCGCCGCTCAAGCCGTACGTCGAGGTCGTCAACATGGCCGAGGCCGCGCAGGAGATGCTGCGCGAGGCGCTCGACGCCTTCGTCGCGGGCGACGCCGAGCGCGCGCAGGCGATCGTCGAGCGCGACTCGAAGGTCGACGCGTACTATGGCGCGATCTTCCGCGAGCTGCTCACGTACATGATGGAGAACCCGCGCAACATCTTCCGCGCGACGCGCGTGCAGTCGATCGCGAAGTACGTCGAGCGCATCGCCGACCACGCGACGAACGTCGCCGAGATGGTCGTCTTCATGGTCCGCGGAAAGGACATCCGTCACGTCGGCAAGCTCGAGCGCCGCGGCGGGTCGGGCAAGGGCGAGGCCGAGCTCGGCCGTCGCTCGCCGGCGCCGCCCGAGGCCGCGGACTCCGACGCGTCGCTCCGCGACGTGATGAGCGTCGCGCGTGCTCCTTCGAGCCGCAGGCCCTGACCGTCGGCCGGGGCTCGCGCGCGGCGGCGTCAACCGGCGTTCACCCCGCCCACGGCGCGGGCGCCCTGGTGCATCGGAGTGTCACCCCGTGTGTCACCGCCGCGGGGTGAATCGCACTCCGCGCGCGCTCGTCGATCGACGGGCATGGAGAAGTACCTCGTCGTCGTCCTCTCGGTCTTCGCGCTCTTCGCGGGCGGGTGCGGCTCCTACCGCGTCCTCAGCGAGGCGAAGACCGGAGGCACGGTCGCGCTGGAGGGCGCGCACGACGGCGCGCGCTCGAAGGCGGAGAGCTACATGCGCGCGCAGTGCCCCGACGGCTTCGAGGTCGTCGAGGAGGGCGACGCGATCGGGAGCGACGGCGCGTCGCGCGAGTGGCGGATCTCCTACGTGTGCACGGGCGCGTCCGCGCCGCGCACGGCGCTCATCGCGCTCTGAGCGGGCGGCGCCGCGGCGGGAGACGCCGCGTGTGTGCTCTTCGCGCACCTCGAAGCGTCACCCGAGCGGGGACGTGAGCTCGGCTGTGTCTACCGCTCGCCGCGACGATCGCGCATCATCGTGGAGTGATCCGCTCTCGCGTCTTCGTCGCGCTCCTCGTCGCCTCGCCCGTCCTCGTCATCGCGGCGTGCACGACGGATCCGACCGGCGACGGCGCGAACGGCGACGACTCGTCGAGCTCGGGCGGCGCGAGCTCGAGCGGCGCGAGCGGCGCCGGCGGCGCCAGCGGCAACGGAGGCGGCGGGCCTTCGTGCGCGAACGGCGCGAAGGACGACGGGGAGACGGACGTCGACTGCGGCGGAGCGTGCCCGACGAAGTGCGAGGCGCTGAAGGGCTGCGCGGGCGATCCCGACTGCGCGACCGATCTCGTCTGCGTGAAGGACGTCTGCGCGGCGGCGACCTCGACCGACGGCGTCAAGAACGGCTCGGAGACGGACGTCGACTGCGGCGGGCCGCTCGCGCCGCCGTGCGCCGTCGGCGCGACCTGCATCGAGGCGAACGACTGCGCGGAGAAGGTCTGCGTCGCCGGCAAGTGCGCCCCGCCGGCGCCGGACGACGGCGTGAAGAACGGCTCCGAGACCGACGTCGACTGCGGCGGTGGCGAGGCGCCGGCGTGCGCCGACGAGAAGGCGTGCGCCGAGGCCTCGGACTGCACGAGCAAGGTCTGCACCGGCGGCGTCTGCCAGGTCCCGACCACCACCGACGAGGTCCAGAACGGCGACGAGACCGACGTGGACTGCGGCGGCGGCGCGCCGGCGGAGCCGTGCGCGTCGGGGAAGAAGTGCGTCGAGGGCCTCCGCGACTGCACGAGCAAGGTGTGCACCGGCAACGTCTGCCAGGTCCCCACCGGCAACGACGGTCAACAGAACGGCGACGAGTCCGCGGTCGACTGCGGCGGCACCACGACGGGGGCGCCGCGCTGCGGGACCGGCGTCGCGTGCGTCGTCGACAACGACTGCGCCTCGAACGGCTGCGCGTTCGACAAGAAGTGCGCGGCCGGGCGGAGCTGCACGCGCCAGCTCGGCGGCGTCACGTGCGGCGCGGGCGAGGTCGGCGCGGGCGGCGCGAGCCACGAGAGCTGCTGCGCGAGGGCGCCGCTCGCGGGCTCCACGGTGCGGATGGACAAGTACCTCGTGACCGCCGGGCGCATGCGCGCGTTCATCGAGCGGCTCGGCGGCAACGTCCGCGCGTTCGCGCCGTCGACGACCGGGTGGAGCGCGGCGTGGAACCCGCTCGTCCCCGCGACCGCGGCCGAGGCGAACGTCATGCTCGGCTCGTACTGGAACGGCGCGCCGAACGACGGCGACGGCCAGCAGTCGAAGCGCTCGTGCGCGCCGGGGAGCTTCGGCGGCCACACGTACTGGACCCCGGCGAACGGCGGCGACTACAGCGACTTCACGCAGAACCAGCTCGACGTGAAGGCGCTCAACTGCGTCGGCTGGCACCTGGCGCGCGCCTTCTGCTCCTGGGAGGGCGGCAGGCTCCCGACGCGCGCGGAGATCATCAACGCGTTCAGGAACGGCTCGACCACGACCTACCCCTGGGGCAACGCCGCGTACGACCCGAACGTGCAGGACAACCGGCTGAACCACGAGTTCAACTACGGCTTCCCGAACGTCGCCGGCCGGCGTCTGCTCGGCGGAGGCGCCGCCGCCGACATCGCCTGGCACGTCTCGCCGCCCGGCCGCTTCCCGCTCGGTCGCAACAACAACGGCGTCGAGATCGCCGGCAACCTCCTGCACTGGGTGGGGGACGGCGAGTACTTCTTCAACTGGACGCTCTCCTGGGAGCGTCACGGCGCCAACCTGAACAACCAGGACTGGCGAAGCTCGTGGCCCGGCGAGCCGAACGGCTACTACGCCATCGGCTTCCGCTGCGTCTACGACTGAGGGGCGACGCTCAGATCGCTTCGGCTTCGACCGCGCGGCGGAGGGCGTCGAGCGTCGGGACGCTCGCGGCCTTGTGGCCGAGCTCGGTCGCGGCGGCGCGGATCCAGGCGATCTGCTCCTCGACGCGCTCCGGCGCGGTGCCGCCGGTGCTCTTCTTGGCGGCCACGGCGACGCGCGGGTCGACGACCGCGAGGACGGACTCGTCGAACGCGGCGTGGACCGACCTCGCCGCGTCGAGGCCGACGCTCGCGAGGTCGACGCCGCGCTCGCGCGCGAGGTGAACGAGCTGGCCCGTGGCCTTGTAGGCCTCGCGGAAGGGCATCCCCTTGCGCACGAGCGCCTCGGCGATGTCGGTCGCCTGCGTCGAGCCGTCGGACACCGCGGCGAGGCAGCGCGCCGGATCGAACGAGAGGTGCGCGATGGCCGCGCGGACGGCGCCGGTCGCGCCGCGGACGAGCGGCCCGGTGTCGAGCGCCGCCTGGCGATCGTCCTGGAGATCGCGGTTGTAGCCGGTGGGCAGGCCGCGCACGAGCGTGAGCATCGCCATCACGTTGCCGACGCCGCGCGACGCCTTCGCGCGGACGAGCTCGAAGATGTCCGGGTTCTTCTTCTGCGGCATCATGCTCGAGCCCGCCGCGACGGCGTCGCCGATGCGCAGGAACGCGAACTCGCTGGTCGTGAAGTCGATCACGTCGGTCGACAGCCGCGAGAGCGCGAGGAGCACGCGGGCCCCCGCCCACGTCCAGTCGAGGATGAAGTCGCGATCGCCGATCGTGTCGAGCGCGTTGGCGGTCACGCCCGCGAAGCCGAGGAGGCGCGCGACGACGCTCCGGTCGATCGGGAGCGACGTGCCCGAGCACGCGCCGGAGCCGAGCGGCGACTCGTTCGTGTGCGCCACGGCCTGGGCGAGCACGTCCGCCGCGCGGAGGAGCTGCATCGACCACGCCGAGACGAGGAACGCCGCCGAGACCGGCTGCGCGCGCTGCCGGTGCGTGTACGCCGGGAGGATGACGCCCTCGTCGCGCGCGGCGCGGTCGGCGAGCTCGCTCGCAAGGGCCGCGACGTCGGCCAGGGTGCGGGCGGCCTGATCGCGGACGTGGAGCCGGAGGTCGAGCGAGACCTGATCGTTGCGCGAGCGCGCCGTGTGGAGGCGCTTGCCGACGTCGCCGAGCTCCCGCGTGAGCCGGGCCTCGACCGCCATGTGCACGTCCTCCTCGCCGCCCTCGAGGTCGAGCTTGCCCGCGGCCGCGTCGTCGTACATCGCGAGCAGCGCCGCCCGGAGCTTCCGCGCGTCGTCCGGCTCGAGGAGCCCGACCTTGCGGAGCATCGTCACGTGCGCCGCGCTGCCGAGGAGGTCCTCGCGCACGAACGTCCGGTCGTGGTTCAACGACGAGCTCCACGCGAGGAGCTCCGGGATCATCTCCACCCGTCCGGTCGCGTCCGTTCGCGCGATCCCGCTCGCCTTGTCCGCGCCCTTCACCATCGTCGGCGGGCTCCTTTCCCTGTCCCAGGTCACGACACAGCTATGACCGACGCTTCACAGTGCTCTTGCACCGTGGGTCACAGCGCGCGCGTCGAATCAGCGACCGCCGGCCGCTCCCCCGCTCGCGCTCGTCGCGGAGCCGGTGTTCTGGCCTCCCTCCGGCGTCGAGGCGGGCGTCAGGCCCCAGATGAGCCCGACGATGAGGAAGAGGACCGCCCCGAGCGCGGTCAGCCACAACGGCGTCTTCGGCTCCGGGGGCGCCGGCGGCGCGTGGTGGTGATCGCTCGGATTTCCGTGCGTTTCGCTCATTCCACTGGACCTCGCCGCTTGTTTCCCACACGGGGCCGCGCCTGGTCAAGGCTCGCAGGGACGAAGGCGCCCGTCGGGCCTCGCGACGGCCCGCGCGGGCGCCCGGGACCGCGCGTGGATCGCCGCGCGGAGAGGGCCGGTTTTCGGCACGGCGAGTGCTAGATTTCCTGGACCCCATGTCCCGAAGCGCCCTCCTCCTCGCGTCGCTCCTCGGTGGTCTCCTCGCCGTCGCCGCCCCGGCAGGCGCGGCGCCCGCCCCGTTGCCGTCGTTGCCCGGCGCGGCAGGCTCGGACGGGGGCGGGGGGACGCTGGATCTCGAGCGGCTCCGTCGCGGGGTCGTGCAGATCGAGCAGGGCGGTCGTCCCATGGCGGTCGGCACCGTGCTCTCGCGGGACGGCCGGGTCCTGACCTCGCTCTCCGGGCTCGGCGCCGTCGAGAGCCCGGAGATCCGCTACGCGGACAACACAGTCGTGAAGGCGAAGATCGGCCACAAAGACAAGGGCTGGGACCTCGCGCTCTTGGTCCCGCAGTCGGGCAAGTGGCTCGACGGGCTCATGCCGACCGACGCCGATCCGACCGCCGTCGACATCAAGGCGTTCCTCCCGAAGTCGGGCAAGCTCGCCGCGTCGGGCGTCCACCTGAAGGGGCGCACGGACGCACGGACGAAGGAAGGCGATCCGCTGAACAGCGCGCTCGACCTCGATCTGAAGGGGGTCCCGGGGATCCCGGGCGCGCCGCTGCTCGATCCGAACGGCAAGGTCGTCGGCGTGCTCGTCCGCGCGTGCAAGGCCGTGGCCGCGCCCGCGAAGGCGGAGAAGGCCGACGCGGGCAAGGACCCCGGCAAGACGGCGGCGCCGCCGTGCTCGCCGATCACGATCGGCGCGCCGGTGACCGCCCTGCGCGGCTTCCTCATGAAGACGCCGGAGACCGCGGTTCAGCCCGCGCCGTGGCTCGGCCTCGGCGGCGCGCCGACGGAGTCGGGCAACGTGAAGGGCGTCCGCGTCGTCGGCGTCGCGCCCGGGAGCCCTGCCGAGAAGGCGGGCCTCACGGCGGCGGCCGACGAGCCGGACACGATCGTCGCGGTCGACGGCCAACCGGTCGAGACCCCCGAGCAGCTCGCCGAGGTCATCGCCAAGCGCGCGATCGGGCAGAGCGTCAAGCTTCTCGTGTTCAGCAAGGGCAAGTTCCGCGAGGCGACCGCCACGCTCCGCGCGGCGCCGTGACCCCGCCTGGAACTGATTGACAGGGGCTCGCGGTCCCTGTTGGATCCCTTGGTAGTGGGACTGCGCATCGAAGTTGCCGGCGAGACGAACGTCGGCATGAAGCGGACGCACAACGAAGACAACTTCGCGATCATAGAGGACAGCGGCCTCTACATCGTCGCGGACGGGATGGGCGGTCACGCGTCCGGCGAGGTCGCGAGCAAGATGGCCGTCGACTCCCTGAAGGAGTTCTTCGCCGCCACCGCTCAGGATCCGGAGCGCACCTGGCCGTACAAGATGGACCGGTCGAAGGGGTACGAGGAGAACCGGCTCATCACCGGGATCAAGCTCGCGAACCTCCGCATCTACGAGACCGCCCAGCGCGACGCGGGCAAGCGCGGCATGGGCACGACCATCGTCGTCCTCTTCGCGGTCGAGGACGGCGTCTACGTCGCGCACGTCGGCGACTCGCGCGGCTACCGCTTCCGCGACGGCAAGATCGAGCAGCTCACCGAGGACCACTCGCTGCTCAACGACTACATCAAGATGAAGCGGCTCACGGCCGAGGAGATCGCGAACTTCCCGCACAAGAACGTCATCGTTCGCGCGCTCGGGATGAAGGACACGGTCAAGGTCGACACCCGCTTCGAGTCGCCGCGCGCGAACGACGTCTACCTGCTGTGCTCCGACGGCCTCTCGGGCCCGGTCGAAGACCCGGAGATGCTCGAGATCATCACCCGCCACAGCGATCTCAAGGTGGCGGCGTCGAAGATGATCGAGCGCGCCAACGAGAACGGCGGACCGGACAACATCACGGTCATCCTCGCGCGCTGGGTCGAAGACCGCCCCGGCTGACCGCTCAGCTCGGCCGAGGCCGGAAGGTCCAGCGATGCGCCGCCCGGGTCATGGGGCTCGTCCGCGGCCCCTTCGCTCGAGGCAGCTCGAACCAGAAGACGCTCCCCACGCCGTCGTTCGGCAGCACGCCGACGTCGCCGCCGTGCGCCTCGACCAGCCGGCGGACCGTCGCGAGGCCGAGCCCGAGCCCGGGGAGCGCGGACTCCGCGGCGCGCAGGTAGGGGTCGAAGATCCGCTCGCGGAGCTCGACCGGCACGCCGGGCCCGGTGTCGCGCACCTCGAAGCGCACCGACTCGGCGAGCTCGCGGGCTCGGACGTCCACGCGCCGTTCGGGCGAGCCGCCCATGGTCTTGATCGCGTTGCCGACGAGGTTCGAGACGATGCTGATCAGCACCCCGGGGCTGCACGCCACGACCACGGACGGGTCGGGCTTGTCCAGCGTGAGCGTCACGCCGTTCGCCTCCGCGGAGCTCTTCATCTCGTCGACCACGCCGCTCAGCACCTCGGCCGCGCTGGTCGTGGCGCTCTCCTGCGGTGGCGCCCCCGAACGAGCGAAGACGAGGAGGCCGTCCACGAGCTGCCCCACGCGCTGCAGGGTCTTCGTGGCGCGGTCGAGGACGCCGCCCTCGACGCCGACCTTCGGGTCGCGCTTGGTCAGCTCGAGCGCGAGCCCGACGGCCGCGAGCGGGCTCCGGATGTCGTGAGCGACTCGGCCGGCGAAATGCTCCATCTCGGAGACGCGCGCCTCCATCAGCCCCGTGAAGCGGTGGAGCACGCGCACCATCATGAGCGCGACGGCGCCGGCGAGCACGACGCTGAGCGCGATCAAGAACGCGAGCAGCGTCTGCGACGACGACTGGATCGACGCGATGTGGGCGCCGAGCGTCGACGAGTTGCGCGCGTTGAGGTCGATCTCCTCCACGAACGTCTCGTCGAGCCGATCGAGCGCGGGCTCCGTCCGCGTGCGCAGCTCCATGGTGGCGCCTTCCTTGTCGCCGCTCTCGAGCCGGAGGACGACGCGATCCATCGAGTCGTTCATCGAGGCGTCGCGGAGGTCGATCCTGTCCTGTATCGCCTTCTCGCCGGGGTACGCGGGCAGCTCGACGCAGCGCCGCGTGAGCTGCGCGAGGTCGTGGCGTGACTCGCGCAGCTCCGCCATGTCGCTCTCGGCGTGGCGGACTCGCGCGCTGGTCAGCCGTTCGAGGAGCATCTGGACCTGGCGGAGCTCGGTGCGGGCGCGTGAGAGGCACGCGATGGAGGGCAGCGCGTTCGTCGTGATGCTCTCGGCCGCGCTCTCGATCCCGCGCGCGCGGTACTCGGCCACGGCCGTCGCGGCGATGAAGCTCGCGACCGTCAGGACGAAGGAGGCGATGAGCGACCACACGACGCGGACGGAGCGCCGCGTGTCGTCGCGGGGGGAGCCGCGCCAGCTCACGGCCGCTTCTCCAGGAGGCGCGGCTGCGGCGCGGCGCGCTCCTCGAGCACCCGCTGGATGAGGCGCGTCAGCGCGCTCGGGTCGTACGGCTTCGGCAGGAAGTAGCGCGTCCCCACGTCGGCGGCGATGCTCTCGAGGTCGAGCACGCCCGAGCAGAGGATGATCGGGATGTTCTCGAGGCCGCGATCGCGCAGGAACATCTCGAGCGCCATCTCCGGTCCGGTCAGCGCGGGCATCTCGACGTCGAGCACGACCAGATCCGGCCGTCGCTCGCGCAGGAGGGTGAGCCCCTCCATGCCGTTGGCCGCCACGCGGGTGGTGTGGCCGTCGAAGCGGAGCAGCTCCGACAGGAGGTCAGCCGTCTCGGAGTCGTCGTCGACGATCAGCAGATCCGCCATCGCTGCCCGCTTCCGCTCGGCGCCCGGGTCGGGCGTCCGTTCTGAGCTCGCATTCCCCGTACCAGGTCGACGAGCTACGCGGGCGGCGGCGCGCCCGACCGCGGACGTGCGGCGGCGCGCTCCCGCGGGCCCGGCGGGCCGCGCCGCGGGCGCCGCGCTCAGCGCAGGCTGAAGCCCGTCGGCCCGAGGGCCAGGTAGACGGCCACGATCGTCACCAGCATCACGGCGGCGATGAGCGCGTAGTTCAAGCGCGACTGCGTCGTGCTCCAGCCGTCGCCGTAGAACTTCCCCTTCGAGCGCTTCCGCAGCTTCTTCTGGACCGAGGCGAGGAGGAGCTCGTCGCGCGCGGGCTCCGGGAGGGCGTCCTCGGGCTCCGCGAGCGAGCGCTTGAGGAGCGCGCTCAGCGCGGGCTCCGCGTCGAGCTGGGCGAGCTCGGCCTCCGACAGCTCGTCGTCCGCCGCGCCGGCCTCGTCCTTCGGCTTGTCGCTGTCCTCCGTCATCCGATCTTCTCGCCGAGCTCGCGCTCGACGATCTCCTTGAGCTGGGCGCGCGCGCGGAAGATCCTGCTCTTGACTGTACCAGCCGCGAGGCCCGTGATCTGCTCGATCTCCTCGTAGGAGAGCTCCTCGACGTCGCGCAGGATGAGGCACTCGCGGAACGTCGGCTCGATCTTCTGGATCGCGTCCTGGACGATCTTCTCGACCTGCTTGCCGCCGAGCGCCTCGTCCGGACGCTCGATGACGGCGACGTTCGCGCGGCGCGCCTCGCCGAGCGGGACGCGCTCCGCCACCGCTTCGAGCTCGTCCTGCTCGCCCGCGCGCCGCACGCGCAGGTACTTCGAGCGGTTTTTGCAGAGGTTCACGGCGATGCGATAGATCCACGTCGAGAGCTTCGACTCGCCGCGGAAGGTGCCGATCGCCTTGAAGACCTGGACGAAGACCTCCTGCGTCAGGTCCTCGGCCTCCGCCTTGTTCCCGAGCATGCGGAGGACGAGCGCGGACACGCGTCGCCCGTAGGTCTGCACGAGCTCGTTGAACGCGCGCTCGTCACGCGCGGCCAGGCGCTCGATCAGCTTGGCTTCGAGCTCGTCGGGAAGCGCCACGTCCGGCCATGGTGAACTACTATCGGGTGAAAGTGCAAAGTCACTCCATCGGACCGACGCCGGGGGCGGCGCGTGGCCGGCCTCGGCGTGACAGGGGGCGGGCTCGTCGCCGTCGATTGGCTCCCAGGGGGCGGCGCCGAAACGAACGGGACGCGCGCCCGCGGGGGCGCGTGCCCGTCGGTCGGCCATCATCTCTGCCGGTCCGGACACGCGGCCCTCGAGAAAGTTCCACGGCGCCGGGCCCGCCGTGGGACGGGCCCTCGTCACGAGCGGGCGAGATCCAGATCATCACGGCCTAACGGCGCGGTATCCGACGACTCGCCCCCTGCGTTCCCCGCGGCCCTCGACGACGATCCGAGATCACCCGTGGCCCGCGTCGATCATTCCACGAGCTACGGCGATCCACGGGTGGCATCGCGATTGCTGGTCGAGCCGCCATGAACCGTCTCTCTCTCTTCGGCGGCCCGCTCGTGGGCGCTTCGCTGCTCGCCGGCTGCGCGACCTCGAACGACGGCGCGGCGCCCGCGAGCGAGGACGCGCTCACCTCCGCCGGGAGGATCACGCTCGCGGACTCGATCGGCCCGCTCACGCTCCGCGGCGACAGCGTCTACTTCATCACGGCGCGGGCGATCTGGAAGGCGCCGGCCGACGGCGGCGACGCGACGAAGATCATCGAAGAGACCGACCCGATCGGGAAGCTGCTCGTCGACGACACGAGCGTCTTCTGGGTCGCGACGACGAGCGACGGCGAGGTCATCAAGAGGGCCGACGTGGCCGGCGGCGCGCCGGTCACCCTGGCGACGACGGACGACCTCGAGGCGATCGCGCAGGACGACGCCAGCGTCTTCTGGATGACGACCCCCTCGAACGCGGCGCACACGATCCAGTCGGTGCCGAAGGCCGGCGGCGACGCGACGACGCTCGCGGCCATACCGAAGACCGACGGCGGCGTCAGGCTCCGAGACAGCCTCGTGGTCGACGGCGGGCGGCTCTTCGTCCTCGGCTCGAAGGACGACGGCGTCGTCTGGAGCGGCCTCGTGCTGTCGATGCCGGCGAGCGGCGGCGACCTCGCCGCCGTCCTCTCGGAGGAGATCCAGTGTGAGCGCCCCGACGTGTGGGCGAGCGCGTGCACGGCGCCGCGCGGGTTGCGCGTCCACGACGACCAGCTCTTCTACGAGAGCCACGGCACGTGGCTGATGCGGACGAGCCTCGACGGCACCTCTCCGACGAAGGTGCTCGACCTGCCGCGGCACGCGTTCCACGTCCACGTCCTCGACGGCGACGACGTCCTCTCCTCCGACGGCGGCGCCGACTACACGGACATCGACGGGACGAACCTCCGATACAAGACGGGTCACCTGACCCGGACGGCGATCGCGACCGGCGTATCGAAGCAGCTCGCGTCGTTCCCGGCCGCCCTCTCGGTCCCGATCGCGGCCAGCGCGACGAGGGTCTTCTACGCGAACGTCTACGATCTCGACGCTCGTCAGGGGCTCGAGCCGCCGACGCTCTCGATCCGCTCGCTCCAAAAGTGACGGTCGGGCAGCGCGCGTCGGCCGCCGCGTCGCCGGACGGCGACCGGCGACGACGCGGGCCGCGCCGGGCGCGGTCGCGCGCGGCTCAGAACGACGCGAACAGGCGGACGGCCGCGCCGTCGCGCTGCGGCGCCGCGACGAGCGCGGCCTCCGGCGCCCCGCTCCGCGGGCTCGTCCAGAGGAGCCAGCCCCCCACCGCCGCGAAGGCGGCGCCGGCGACGAAGGCAGCCGTCGCGGCGGTCGCGCGGTCGCGCACCGCGGGATCGCGCTCGTCGGCCGCGATCGCCAGGGCGCCGAACACGGCGCCGGTCACGACGCCGGCGGCGCCGACGCCGAGGCCCGCGAGGCCGAGCGCGCGCCGCGTCCCGTCGCGCGCCGCGGGCGGGCTCGTCGCGACGCGCTCGTCGGCGAGCGGAGGGACGTACACGACCTGATCGCTCGGCGACGCCGTGACGCGGAAGGCGACGGTCGCGCGCTGCTTGCCCGGCGCCGTCACGCCGAGCCGGTGCTCGCCGGGATCGAGGTAGAGCGGCAGGTACCAGCGCGGCTCCGGCACCGGCTCGCCGTCGAGATCGAGCCCGGAGATCGCGCGGTCCGCCGGGAGCTGCAGCACGACGCGCGGGAGCTTCGGCTCGAGCGCGCGCACGTGCTCGGCCGCGAACTCGTGGCGGTCGCGTTGGCCGTTCTGCGCGGCCCACGCGGCGGCGTGGGAGAACTCGTGCCACGCGGTGACGGGCTTGCCGATCGTCTCGTGGCACAGCGCGAGGTTGAGGAGCGTGCCGAGCTTCGGGCCGAGCTTCAGGCTCTCGGAGAAGTCGTCGCACGCGCCCGCGTAGTCGCCGCCGTCGAACTTCTCCTCGCCCGAGTGGAAGAGCTTCTCGGCGCGCCCCTCCGTCGAGAGCTCGGCGGGGACGGGGCCGCTCCGGCCCGGCGGCGGCGCCGCGTGCGCCGCCGCGGGGACGAAGAGCGCGAGGAGCGGCGCGACGCGGGCCGAGCGCGCGCGAGGGCGACGAGGGATCAGGGCGCCGCGCAGCAGGGTCATTCTCGCGAGTTGAGGAACTTCGGTCGCTGGGGCTTGCCGCTCGTCTTCGTCGTCCCGCGCGCCCGCGGCGGCGCTTTGCTCCCGGTCGGCGTCGACGGCAGGTCCATGACGACCGGCGGCTCGGCCTCCCGTGCCTCCGGGGCCTCGGCCGGCGGCGGCGCGATCTCGTCCGCGACGTCGGCGGTCGCGCGCGGCGAGGCGGCGATCTCCGCGGCCGCCGACGGGCGCGTGGCGTGCACCGCGCCGAACAGGCACGCGCCGAGGAAGAGGAGGAGGCCGATCGCCGCCACCGCCGCGCGGCGCGGCGATCGGCGGGCGAACCCGGCGAGGCGCGTCGAGACGCCGTCCTCGACCGTCGCGGCGCCGTCCCTCGGCCGGAAGAGGGGCAGCGCGGGCTCGCTCCGCGTCCCGGTCGTGAACGCGCGCGTCGCGGCGGCGTCGATCGCGTCGACGACGCGCCGGGTCTCGAGCGGCGTCGAGGCCACGCGCATCTGCTTGGCGCGGGCGAGCACCTGCTCGGTCCGGTCGACGATCGGCGCGGAGGCGTCGCTGCCGAACGGCGCGAGGGCGCGCGCGAGCTCGCCGACGTCGCCCCAGCGCTCGTTCGGGTCGCGGCGGAGGCAGCGCGCGACGATGTCGGAGAGCGCGGGCGGGATCGACGCGTCGAGGGTCGTGAGCGGGACGGGCTCCTTCTCGAGGATCGCCGCGAAGATCTCGCCGACGCCGTCGCCGTCGAACGGCGGCGCGCCGCAGAGCAGCTCGTACGCGACGATGCCGATGGACCAGATGTCCGCGCGCGCGTCGATGTCCGTCGCGTTGCGGAGCTGCTCGGGCGACATGTACACCGGCGAGCCGAGCACGTGGTGGCCCGTGAGCCGCTTGTCTTCCGGTCTGCCGCGGGTGGTCTTGGAGATGCCGAAGTCGAGCACCTTGATCGCGTTCGAGCCGTCGGGCCGGCACGCGAGGAACAGGTTGGCCGGCTTCAGATCGCGGTGGACGATGTTCGCGGCGTGGGCGTGGGCGAGGCCCTCGAGCGCCTGGACGACGTAGTCGACCACGTCCGCGACCGGGAGCGTCTTCTGGAGGTGGAGGAGCTCCTCGAGGTCGCAGCCCTCGAGGTACTCCATCACGAGGAACGGCGCGCCGTTCGCGATCGACCCGGCGTCGAGCACGCGCGCGACGTGCTCCGAGTCGATCTTCGCGGCGGCCCGCGCCTCGCGCGCGAACCGCTCGACGACGGCCTCCGACGCCACGGCGTCGGGGAGCAGCACCTTCACGGCGACGCGCTGCTTGAGCACGAGGTGCTCGGCCGCGTAGACGACGCCCATGCCGCCCTCGCCCGCCACCCTGTCGAGGCGGTACTTGGCGGCGATGACCTCGCCGATTCTGGGCATTCCGCTGCCGGGCACGCGCACCGCGAACCTCGTCGTGGGGGCGAGGGTCGCCAGAGGAAAGTATACGCTTCGGCGCCGCCCGAGCGGGCGCTCATTTGCCGGGCCGCCCTCTAGTCGCTCATTTCGGGCGCTCATTTTCGGGCGCTCATTGTCGGGGGGGGCGCGCCCCGCGCCGCGGCGCGGGCTCGCCGCTGAGGCGCACGGCGCGGCGCTTCGCGCTTTTGGCCGCGGTGCGGTGGCGCTAGAGGTAGGCCATGCACGCACGGCGGACGGCACGCGACGCGCTCTTCCCCTCGAGGGAGGACGACGTCTTCTTCGCGCCGCGCAGGGGGGACATCGTGTTCCAGGACGGCGCGGCCGTCCGCGCGTTCGCCGAGCGGGTGAACCGCGGCGAGGGCCGGACGAGCGGCGCGGAGGTGCGCCCCGCCGAGCTCGCGGCGATGGCGCTCGTCCACGAGGTGCTGCACGCGGTCGTCGGGATGTACCGCCGGCGCTACCCCGAGAGCTTCGCGCGGCTCGCGTCCGCGCTCGAGGCGTCGCTCGGGCCCGACGCGCGGAGCGTCGTCCTGGAGTTCCTCGGGGCGTTCCCGCCGCCGCCCGTGTACCGCGCGCTCGGGGGCGACGGCGACGCGACGCCGGAGGTCTACCTCGAGCGTATGGAGGTCGACGGCGGCGCGCGCCGGTCCGCCGAGGCCGAGATCGACGAGGAGCTGCTCCTCTTGTGGGTGACGAACCAGAACGCGGCGTACGATCCGGTGCGCACGATCGTGGGCGACCACGAGCTCGGGCCGACCTACCGGGCCTTCGTCCGCGAGGCGCAGCGGTTCTTCGAGGAGGAGCCGCGCTTCGGCCCGAAGGGCGAGACGCTGCTCGAGCTCATCCTCGCGCCGGGCCGCGCCCACCCGACGTCCATCTTCGCGCAGCTCGAGTACATCGATCGCGCGTGGGCGAAGGCCCTCGGCCTCGACCAGCTCCCTCTCTGGCGCCGGATGGCGTGGACGCGGGACCTGCGCGTCGAGGAGGACAAGTGGTTCGAGCGCGGAGGTCCCGGGCCCGGGGAGCCGCTCCTCGAGGCGATGCGGTTCGGCCCGAAGTCGGCCGCCGACGAGCCCGCGCGGTTCAGCCCCGATCTGAACTGGATGCCGAACGTCGTCTTGATCGCGAAGAGCGTCTACGTCTGGCTCGATCAGCTCGGGAAGAAGTACGGACGCGAGATCACGCGGCTCGATCAGGTGCCGGACGAGGAGCTCGATCTCCTCGCCGCCCGCGGGCTCAACGGGCTCTGGCTCATCGGGCTCTTCGAGCGGAGCGTCGCTTCACGCAAGGTGAAGCAGATGCGCGGCGACCGCGACGCGCTCGCGAGCGCGTACTCGCTGAAGTGCTACGAGATCGCGCGGGAGCTCGGCGGCGTCCCCGCCTACGAGAACCTCAAGGCGCGCGCCTCGGCGCGCGGGGTTCGGCTCGCGGCGGACATGGTCCCGAACCACGTCGGCATCGACGGCGACTGGGTCATCGATCACCCGGACTGGTTCCTCCAGGTGCGCCGCCCGCCGTTCCCGGCCTACCGCTTCGGCGGGCCCGATCTCGCCGAGAACAACCGCGTCGGCGTGTTCCTCGAGGAAGGCTACTGGGACAAGACCGACGCGGCGGTCGTCTTCCGCCGCCACGACGGCTGGAGCGGCGAGGACCGCTACATCTACCACGGCAACGACGGCACGAGCATGCCGTGGAACGACACCGCGCAGCTCGACTACCTCAAGCCCGAGGTCCGGCACGCGGTCATCGAGACGATCCTCCACGTCGCGCGGATGTTCCCGATCATTCGATTCGACGCGGCGATGACGCTCGCCAAGCGGCACATCCAGCGCCTCTGGTACCCGCTGCCCGGTCAGGGTGGGGCGATCCCGTCGCGCGCCGACTACGCGATGACGCAGGAGGAGTTCGACGCCGCGATCCCCGTCGAGTTCTGGCGCGAGGTCGTCGACGCCGTCGCGGAGCGCGCGCCCGACACGCTGCTGCTCGCCGAGGCGTTCTGGATGATGGAGGGGTACTTCGTCCGGACGCTCGGGATGCACCGCGTCTACAACTCGGCGTTCATGAACATGCTGAAGCGCGAGGAGAACGACAAGTACCGCGCGACCATCACGAACGTCCTCGACTTCGATCCGGAGATCCTCAAGCGCTTCGTCAACTTCATGAACAACCCGGACGAGGAGACCGCGGTCGCTCAGTTCGGCGAGGACGACAAGTACTTCGGCGTCTGCGTCCTCATGAGCACGATGCCCGGGCTCCCGATGTTCGGTCACGGACAGATCGAGGGGCTTCACGAGAAGTACGGGATGGAATACCGGCGCGCGCGCTGGAACGAGCAGACGAACGAAGAGCTCGTCCGCCGCCACGAGCGCGAGATCTTCCCGCTCCTCCACAAGCGCTACCTGTTCAGCGGCGTCGAGCACTTCGCGCTCTACGATTTCGTCACCGACGGCGGGCGCGTCGACGAGGACGTCTACGCGTATTCGAACGGCGCCGGCGGGGAGCGCGCGCTCGTGGTGTTCCACAACAAGTGGAAGGGGACGCGCGGTCGGATCTTCCGGAGCACGCACCGGGGGAACGTGGTCGAGGAGCTCGGCCTCGGGGCGGCGCGGGAGCGCGGCGACTGGCTCGTCATCCGCGATCTGCCGCACGGGCTCGAGTACCTACGGCCCACGCGCGACGTCGTCGAGGGCGGCGTCGCCTGGGAGCTCGGCGCGTTCCAGTACCACGTGCTGACCGGGTTCCGTCCGGTGACCGCGACGCTCGAGCTGCCGTACGACAGGCTCGCCGCCGAGCTCGCGGGCCGCGGCGTCCCGGACGTCGAGCGCGCGGCGCGCGAGCTGTACCTCCGGCCGGTCCACGCGCCGCTCCGCGAGGCCTGCTCGAAGGGACACGTCGAGTACCTGGCGGGCGAGCTCGACGCCGACGACGACGTGCGCGCGCGCGCGGCGCTCGAGGAGCGGCTCGGTCACGTCGCGGACGGGCTCGACTGGATGCTCTCGCGGCGTACGAGCCTCGACGTCTCCGTCGATCGCGCGGCGCTCCGGCGCGCGGGCGACCGCTTCGCGACGCTCCACGCCGTGGTCCGAGCGCCGGTGCCGGCGGCGCCATCTCCGGCGGCGTCCGAGCGTGATGTGGCGGCGTCCAAGCGTGATGTGGTGGCGTCCGAGCGTGATGAGGCGGCGTCCGAGCGTGAAGTGGCGGCGTCCAAGCGTGATGAGGCGGCGTCCGAGCGTGAAGTGGCGGCGTCCGAGCGGGCCACGGTCGATCGGGCGGAGAAGCTCGCGCCGCCGGGGGCGGTCGAGCGCGACGAATCCGAGGTCGCGGAGCACGGCGCGCCGCTCGGCGACGCGTCGGTCCTCCACGTGGATCTCCTGCTCGCCTTGATCCAGGTCGAGGCGGCGCTCGAGTTGCTCTCCGCGGCGGAGCCGGCCGTCGCCAGGGCGCTCGCCGACGCCGCGCCGAAGGCGCCGCCCTCGTCGGCGGTCTCCGCCCCGTCGTCGCCGGCCGCCCCGCCGTCGGTCGGCGCCGCGCGGCCGTCGATCGAGGCGGTGGCTCCTGCCGCGGCGCCCGCGTCGGACGAGGCGGCGTCGGCGTCGAGCGAGGCGGCGTCACCGACGACGTCCGCCATCGCGGCGTCCACGTCGGGCGAGGCGGCATCGGGGGAGGCGGCATCGGGGGACGCGGCGTCGGCGTCACCGACGACGTCCGCCGCCGCGGCGTCCACGTCGGGCGAGGCGGCGGCGGCCTCGCCGCCCGCGGCCGGCGTGGAGGCTACGGCGCCGGCGGCGATCACGCCCGCGATGTGGCCCGCGCGTGAAGCCCTCCTCGCGGAGTGGCGGCTCGCCGAGCCGCTCGTCGCGGGCTTCCGCACGATCGCCGGTCCGGACGAGGCGCACCGGCGCGCGGCGCTCGTCCTCCTCGCGGCGACGCTCCCGACGGGGCCCGTCGCGGTCGCCATGCGCCTCGCGCTCGGCACCGAGCGCGGGCAGACGTTCATGAACGTCCACGAGGCCGACGGCACGATCTGGCTGAACAAGGAGCGCTTCGAGGAGCTCGCCAGGTTCCTCGCCGAGCGCGAAGCCGTCGCGGGGCGCGAGGCCCACGCCGCGGGCGCCGAGGGGGCCGCGGCGCTCATCCGGCTCGCCGCGAGCGAGGGCTACCGCGCCGAGCGCATCGCCTCCGCGCTGGGGCCGCCTCCCAGCGTCGACGCGCCTCCGGCCCCCGCCGGACCCGCCGAGCCGCGCTGACCGCCGCTCACGCGCGGCGGTTCTTGTCGACGACACCCCACGCGATCAGGACGAACGCGCCGAGCCGCAAGAGATAGAGGTACGGCTGCGACTCGCGCGTCGGCTCGATCAACGCGAGGAGCACGCGGTTCAACGCGAGCGCTCCGAACGCGACGGCGAAGAGCAAGAACAAGCGGTCCCGCGTGTCCCGCCAGAATCGGAGGAAGAACACGGAGGCGACGAGGAACGCCGCCGTGCCCGCGCCGGTGAGGTACGCGTGGAGGACGAGCGCGTCCACGGTCACCGCGCCCTCCAGACGAGGCCGAACACCAGCGCCGCGACCGACGCGAGGTTGGTGAGGTCTCGCGCCAAGAGGAGGTCGACCTCGTCCCGCGTCAGCACGACGTCGACCACGAGGAGCACGTTGTTGGCGAAGAGGCCGACGAAGCACACGCTGCTCCAGAAGAGGAGCGGCGAGCGGCTGGCGAGGTACGAGCGGACGAGGAGGACCGCGCACGCGAGGCTCGTCAGCGCGCAGAGTACGTAGACGATCTCACCCATCATCGCCTCTCTTCCTGGTCGGCCTGCGAATGAGGAACGCGTCGGCGAAGACGTGCGCCGGATCCCGGTCGCTCGCGCTGCGGAGCACGGCGACGACGTCGGCGGGGCGCTCGCGGTAGAGGTCCTCGATCTCCTGCATCGCGGAGTCGATCGCGGCGCTGACGGGCTGATACCCGTAGATGAGATCGGAGCTGATGCTCACCTTGAGGAACCCGCGTCCGCACAGGATGGCGAGGTGCTGCTCGGCGAAGGCGCTCGAGACGCGGAGGGCCTCGGCGACGGCGCGAGCTCCGAACGACTTCCCCTTGCGCGCGCGCAGGTGGAGCAGGATTTCGAGGCGCTCCACGGTTTCGACCGATGACGCCAGGAGCTGGGCGAGGTGCTCGGGAATGCTGCGTTCGTCGGACATCGACAGACCGCGCGGGGGCGTGCGCTCGCCCGAGTGAACCGCCTCTCTCCGGCGATCTCCAGGCGGCCCTTTGCCGCACTCGCCTCACCGGACGGCGGCGCCGCGGGCCTTTTCTCGAGCTCAGGGCAGGCAGACGTGCCGGCAGTCCTTGCAGTTGGCGCAGCTTCCAGCGCATTTGCAGCCGAGCGACGGCGCTTCGCTGCACGTGGCGCCCTCTTCGCACGGCTCGGCGCACACGGGGGTCGGGCCCTGGTAGACGCACACCTTGCCCTTGTCGCAGGCGATCGCCGAGCAAGGATCCACCTCGGCGCTCGGCGCGCAGGCGGCGACGCACCCGCTCGGCGTCTCGAAGCGGTTCGCGTTGCCCTGGCAGCCGCCGTAGACGAAGGCCTCGCACTTCCCCGTCCCGGCGTTGAACCCGTACGACTCGATGTACGCTTCGCACGGGCCTTTGACCTTGGGGAGCGAGCAGGTGTCGCCGGGAGACGCGCCGCGCGAGCCGCCGCTCGCGCCGCTGTCGCCGTCGTCGTTCGTCCCGCCGTCGGAGCTGCCGGCGCCGACGAGCGGCGTCTCGGCGCCGCCCCTGCAGGCGGGCAGCAGGACGAGCAGCGCGGCGAAGGGCACGGTAAGACGAAGAGAAAGCATCGTCGTTCGAGTTTGTGTTCCGCGCGCCGTCGCGTCAAATCGACGGATCGAGCGCCGCACGCGCGATCGCCGCGTCGCGAAGCGTCAGCGCGTGAGCCGCTTGCGGAGGAGGAAGTACGCCGCGACGCCGCCGAACGCCGCGATCGCCAACGCCACCGCGAGGAGGACCCACACCACGCCCGAGTCGCGCTGCTGGGCGCCGGGCGGGCAGTAGACGTAGCCGCGGGGCTCGAGGCGCTCGCACGTCACCTCGAGCCCTCCCGCGACCGCCTCGCTCTGGCAGGCGCGGTCGTCCGGCGCGCAGAGCTTGCCGGAGCTCGAGCACTTCTTCTCGACCGTGCAAGCGGAGAGCTCCGGGGCGGTCACGGGCCCTCCGAGTCAGGCTCGCCGCCGGAGGCCACGACGCCGACGCTGGACGCGCTGGGGGTCACGTCCGGGGAGGGTAGCCGCGTCGGAAGCTCGGGTGTAGCGCCGGGGAGACACCCGAAGCGCGGCGCTCGCTGAGGCGGATGGGTCGGTTCGTGGCCGTTTTGTCCGGGTCACGCCCGCCGCGGCGCCGCTCGGGGTCCTCGGTATTCTGGCGTTTCCGACCGGAACGGCCGTTGCACCCGAGCGCCGCAGTGCTATGAGGCCCGCCATGAAGCTCGAGCATACCCCGCGCGCCCTCGCGGTCGTCGTCGCCGTCCTGGCGGTGGGGTGCGGGCGCGTGTCCAGCGAGCCCGTGTCCGCGCCCACGTCGCCCGCCGCGACTGTCCGGCTCCTCGCCGCCGAGCTTCATACCGCCGACGACGCGCCGAAGGTCGGGAAGTCGCAGCACTCGGGGGCTTCCGTCCTCGACGAGCGCGCCGGCAAGGATCCGCCGCGCGCGCGGGCCGACCGCAAGGGCGGCGGTTTCAGCGGCTACAAGTGAGCCGGAGCGCGCGGCTCCCGCGCGCTCACACCGCCACCCGCCGCGCGCGGATCGTCCGATGCGTGCTCGGCGGGTTCGACTCTCGGTCGAGCGCGAGCGGCGAGCGATCGAGCTGAGACGAGAGATCGGCCGGATCGTCGTAGAGGGCGATGGCGCCCGAGAGATCGCCGTCGGACCAGCCCCCGCCGCAGCGCAGGGCGACGACGGGCACGCCCGCGCGCTCGCCGGCGGCGATGTCGTAGGGCGTGTCGCCGATCATGAGCGCCTCGCCCGCGGTCAGCCCGATCCGGTCGAGCGCGATCTGGACGAGATCGGGATCGGGCTTGCTGCGGTCGGCGTCGTCGGCCGAGACGACGACGTCGATGAGGTCCGCGACGCCGGCCGCGCGGAGGAGGGGGCCGATGTCCTCGGCGGACGCGGACGAGACCGCGGCGCAGACGAGCCCGCGCGATCTCAGGCGATCGACCAGCACGCGCGCGCCGTGAAACGGGCCGAGGTCCGGGAGGTAGTGCGCCTTGAAGATCCTCGCGCGCCGCTCGCGGATCGACCTCCCCTCCGCCGATTCGTGATCCACCGCGACGAGCTCGGGGAGCAGCTTGTCGGCCCCCATCCCGATCTTGGATCGCACGAGGTCGAGCGAGACGTTCCGCCCGTGGCCTCGGAGCGAATCGAGCCACGCCTGCGCATGTGCGTCGTTGCTGTCGAGCAGGGTTCCATCGATGTCGAAAAGGACGGCTCGGATCCGCGCCATGGCTCACCTTCTGTGATGCGCGTTGCAGTCGACGTGCCCGGCTCGAGCCACGTCGCGACGGCGCACGAGAGGAGCGACGCCCCGAGCGCGCGCCGTGACTCGGGGGGCTCCGCCGCGATCCGCGTGGACGCCGCCGCCTCGCTCGGGCGACGCGGTCGGTGCGAGGTCGCGCGGGGCCCACGTGGCGACGCTCGGACGAGGCGCCGTCGTGCGAGGCATCCTGTCGCTCGCGCCGCCGCCGCCGTCACCAGCCGGTCTTCTCGCGGATCCGCGGCGCCAGCTCGTCGGCGACGCGCTGGTGGAACGCGGGGCTGCCGTGGCCCTCGCAGCCCGTGAGCTCCGAGGGAGGCGCGACGGACGGCGTCACGGCGTAGACGCGCGTGTCGCCGGCGCCGTTTCGCCGCGCGACGACGCCCGCGACGCCCTCCATCACGTGGGTGCGCGATTGACGCCCGGGCGGCTCGGCGTCGCTCACGGAGGGAGACGTCGCGAGGAACACGTGCGCGTGGGGGTAGTGCTGGCGGACGTCGACGACGAAGGCGTCGTACGTGTCCGTGAACTGCGCGACCGTCGGCGCCCCGTCGTCCTCCGGTTGGCCGATCGCGAAGTCGTTGCCCCCGAGCATGACGATCACGACGTCCGGCACGTAGGCCGTGAAGTCCCACGGGCTCGCGGCGATCGTCGGCACCGCGCGCGGGAAGACGACGGGCATCGTGTCCTTGTCGGGCCGCCAGATGTTCTTCACCATCCCCTTGCCCGAGTACACGGTGCCCTGGACGTCGGCCTTCAACGCCTCGCCGAGGAGCGCGCCGAAGGACTTGCGGAAGTTCTGCCACTTCGCGGCGTAGTTGAGTCCGGGGCACATCGGGCCCTGACCGACGCCCTCGACGCCGAACGCGGCGGGCTGCGAGTCGCCGATGATCTCGAGCTTGCGGAGGTGACGGCCCGGCGGCGCGAGCAGCTTGCCGCCCGCGAAGTCGTAGCCGAGGAAGCGCGTCGCCCCGGTCTGCGCCTCGCTCCGCTTGTAGAGCTCGACGACGTGCTCGCCGGGGGGGAGGTCCGTCGCGAGGACGTACTCGTGGGCCCCGGCCTCCATCACCAGCTTCGGACGCAGCGCGCCGTCGATCGTGACGTCCCATTCGCTCGGTCCGCCCGTCATCCACGACTGGGTGATCTCCTCGAGGCGCGCGGTGACGCGCGTCCCCTCGAAGCGGGCCACGATGCGACAGCCGGGCCATGCGCACGTCGGCCCGGCCGGATCGCGCGCGTCGAAGCGGCCGACGAAGTCGACGCGCGGCGGCCCCGACGGCTCGGGATCGGGCGGCGCGGTCGACGCGCCGTCGCGCTCGCGGGTCCCACCGTCGCGAGTTGCCCCGGGGTGGTTCGTGTCGTTCGTGTCGTTCGTGTCGAGAGCGGGAGACGTCGGCGAGCTCTCGTCGACCCGTTCTTGCGCGTCACCCGACTTGCACGACGACACGAGGAGGAGGACGGCCAAGAGGGGCGAGGTCGACGGGCGGCGCATCGAGCGCTCGCGATGCAGTTCGCGTGCGCATCGACCGCGCGGTCGCGGCGCGCTTGCGGTCGAGCTCGCCGCCGGGCGAGCTCGGCCGTGGCTCCGGCCGCCGGCCCTCCTCCGCGGGGCGGCCGACGCCGGTCCGGGCGCTCTCGGGGAGGCTCTGGGTGGCGGGCCGCGGCTGCGGCATAATCACGACGATGGTCGCCGCCGACCCGCAGGCCGAGGAGCGCGTCGGGACCGTGCTCCACGAGAAGTGGACGCTCGAGCGCCTGCTGGGGGTCGGCGGGATGGGGGCGGTCTACGCCGCGCGCCACCGCAACGGCGCGCGCGCGGCCGTGAAGGTCCTCTCGCCCTCGATGGGGCGCGTGCCCCACATCCGGAAGCGGTTTCTGCACGAGGGCTACGCCGCCAACCGCGTCGAGCACGCCGGCGCGGTGAAGGTCCTCGACGACGACGTCGTCGCCGACGGCGACGGCGAGGGCACGGCGTACCTCGTGATGGAGCTGCTCGACGGCGAGTCGCTCGGCGATCGCGCCAAGCGGGATCCCCCGCTCGGCGAGCGGGAGCTGCTCGAGGTCGCGGACGGCGTCCTGGCGGTCCTCGACGCGGCGCACGCGAACGGCGTCGTCCACCGGGACCTCAAGCCCGACAACCTGTTCCTCGCGCGGGATCCCGAGCGCGACGGGATCGTCGTCAAGGTGCTCGACTTCGGCCTCGCGCGCCTGCTCGAGGCGCGCGAGCAGACGATCGCCGGGATGGCGCTCGGGACCCCGACGTACATGTCGCCGGAGCAGGCGGCGGGGCAGGTCGATCGGATCGTGAGGCGGCGGCCCCCCTGCGCGCCACGCTCGGACCCCCTCCTGCCC
>JAHBWF010000035.1 GCA_019637105.1 Labilithrix sp.
TGCGCTGATTTTGATTCGGCATTTATGAAACGCGCTCTAGTTTCGCTGACATAAATCACACGACGATGTCGATCCTCGAAACAACACGGGGGTCGATTCGCTGCAAAGGTGCTAGCGAGGCAGGTCACTCCTTCCCCAAACTCGCCGACCGCGAAAGTTCAGCCCCGGCTTCGTCCAACTCGACGTTCGGCTGCGCGGGGCACCACGACGGTCAGCTCGGACTACGCGCAGTCAACGCCTTCTGGTTTTACGAAGCGACGTGCGGGTGCTACGAGGCTCGGATGCGCTGCATGACGATCGTCGCTACCTCCGCGTCGCTGCTCATGGCGATCGCCGCGTGCGATACGGGCTCGAAGAGCCCGACCGCGGCGACACCCGATCCGGCACCCGCCCCGACGACCTCGGCCGCGGCGAGCGCGACGAGCGCCGCGGAGGGCGCGCTCCGCCTCGGCGCGCCGATCGAGGCCTCGGCGCAGAAGGTGGCGCTCGCCGAGATCGCGAAGTCGCCGAACGCGTGGGTTGGCAAGACCTTCGCCACGGACGGCACGGTCACGGCCGTCTGCCAGCACATGGGCTGCTGGATGGAGATCAAGGACGACGCGAGCGAGGCGCACATCAAGATGGCCGGGCACGCGTTCTTCGTCCCGAAGACCGCGGCGGGCCGGAAGGCGCGCGTGCTCGCCAAGCTCGTGAAGGCCGAGGACAAGGGCGCCTGCGAGGGCGAAGGCCACGAGGGCATGGCCGCCGCCGGAGGCGGAGGCGCCGAGCACGGCGGGAAGAAGGGCTGCCGCGCCGAGGCCGAGGCGCAGCTCGGTCGCCCGCTCGCGAAGCTCGAGCTCGTCGCCGAAGGCGTCGAGCTGATGTGAAGCGCGCTCGCGCGCGGAGGCGAGCGCGAGGCTGCACGGGAGGCGTCAACGCTCGATGAGCGGATCTGGAGTCCCGCAGCGCGCGACGCGAGGGGCAACCGCCGCGCGGATGTCCAAGGCGCGGCGACGTCGCTCCCGCGCCGGCGATCACTGGATCGGGAGCAGAGGCGTGTCGACGAGCTTCCGGAGCGCCATGCCGCCGGGGTACGCGTAGCTCGCCGAGTGCGCCCAGCCCCAGATCGTGGCGGTGAAGGGCCCCTCGCTCTTCATGCGGTGAAGACCCGTCCGACAAACCTCGTCGCCGAACGACTGACCGGGCCCGCCGTTGCGCTGCAGATCGACGCGAACGAACTCGTACTCGCCGCGCGTCCCGATGGGGGTCCAGCCCTCGAGGGTGCCGGCGCACTCGAGCCAGACGTCCTCGAGCTTGCCCCGCTGCTTGCCGCGGATGACGACGAGGGAGGTCTCCTCGTACGCGGGGTCGGCGTAGAAGGAGTACGAGCTCCGCCACTGCCCCGCAGGAACGACGTTGACGAACTCCGGATCTCCCATGCTGAGCAGGTTGGGAGTGCCGTAGTAGCCGCCTTCGGCCCCTTGCATGTAGGCGGCCACGTAGATCGGGTGCTGGGCGTCTTGCGTGCGCACGACGAAGGGCTGATTGACGCCTACGGGGAACGACGCGACGTCGCCCGCGTTCATCTCTGTCGGCGCACCAGGCGGGATCTCCGGATCGTAGTCGAGGCGCGTGCCGTCGTGCGCGGCGACGATGCGGTAGGGCATGAGCTCGTGGGGCGACGCCGTGCGCTGGCGGTAGCCGACACCGACGTACTCGAAGCCCCACTGATCGTACGACGGGATCTGCTGCCATAGCGCGTCGCAAGCCCCTTGGGTGGCCGGGACATCCGCGCACGAGCTCCCGCCGAAAATGCTCGTGGGCTTGTTCGAGAGCACGATGCTCCCTACGAGCTCCTCGGTTTGATCGATTTGAAAGTACTGTCCCTTGTCGAGGGAATACTTGAGCGGTGTCTTGGCAGGACCGCCTTTGACTTCGACGCCGTCCTGAAGCGCCTTGTTGGCGATGATCGTGATCTCCGTTCCGTCCTCCGACGCGACGATGTGCGATGCCGGGTTCCCCGAGCCGGCTCGGCCAGCCTCCCAGCCGTCGATGAGGATGTGCTCCTTGCCCCAGGTCACGACAGGCATGTGGAGCGTGGCCGTGGGAATGAAGCTCGCCGCGCCGCCGAATGGATACATCGAAACGAGGGATACGGGCGCGCTCGACTTCAAGTGAAACGCCGAGCTGACTCTCGTGCCGTACGACGAGGTCCCCGAGAGAATCGCCGGCGTGACGCCGGCCGGACACGGTGCCGTGTAGCGGCCTCTCGAAGGCAACTCGGGATCGCGGTCCGAGAGGAAGAGAACGACACTCTCGTCGGGCGGGATCGGCCCCGCGTGGGGGATCAGCGTCGCATCCCCGGGCGTCGTGCGAAACAGCGCGCCGGAGAGGTCGAGATCCGCCCCGCCGCGATCGAGCGAGATCTCCACCGGCGATGTCGACGTGTTGACGACGAACGCCGCATAACAATTGTCCGGACTCTCGTGGAAAGCCGGCGGCGATTGAAAATAGAATTCGCAGCCGTTCGAGCTCTTGTCCTCGGCCGCCGCCGCGCAGGACTCTTGGCATCTGGCGCCGCCGCACGCCAGCTCCTTCGGGCAGGTCTCGACCACGTCGCCCGTGCACGATTGAACGACCGATCGCCCGTCGAGCGAGCACTGGAGCAGACAGCTGCCCGCATCGTCGTCCGTCGTCGGCGCGACGAAGTCCGGCGCCTTGGCGAACCCGTCGCGATCACTCGCGCAGGCCCCGAGGGCGGTGAGGAGCGCAAGGCCGGTCATCGAGAGGACCACCGGCACGGCCGAGCGTCTCGTCATGGAAGCACCACCTCCGTCGGAGCCAAGCTCTTGCCTCGGTTCAGCCCATTGCCGAGCTGACCGCTATAGTTGCTCCCCCAGCAGTACACTTTGCCGGTCGTGAGCAGCGCGCACGTCGTGTTGACCGTGGTCTTCACTTGCGCGACCTTGGCCTCCTCGGGGAGGCCGAGCGGCCTCGCGGCGCGCGCGACGTACTCCTCGCTGCCGGTCCCCGCCTGCCCGCTCTCGTTGAAGCCCCAGCAGTACATGTTCCCCGAGGCGGCCGCGGCGCACCATCGGTAGGGCTTGAGCGCGCGTGCCTCCATCTGGAGGACCTCGATCTCCGAACGCGTCGTGGCGATCTGAACGAGGCGCTCGGGCGCGGCGACGGGTTCGGGGAGCGCCCGATCCGTCACGGTGCCTTCCATCGGTAGGACGCGCGCGCCCCAGCAGTACCCGACCCCGTTCGCAACCGCGCACGTGTTGTCGTAGGCGGAGTCGATCTGCGTGACCCTCGCGAGCGAGACGAGCTGAGGGCGCGGATCCGGAAAGCTCGGCGAGACGCGCCCGATGCCCGGGTTGCCGCCCCAGCTCACGACCGAGCCGTCCTCGCGGAGGACGAAGGTGGCGTTCCCCACTTCCAACGCGGACGAGGCGGCTCCTCCGGGGAGCGCCGCGCGCTTCGGCCCCCCGGTGAACGTCTCGGAGAGCGGTCCGAGCTGGCCGAGCGCGTTACTGCCCCAGCATTGCACGTCACCGCCGACGCTCGCGCACGCGGTCTCGAAGCTTCGCGCCACCCCCGTCGCTGGAGGGAGATCGAGCTTCACGGGCGTGGTGTGGGTCGTCGATACGGCCCCGCCGTCTTCGGTCCACGAGAATGGGCCGGTTCCCCAGCACCACACGCTGCCCTTCTCGTCGACGGCGCAGGTATGGTCGATCGACTTGACGTTCGAGAGCCCCACCACTTTGGCTGCGGTCGAGCTGTCGACGAGCGCTTCACCCTCACCCTCCCCGCGTCCGAGCTGACCGGCGCCGTTCGCCCCCCAACACGCGACGGTGCCGTCGTCGAGCAAGACGCAGAAGCCCTCGGCCTTGTCCTCGGCGCTTCTGCCGAGGGTCGTCACGAGCGCGGTCGCGCACGGGCTCGAGCCGCAGACGACGGGCAGCGGCCGGCCGTCGAAGGCGCACGCGTCGAGGCCGCTCGAATCGGCCGCAGCGTCTGCCCCGGCGTCCCCGGCATCCCCGGCGTCCGCGAGCGGCGGCTCGCTCGGGTCATCTCCGCTCGAGCAGCTCAGCGCGGCGGCGGCGGCGGTGACGACGGAGAGCGCAAGGAGCCGCCGTGCATTCGGCACGGCGACATCTACGGTCTTCGACTCGAGCAGCCCAGGGCGATGCGGTTCAAGGAGTCTTCTTGTGGAGTGCATAGCGATTTCCGACTGCCCAAAGGTTCTTCGCTGACGTCCCGCGCACCTGGTAGAGCGGCTCGTCCAGATAGCCCCCCCCGAACGAGACACTCGTCTTCTCGACCAAGGCGCCGTAGCTCGTCCCCGCTTGCGCGTACGACTCGGCCGTCCCGATGCCGAGGCTGTCTTCCCACGCGTCCAGCTTGATCTCCGAACCGAAGACGATTCCATGGCCGCTGAACCACAAGCGGTCCGCCACGCGGACGACCGAGTGGAGCAGCGGGGCCGAATGCGCGGCGGGAGGCTTCACGCCGATCGCTTGGTTGCCGCGCGCGACGTTCGACGCGGTGTCGACGTAGGCCCAGGTCAGATCGTTCTGGATGATCACGAGGGCTGCGCCCGGAGCCACGGGTGTGACTGCCGTTGCCCAGCCCTTCGGTTGCCACGGAATATCGAACACGCCGAAGCCCGGGACCTCGAGCTTGACCCCCGGTTGGAGGGTGTCTGGCTTGGTCGAGCAGTTGCCGTTCGAGTAGGTGAAATCCAGGACCGTCGAGTAGCCCGACGGCGTTCGACGGAAGAGGGTCGGACATCCCGTGAAGCCTTTCGCGGTGTCGCTCGGGCCGTGTCCTCCGACGAACCAGATCTCATCGCTGCTCGCCGGCGACGCATTGAAGATGTAGAAGGACTCGCCGGCCGTGGAGCTCGGATCTTCCGTGACGAGCTCCGAGACCCACATCGGCGGGCCGCCGTCTCCGCTCGTGCGGCGGAAGATTCGGTTGCCGTACCACGCGAAGACGTCGCCCTGCGACGTCCCGGTCACGCCGAGGGCCGTCGCGTAGCGTGTCACGTACACGCCCGGAAGCTCCACGCTCCAGGCCCGCCCCGGATCGCGATCGTCATACTCGGGTCCTTCGTACGGAAGGTGCGTCGACTCCCACGTGAACGGCGCGGAAGCGCTCACGCGCGTCCCGTGGAAGACGACGCCGGGCGCCGTCGTGAAGTACAGCTCGTTCTCGCTCGGCGCGTACATCTTGCCGGCGTAGTGACCGGTGCCGTAGGCGTTCTGCGAGTTGTCGTCGATGTACGACCAGGCCTGCGTCGCCTCGGTCCATTCGAGCACCTTCGTCCCGAGCGTGTCGCTCTCGGCGACCGCGAACGCGCGATCGGCGAACGGCCAGACATCGATGAACGTCAGCTTCGGATCGGGGAGGTCCGTCTCACACCAACCGTGGTCGTTGCAACCCGGCCGGGGCGATACAGACGCGTCCGGTCCCGGCGCTGCGTCGCCCTCCTCCGGCGACGCAGCGTCGAGGATGGTGCTTCCGCCATCGATGAAGGGCTCGAGCGAGGCGCCTTCCCCGTCCGAGGTCGCGCAGGCGACCAGGACGGCGAGCGTCGCCGACGAACATGCGAGAAAGCCCATGCGTCTCATCGCTTGCCTCCGAGGGACAGGAGCACCCCTTGGCCTCCGATCCACACTTTTCCAGGCTCCGGCACCCACACCGAGAGGAGCTCAGGTCGACGACGACCCATCCCGGCCACCTTCACCCGCGACCACGTCGTTCCGTCGTAGTGAAGGACCACCCCTTTGTCGCCGACGGCCCAGACGTCGGACGAGGACGAGCCCGCGACGGCGTTGAGGTGCTCCTCCGTCGGCGCCTCCGCCGCGCGCCAATCGAACGTCGCCCCCACGTTGTGGATGATCAGGCCGCGCGCTCCGACGGCCCACGCCTCCGTATCGGAGACGGCCCACACGCCGTTCAGCGTCGACCACGTGAGCGGGTTCATCACCTCGACGCTCGGCGACTCGCCGCTGGCATCGGTGATTCGAATCGCCGCGCCGGTCTCTCCGACGCCCCACACGACGTTGGGAGACACTCCGTCCAGGCTTCTCAGCCACGTGCACGGCAGATGGCTGCAGACCGACGTAGGCACCCCCGTCGTCGGCGAGAGCGTCGTCCCGTCCGCGTCGATGCGCCACACTTCGGCGGACGTCGCCACCCACATCGTGCGCGAGCCGGTCCGGCCCCACGCTGCGGTGACGTAGCTGCCCGCGCCCGACGGTGGAGTCACCTTGCCTCGCGCGGCCCAACCGTCCGGCGACGGAGCCCCTTCGCCGGCGCCGAGGCCACGCGTGAACACGCGGTCGAGGGTCCCGAACGTCAGCTCCCCGCCGTTCGCGGGCCAGACGTAGCGGAGCGACTCGAGGGTGCCGACATCGACGAGCTTCCACTCCGTCCCGTCGAAGTGCGCGGCCACGCCGACCGTCCCGACGACCCACGCGTCGGTCGCCGCGCGAGCGCGAATCGTCTCGAGGCGCGTGCGCCAGTCGACTCCCCCGGACGGATGGGCGCCGAAGAGGCCGCTCGGGCAGAGCGCCCCCGGCTCACACTCGGCCGGGAAGAGCTCGCAATCGTCTTCGATGCAGGCCTCGCCGCCGTCGGCGCCGTCCGCTCCCCCCGCGTCGCGCTCGGGTACGACGACCCCGACGTCGTCGGGATCGAGATTCGCGCTCTCGTCCTTCGACGCGCAGGAGGTGACGAGAGCGCCGGCCAGAGCGCACGCGAAACCCGCCCCGGAGACCAGCGTGCAGCGCCACGCGCTCATCGGGTCACCTCACCCGCGTCGACGCGATCGCACGGCTCGACCACGCATCTGCCTGCCACGCAGGCTTGACCCATCATGAGGTCACAGGTGATCCCGCATCCACCGCAGTTGCGCGGATCGCTCTTCGTATCGATCTCACATCCATCGGACTGCGAGCCGTTGCAGTCTGCTGCGCCATCGAGACAGCGGACCGCGCACTTTCCGAAGTCGCACAGCGGCATCTGCTTTCCGATACCGCCGAAGACCTCGCAGCGGTTCCCGCAGGCGCCACAGTTGGAGCTGTCGGCGCCGACGTTCGCGCAGTATCCCTGCGGGAGGCCGTGCATCTCACCGGTTTGGCAGAAGGTCCACCCCGGATCGCACATGCACATCGGCTGGCCCTGGAGATCCACGGCGCACCTCTGCCCTGCACCACATTTCTTGCCGCAGTCCCCGCAGTCGTCCTCCGTGAAGCTCGACGTCTCGCAACCGTTCCCGAGGTCTCCATCACACTCGATGAAGGGATGCGCACACTTCGGCGCGCCACACTGCCCCGAGCCGCAGCCGTAGTACACGTTCGTGTACTGCGGAGCGTCAGGCCCGCCCGTCGGATCGCAACGATGGTTGCAAGCGCCGCAATTGCCGTCGTCGTCGCTCAGGTCCTTGCACGACGGGCAAGCGACCTTGCCGGGAGGACATCCGCAGCCGACCTCCTTGAGATCGGCGTCCTGCCAGGTGCACCTCTCCCCTTGGGCGCAGACCACGCCGCACGCGCCGCAGTTGGTCGGATCGAGCAGGCCGCTCTCACATCCGTTGTCGATGAGGCCGTCGCAGTCTTTGGAACCAAACGCGACATCGCACTCCAGCTTGCAGGTGCCCTCGCTGCACGTGAACTGCTCGTAGCCCGTGCGCGGTGGGCAAGCCATCCCGCACGCTCCGCAGTTCCTCGAGTCGGCGAGGACGTTGGTGTCGCACGGGAAGCGCGAGTCCGGACACGTCGTCCACCCCGGGGGGCATTGGCTCGACGGGCAGTAGGCGATGAGCCCCGCTTCGGCGTCGGCGCCTCCCTCCGGCACCGAAGTGAACGACGGCGGAGCGGGCAGGTCGTCGCCGATGATCAGGGGCTTGTCCACCGTCGTGCACGAGACAGCGAACAGCGCCGCTGCAGCGCTGACCACCGAGGCGGCGTAAGCAACGCTCGCACGGATGCCGCGCCGGCGAACGAAATGAGCTGCGTTCATGAGAGCTCTCGGAGCCCGAGTAGGGCCCAATCGTGGATTGGTGAGGGTGGCCGAGGTTCAGTCCCTGGTACGTTGCGCGAGCGAGCGAACGCGGGCCGCGTAGGCGCTGCTCGGATTGGCCGCGAGGAAGCGCTCCGCGAGAGCATGTGCGCGGTCCCGCTCTCCCGAGTCGGCGAGCGCCTCGATGCGAATGACCTCGATCTCTTCCGCGAAGAGCCCGGAAGGGAAGCGCGCCCGATAGCGCTCGACGGCGCGCAGGGAGGCGGGGGTGTCGCTCGCCGCGAGGGCCGCGCGGGCCGCCGACAGGAGCCCGAGCTCTTCGTCGAAGGTCGAGCGCTCCGCACCGGCAGATCCCCCCTGCGCCCTCTCGTGTCGGTCACCGCTCGCCTTCGCGGTCGGCGGTCGTCCGCGAGGTGCGACGGCTCGGATGGCGCTCGCCGAAGCGACGGCGAGCGGCGGCGGTTCCCGCGCCGAGGGGGCGATGCTCTCCGGCATCGTCGACGGCTCCGCGGCCGACGCGACGACGGGGCCGGCGGGCGACGCGGCCGGCGACGCGGTCCCTTCGGCGTTCTTCGCGGCGGCGCCGCCGACCGAGGAGAGACTCGACGCGGCGATGAGGCCGAGCATCGAAGCCCCCACGACGGCGGTGCCCGCCCCCAACCACCGCCACGATCGCGGTCGCGACGCCGACGCCATGCGCCTCGCGAGCGACACGGCTTCGTCGACCTGGGCGGGCGTGGGACCGTCCTCCTCGCTCGCGGCGACGAGGTGCGCGAAGTCCGGATCTTCGTGAACGAGGCGCGTCGGTTCGATCGTCATTTGTCTCGGCCCCCGCCCGTGCGTGCACGATGACGCTCGAGCCGTGCACGGAAGTCGTCGCGCGCGCGTCGGAGGCGGGATGCGACCGTCCCGAGGGGAACCTCGATCACGTCGGCGATCTCCTGCATCGTCATCTGTTCGAGCTCATACATGACGAACACCGCGCGCAGGCTCTCTTCGAGCTCCGAGAGCAAGCGGTAGAGGAGCGCTCGCGCCCTCGCGCCGTCGAGGCGCTCTTCGGGCGATGCGACCGTCTCGTCGTGCGCGCTCTCGGGATCGAGATGTTCGGTCGGCACTTCACGCGCCTGCTTCTTCTTGAGGTTGGACGCGATCCGGAGCGCCGCCCCGAACAGGAACGCGCGTTCACTGCCCGGCTTCACCTCGTCGAGCCGCCGGAGCACGACGAGGAAGAGGTCCTGCGCGGCGTCGTCGATGACGTCCGGCTCGAAGCCGAGCCGCCGGAGGAAACGCCAGACGTTCGCAAAGTGAGCCCGCACGAGCTCGGGGAGGAGCTCGGCTCGTTCGCTCACGTGTTCATCCGAACGCGCCGTCGGCGAGGCGCGCCCGCGGACCATGGATCCGGCCACGCTGGCGGCAGCCGCAGAGGCGGTCGACGTGGTGAGCACTCGGCGTAGTAGTGCCGGCTCGACGTTCTGATCACGAAATCGTCCTCGGGTCCCCCCGGGGCTCACAGTCTAACGCCGACGCCGATGCCTCCGAGCAGACCGACCGCGGGCACGCTCGCCGCAACCGTCCCGCTGGTGAGGACGAACGGACGCCGGAAGAGCGGCGCCGTCACGAGGACGGTCGAGCTCAAGAAGACCTTCTGCGAGAGGTACACGGCGGCCCACACCGACCCGCCGAGATCGAGCCAGGTGATCGACGCTTGCCGCGCGCGGGCGAAGCCCTGGGCCGAGCTGCGGAGGATCCCGAGGTTCATCTCGGCGCACGGCGCGACCTCCACGATCCGTGCGATCGTGAGCTCGTGAGGGCATGCGCGGAAATTTCCCGCCAGCCACAGGAAGTCGACGCTCCCTCCGCTCAGCGCCCGCTCCTTCGGGAGGCTCTGCCGCAGCCCGAGCGCAAAGCTCGGCTTCCATCCGCGCATCCAGCCGGGCTCTTCCGGGGCTGGAAGGATGAGCCTCATCGAGGCTCCGACGCCGGGAAGCGCGCCGCGGATGACCGCGGACGTGGACTCGAGGCGGACGTCGAGCGCGATCGCCGGGCCGGAGGATGGGGGGCGACCGGTGGGGGATCGCTTGCGACCGACCCGCGGGGCCTCGTCGCGCGGTCGGTCGGCGGGGGCCTCCTCCGTCCGCCCGTCGGCACGCGGCTCCTCGGGCCGTTCGCCGGCGATCGGCTTCGTGTCGTTCGTGCCGGCGGCGCGGAGGTCGATGGCCACCCCGACCATGATCGCCATGGCCCGTGCCACGCCCGCGCAGGTCGGGCCGACGAGATGGCGCTCGGCGAGGGGCCCAGCCTCGTTCGCGACGACCAAGGTGCCGAGCCATTCGTCTCCGCTCCCGGACACGCGAACGCGGAACGTTCGCTCCGCCTGCGTCCCCTCGGGAACGGCCGACCAACGACTCGTGTGCGCGCGCACCGTCGCGAAGAACTCGGCTTGCGAAGGACATCCGCTGGTCGCGTTCGGCTCGGCTTCGTACGAGAGGGCGACCGGCTCGACCTCCGGGCCCTCCGCTCGCGCGGTCAGCGCGACGAGCAGAGCGGCGGCCGCCACGAGGCCACGCCCGAACGTCACCGAGAGCCTCGGCTCGCTTCGCCTGCTCACGTCCGCCATCGGGCCGCGCTCGAACGTACCCTGTCGACGAGCGACGCGGGAGGGACCTCGTTCTCCGTCGATCGAAGCGAGAAGGACCTCTACGGAAGCTGGCCTGCGAACGCTCGACGAGCGAAGGCCCTAGCCCCCGGACAGTGAGCCGGGGCCCGAGGCGGTCCTGGCCTTCTTCGTAGAGTGGGTTCAGCGAGGGTCGGAAGAGCCGCTTCTCGGACGCGCCAGCGACCACGACCACGACGATCGCGCTGCGCGTCGGCACGCCCCGCACCTCCGCTCCTGCTCGGAGGAGCCTGCGACGGCGCAGCGGCGAGGCGCTCAGCGGCGGAGGATGCGCGCCTTGCCGACGACGGTCGGCGCCTTCGCGAGCGTCGTCCCTTCGAGCGTCAGCGTCACGGCGCCGACGAGCGAGACGTCGCCGAGGACGCGGCACCGACGGAGCGTGAGCTCTGCCTGGTTCAGCACGTTCACCGAACGCGGTCCGTCGATCACGCAGTCCTCGAGCGTCGCCTTGCACAGTCCGCTGATCGTCACCGCGGAGGTGACCTCGCGGGCCTCCCGATCCGCGCCGTAGTGCCCGCCGCGCCGGTGCTCGACGTTGTCGCCGCCGCAGAAGAGCGTCTCCATGAGCTCGCCGCGCGCGGGCTGGCCGGCGCCGCCGGACGCCGCCGGAGGCGCGTCTTTCGCGGGATCGTCGGCGGGCGAACGCACCTTCGCGGCGACGCGCGCCGCGCCGGGAGCGACGCCGCTGCCCTCGCTCGGCTCATCCGCGCTCGGCTCGCTCGCGCCGCTCGGCTCGCTCGCGCCGCTCGGCTCGCCCGCGCCGCTCGGCTCACCCGCGCCGCTCGGCTCGGACTCGCTCGTCGTGGTCGCCTCGCTCGCCGTACCTCGTCGCGCGAGGCGCGGCGCGACGACGGCCAGCGTCGACGCGGCCACGATGGCGGTGACGCCGACGCCCGCGGCGACGAAGACCCCCGAGCCACGACGCGTCGGCGGCGGCGACGCCGACCGCGCGACGCCGCTCGGCCCCGCGCTCGAGCCGAACGCCGGTCCGGGATGCGCCACCTCCGCGCGCGGCGGCGGCGCCGGCGGGGGGACGCCCGCGCTCCGCGCCAGCCCCTCGAGCAGCACGAGCCCGCGATGGACGTCGGCGGCCGAGGCCGGCCGCGCCTGCGGATCCTTCGCGAGGAGCGCCTCGACGACGAGGATGAACGCCTCCGGGACGCCGCGCGTGAGCGTCCTCAGGTCGGGCGCGGCGTGGTCGACGATCCGCACCCAGACCGTGAAGAGGTCCTCCCCTTGGAACGGCCTCACGCCGGAGACGGCCTCGTAGAAGAGGACGCCGAGCGCGAACAGATCCGCGCGCGCGTCGACGTTCTTCGGGTCCTTCACCTGCTCGGGCGCCATGTAGAACGGCGTCCCGAGGACGGCCTGCGACGCCGTGCGCTCGAGCCCGTCGCGCACCCGCACGAGGCCGAAGTCGAGGAGCTTCGCGTCCTCGACGCGACCTCCCGGCAAGAACACGTTGCGCGGGCCGAGGTCGCGGTGCACGGCGCCCAGCGCGTGCGCGTGGGCGAGCGCCGCGGTGAGGCGAAGCCCGAGGATCCGGACCGCCTGCCACGGCAGCGGACCGCGCCGGAGACGGCGCTCGAGGTCTTCGCCGTCGAGCCACTCCATCGCGAGGTACAGCCCGTGCGGCGTCTCGCCGTGACCGATGTACCGGACGATGCCGGGGTGCGCGAGCCGCGAGAGCGTCTCGACCTCGCGGCCGAAGCGCGCGCGCCACGCGAGGTCCGTCACGTACTTGAGCGCGACGACCTGCTTCGTGCGGTCGTCGACGGCGCGGTACACCGTGCCCGCGGCCCCGCTCCCGATCGGGCGCTCGATCCGGTAGGGCCCCGCGTGGGTGAGCCCCGAGCTGTCGGCGATCGGCGTGCGCTCGGTGTCGGCCGCGCCGCCGGACTCGTCGGCGTCGGCCTTCGCGAGCTCGGCGAGGAGCTCGCGACACGCGTCGCACGACTCGATGTGACGCTCGACCTGCGCCCGCGCGGCCGAAGGGAGCCGCCCGTCGAGGAGCTCGAGAGCGCCGTTGTCATCGAGGCAGTCCGACATGATCCGCGTGTCCTGCCCCTAGCCTACCGGCGTCCTGGCGCGCCGTGATAGCCTCTGCCACCGCGAACCACGCGGCGACGCGCGTTCCCATGGACCTCGATCAATTCGTCTCGACAGCGATGGCGGCCTGGCCGCCGTGGCCGGGCGTGGATCCCGCGGCGTTCGCGCGCTTCGTCGACGAGCTCCGGGCGAACGCGGGGGAGAGCGATCCGTTGACCTCGCTCCACGGCGCCGATCTGTGGCTCGCGTTCCACGCGGGCTCCGGCGTCGCGCCCGCCGTCGCCGCCCTCGAGGCCGCGTGCTTCACCGATCTCGCGAGCGTCCTCCGCGCGCGACGCGCGGCCCCGGCGGAGGCCGAGGAGGCCGTGCAGCGGCTGCGCCACCGCCTGCTCGTCGCCGAGCCCGGACAGCGCGCGCGCATCCTGACGTACGCGGGGCGCGGAGAGCTGCGCGCCTGGATCCGCGTGGCGGCGGTGCGCGCGTGGCTCAACATGAAGCGCGAGACGCCACGCGCGAACGCAGGCCCGAGCGTCGAGGACGCGCTCGTCACGGAGGCGACGAGCGATCTCGAGCTCGAGCTGCTCAAGGGGAAGTACCGCGATCTTTTCCGCCGTGCGTTCCTCGAGACCGTCGAGGCGCTCGCGCCGGGCACGCGCCTGCTCCTCAAGCTCCACTACCTCGACCGGCTCTCGATGGAGGAGGTCGGCAAGGTGCTCGGCGTCCACCGCCTCACCGTGCTCAGACGGCTGGAGCGCGCGCGCCACGAGCTCTCGGAGGGGACGAAGGAGCGGCTCGAGGTCGAGCTCCGCCTCGCGCCGCCGGAGGTCGAGAGCCTGCTCCGCCTGATCCAGAGCCGCCTCGACGTGAGCTTGCAGCACGCGCTCGCGGAGTCGCGGAGCGCCGCGGGCTGACGCCGGCGACCGTCCAGCGCGGGCGGGGCCGCGACCGTCCAGCGCGGGCGGGGCCGACGTCTCCGCCCGGCGCTGCCGTCGTCCGCTCACACGAAGTGCAGCACGCCGTAGACGAGGGACGTCGCGATCGCGAGGCCGCCGAGCGGCACCTGGAAGACCACGAGCTTCGAGCGGAGCGCGTCGCCCTTCGCGATCGCCATCGCGTTGCCGCGGAACACGTACGTCGAGATCAGACCGAAGCCGAGGAGGAGCCCCACCGTGAAGTCGGCGACGCCCGAGAGCGCCCAGAAGACGAAGACGAGCGGGCTCTGCGCGAGCAGCCTCAGGTTGAGCACGCACTGGATCAGCTCCCAGACGCCCCAGCCGAACATCGTCAGCCCGATCCAGCCCTGGTACTTCGCGAGCGTCGCCAGCTTCTCGGCGGCCTGAGCGGAGCGCCCGACGAGCAGAGAGGACATCGCCAGGAGCCCGCCCGCAATTCCGATCACCATCGAGAGAAGAAACATGAGAGTGCCTCGCAAGGAGGGCGTGAGGCCGGCTCCGTGCCGGTCCTTGCCCTTCCGCGGAGGAGACACGGGCCGCGACGCAGCTGTAGCGGCCCGGACGCACGATTTTCTTTCGAGCTCGTCGCGCGCCCCCGCGGGCGCGAATTCGCGGAGCATTTCGTCCACAGGGCCTTCCCCCCGACGTCGGAGATCCGTTGGAGGAGCTCGCCCGCGACGCGGTGGAGCTCCTTTTCGTCGGTGGCTACGCCGTCGCGCTCCACGGGCGCCCGCGCGCCGCGCGGCGGGACGGCCTCAGGACCTCGCCGACGCCGCCTTCCTGGAGCGCGTCCGCGCGAGGCAGTCGTCGGGGGCCTGACGCCGAGCCTCCCGCGTGCGGCGGCTCGGACGCGGCGCTCAGATCGCGTCGATGAGGACCTCGCGGTCCTTGGCGCCGTTCGCGGGGCCGACCAGGCCGCGGCGCTCCATCGTCTCGACGATGCGCGCGGCGCGGTTGTAGCCGAGCCCGAGCTTGCGCTGGAGCCACGAGGTCGAGCAGCGGCGCGTCTCGGCGACGATGCGCACGGCGTCGTCGTACATCGGGTCGGTCTCGCCGTCGTCGTCGTCCTCGGCGGCGGCCTCGTCGTCGCGCGGCTTGAGGATGTTCTCGTCGTAGACCGGCTCGCCCTGCGAGCGGAGGAAGTCGGTGACCTCCTGCACCTCCTCTTCGCTGACCCACGGGCACTGGACGCGGCGCGTCTCGTTCGTGCCGTTCAGCTTGATGAGCATGTCGCCCTTGCCGAGCAGGTGCTCGGCGCCCTGCTCGTCGAGGATCGTCCGGCTGTCGATCTTCTGCGCGACGCGGAAGGCGATGCGCGTCGGGAAGTTCGCCTTGATCATGCCGGTGATGACGTCGACGCTCGGGCGCTGGGTCGCGAGGATCACGTGCATGCCGGCGGCGCGGGCCTTCTGCGCGAGGCGCGCCACGCAGGCCTCGACCTCCTTGCCCTGCTGCATCATGAGGTCCGCGAACTCGTCGATGACGATCACGATCATCGGCAAGGGCTCGGGCATGAGCTGCTCGCCCTCGGGATCGTCGAAGCGGACGGAGAGGACCTCCTGGAGGTTGTTGTGGTCGCGCCCGATGATGGCCTTGCCGAGCGGGTTCTTGACCTCGCCCGCGATGACGCGCCTCACCCAGGCGTTGTACGTGCCGATGTTCTTCGTGCCGGCGTCGGCGAAGAGCTGGTAGCGGCGCTCCATCTCGTCGACGGCCCACTTGAGCGCCGTCGCCGCTTGCTTCATGTCCGTGACGACGGGCAGGAGCATGTGCGGGATGCGATCGAACGGCGCGAGCTCGACGACCTTCGGATCGATCATCAGCATGCGGAGCTCCTCCGGCGTGCGCCGGAAGAGGAGCGACGTGAGCATGACGTTGAGGCCGACGCTCTTGCCCGCGCCGGTCGCGCCCGCGACGATGGCGTGGGGCATGCTCGCCAGGTCGGCGTAGACCGGGTTGCCGACGATGTCGCGGCCCAGGACGACCGGCAGCGGGACGTCGAGCGTCTGGAAGCGGCGGTCCTCGACGAGATCGCGCAGGTTGACGGCGACGCGCTTGTCGTTCGGCAGTTCGAAGCCGATGCGGTTCTTGCCGGGGATCGGCGCGACGATGCGGACCTTCTTCGCGAGCGCGAGCGCGAGGTCGTCGGCGAGCGCGGCGACCTTGCTCACCTTCGTGCCGGCGACGGGCGAGACCTCGAAGGTCGTGACGACGGGACCGGGGAGGATCTCCTCGACCTTGCCGGTGACCTTGTAGTCGGCGAGCGTCTTGACCAAGAGCTCGGCGTTCGCGCGGAGCTTCACCTCGTCGAACACGGGGCCGATGTTCGCGGGCGCCGGCACGAGCATGTCGAGCGACGGGAGCTTGAAGGCCGGCGTCTCCTTCGGGCCCTTCTTCTCCTTCTCCTTGGCCTTCTTCGGCGGCTCCTCGGCGACCGGCGCGTCCTTCTCGAGCGCCGCCGACGTGTCGACGATCGTGATCCCCCCGGAGGCCTCGACCGATTTCGACGCGCGCGCCTTCTTCTTCGAGTCGGCGTCCCCCGCCCCGGCGCCGCGCGCGACCTCGACGCTCTCGAGCGGCGTCACCGGGAGCGCCACGGCGTCGCCCTCCTCTCCGCCGTCGTCGGTCGCGTCGTCCTCCTGCTCCTCTTCCTCGTCGCTCGCCTGCTCGATGGCCTCCTCGAGGCTCACGTCGGGCGGCGGGGCCGCCTTCTTGCGGCGGCTCTTCTTCGCGGGGGCGGGCTCGTCGATCGTCGCCTCGCGCTTCTTCGCGTCGCCCGCGGCGGGCGCCTCGGCCGGCTCGTCGGTCCTCTTGCGGCGGCTCGGCTTCGCGGCCTCGGGCTCCGGCCCGAGGCTCACGGCGCGCGACCTCTTCGGCGACGGCTCGGTCAGGACGAGCGGGCTCTGCTCGGGGAACGCCTCGGTCGACGCGACGCGAACGCGGGTGACCGGCGGCGCGGCCGAGGGCTCCGGCGCGATGTCGTGCTCGCCGCTGTCGGCGAGCGGATCGCCGCCGAGGATCGTCGCCTCGTCGTCGCCGGGGAGCGCGATGTGCGGCTCGCTCGCCTTGCGCGACTCCTCCGCGCGCGCGCGCTCGAGCTCGCGCGCCTTCCTCCACGCCGCCGCGATCGACCGGGTCGCGCCGCGGGAGCGCGTCACGACGAGCCGCCCGATCCGCGCGAGCGCGCGCATCAGCGCGATGAACGAGAAGCTGGCGCGCCCGATCAAGATGAGGCCGACGAGCGCGAAGCCGACGAGGAACGAGCCCGCGGTCGAGAAGAGCGATCGGGCGATCTCGCCGAACAGCTCGCCCACCATGCCGCCCGCGGCGTGGCGGCCGAACGCGACCTTCTCGGGCCAGCCCACCTGGACGAGCGAGGCGCCGATCACCACGAGGAGGATGTCGCCGGCCATGCGCGCGGCGGTCGCGCGGCTCCGGCGCCCCGTCACGAAGGGGATCCCGAGCAGCAGCGCCTCGAAGGGCACGACCCACGACATCACGCCGACGAGGCCGACCGCGCCGCGCGCGACGAGGGCGCCGACCGGGCCGACCCAGTCCTCGCCGGTCACGCTCGGGGGCTCCGTCTGCCCGGCGACGGCCGGCTCGCCGGCGTACGACGCGAGCGCGAGCGCGAAGAAGACCGCCAGCGTCCACAAGAGGAGCGCGGCGACCTCGCGGCCCCGGGCGAACGTCTCCGGTTGCGCGCCCAGCACGTTGGGAGCGCGCGTGTTTTGCGGGAGCGCGCGGCCGCCCCGCGGAACGAACACGGGCTCCGCCTCCGGACCGCCGACGCGAGCCAGTGCGGCGCCCTCCGTCAGATTCGACGAGCGCGACCGTCCCCCCGAGAACATGTCCCAGAACGCCATGCCTACGGTGACCTACATTGGAACCTACGGTACCTCGGCGGGTCGGGTCAACTTGGTGGAGTCGCCGGGGGCGGCCGCCCACGACCGGGGCCGGTTTATCCTTGGTTGTCCTGAGGATGTCGGCGTAATGTTCGGTGCCAACTCGAGGGAACGGATGGGCGGAACGAACAGGTCGCGCGGCCTCACGTGCTCGCGGGGAGCAAGCAGAGAGTCTGCGCTTGCCACCTCGAAGGGTCACCTCCGACGACGCTCGGCGACCCGCGGCGCGTCGGGGGTCGCCGCCGTCGCGCGCGCGCTCGGCCTCGCGATGGGGGTGGGCGCTTTGTCGCTCGCGGCGTCGGGCTGCCGCGTCAGCGAGTCGGACGTGAAGCGGTGGGAGACGACGCAGCGCGGCCCCCACAAGCTCGTCGCCGTCATCACGCACGACAAGTACCCGATCGAGCTGCGCACCGAGGCGGCGATGTCCCTCATCCGGATGCCCGCGCGCGGCGGCGTCCGTCACGGCATCAAGATCCTCGTCGAGCGTTACAAGAACGAAGACGGCGAAGAGCGCGAAGGCGCGCTCGGGCAGCTCTCCGAGGAGACGCGCCGGCAGCTCGTCGACCGGCTCGTGCCGCAGATCGTCGAGCAGCTCAAGCCCCCTCCCCCGGCGCGGACGCCGGACGGCCGCCTGCCGCCGGACCTCACCGTCCCCTACAAGGACGCGGGCTTCGCGCTGCTCATCCACGAGCCGCCGCTCGTCTCGAACGAGGCGACGAAGGCCGAGCTCAGGACCGCGCTGATGCACTGGGCGCAGACCGGCTTCGAGGACCGGGTCGAGAACGGCTCGCAGCAGTACGGCCTCGAGCAGATGATGCGCACGCTGGGCTCGGAGAGCGTCAAGATCCTCCCCGGGCTCGTGAACGAGAACACGGCGCGGATCGACCGCATCGCCTCGCTCATCCACGACATCGGGGACGAGCCGACCAAGCTCGAGATGTCGAAGGCGCTCGTCGCCCTCGCCGACAAGTACGGCTCGAAGGAGTGGCTCGAGGCGCAGACGAAGATCGTCAAGGAGCACAACGCCAAGAACAACGTGACGGCCGACGACACGCAGGTCGCGGCGCAGGTCGACAAGATCCAGGAGCGCCGGCTCACGGAAGAGGTCTTCCCGGCGATGAAGAAGATCGCCGGCCGCCCCTCGGTCGAGTGGCTCATCAAGTACTCGGGCGGCGCCGACAAGCCCGCGGAGCGCCGGAAGCTCGCGCTCGCCGCGCTCGAGGGCAACCTCGACAAGAACAACAAGGACGAGCTCGAGCGGATCTTCGCCATCGCGAGGAACAACGACTCTCCGGACGCCGTCCGCGACGGCGCGTTCCGGCGCATGGGCGAGTTCCCGAAGGAGTGGTTCGTCCCGAAGCTCTACACGCTCCACGACCCGCCGAAGTGGAAGGTCCGCTGGGTCGCGTTCGAGATCGTCCTGTCGACGATGACCGTCAAGCAGATCCCCGAGTTCATGGGGCACCTGCCGAAGACGTCGGCGACGAAGATGGGCATGACCGAGCCCCTCTCCTACGCCGCGGTCGTCCGGGACAAGATGGAGGGCGAGCCGAAGGCCAAGCTCGACACCCTCCTCCCCTACCTGAACAGCAAGGACCTCGGCCCGAAGCTCGTGGCGCTGAGCTGGTTTTGGGCCGGCAAGAAGGAGGACGTCCACCACGTCCAGCCGCTCGCCGAGGACGGCGCCCTGCTCCCGAAATGCGAGAAGGAAGACGAGTGCTCCTGGGAGTGCGACGTCCCGAAGGCCGGAAACCCGAAGGAGACGGAGCCGAAGGAGCTCAAAACGGTAGGAGACTTCGTCAAACACTGTCTCATCCCCAACATGGATAAGTGACCCGCCCGAGCTCGCCTCGGGCCTCTTGTGCTTGGCGCTTCGTCAAGTCGTGGTTCTCGGAACCCGACTTGTGCAATAATTTTCCAAGACGGTCTCCTGACGGCGATCGTCATTCGATGAGGCACCGCCGAACGACGCGATGAGCTCGGATCCCAACAAGAAGAGCGCTCGAACCTTCCAGTGCAGGGACATGCTCTGGGAGACGTTCGAGCAGATGGCGCGCGAGCTCGAATGCAGCGTCGACTACCTCATCAACGAGGCGATGAAGCAGTACGCCCGCCAGCGCAGCTACGGGCAGCGCACGCCCTACCCCGCCGGCGGCGGGCGCGGCGCGGAGAGCGGCGCGGGCGGAGGCTACGCGAGCGCGCCCCCGCCGATGCCCCCGCCGCAGTCGCTGCGCGGCGGCGGCGGGATGCCTTCCCGCGGCCAGGGCGGGCTCCCGCCTCCGCCGGCGCGCGGCGGCGGGCTCCCCGCGCCTCCGCCTCCCCCGCGCGGCATGGGCGGCATGGCGCCTCCGCCGCGGATGGGCGGCGCGGGCTCGATGCGCTCGCAGCCTCCGAGCGCTCCGCGGAGCGCGCCCCCGCCGATCCCGGGCGGGCGCAGCTCCGGCTCGATGCCCCCGATCCCGGGCGGCGGCTTCAACGGCGGCCTCTCGGCGGGCTCGGCGCTGAGCATCATCTACCAGGGCGAGAAGCACGGCATCTCGAAGGACCGCTTCGTGATCGGGCGCGGCAAACAGTCGAGCGACCTGACGCTGAAGGACCCGAACGTCTCGCGCCAGCACGCGATGATCGAGTACCAGAACGGCGTCTACTTCATGGTCGACATGGGCTCGACCAACGGCGTCGAGTACAACGGCCAGCGCATCGCGCGGAAGCAGATCGCCGAGGGCGACGTCTTCCGCATCTGCGATCACGATCTCCGCTTCACGTACCGCTGAGGCGCGCGTGAAGGTCGCCGTCCTCGGCGCGGGCGCGCTCGGGAGCGTCTACGGGGCGCGCCTCGCGCTGCGCGGGCAGGTCGACGTCACGTTCGTCGTCCGCCCGGCGCGCGTGGCCTCGACCGAGCCGATCGTCGTCGAGGCGGTCCGCGGCGATCGGCGCGAGGTCGTCGAGGCGCCGTCGCGCGCGGACGCCGTCCCCCCCGACGCCGACGTGCTCCTCGTCGCGGTCGGGACCTGTGACCTCGACGCGTCGACCGTTCCGCTCACGACGAGCGAGGCGCCGATCGTCGTCCTGACGCCGATGCTGCCGCCGGACTGGGCGCGCATGCGGGCGACGTTCGGCGAGCGCGTCCTCGCCGCGATGCCGAACGTCGTCGCGTACATGCGCGAGGACGGCGTCGTCCGCTACTGGACGCCGCCGGCTCCGACCAAGATCGACGAGCCCCGCGCCGGGAGCGCCGGCGCCGACGCGGTCCGCGAGCTCGCGGGGGCGCTCTCGCGCGCGGGCCTCCGCGGGCGACTCGAGCTCGGCGTCCACGAGAAGAACCCGGCGACGACCGTGTGCTTCATCGCGATCGGGATGGCGCTCTCGCTCGCGGGGAGCATCGCGGCGCTCGTCGACGACGAGCCGCTCCTCTCGCTGGCGACGCGCGCGTGCCGCGAGGGCGTGCGCCTGTCGCGGCGCATCGGTGCGCCGGAGCCGTGGGCGCCGCTCGCGCCCGCGCTGGCGGCTCCCTGGGCGCTCCGCGCGTGGCTCGGCGCGCTCGTCCGGCTCTCGCCCGAGGCCGCGTTCTACGCCGAGGAGCACTTCGGCCGGAAGCTCAGGGAGCAGCACCGGGCGATGATCCGCTCGATGATCGAGCTCGCCCGCGACCACGCGCTCCCGCGCGACGCGCTCGAAGAGCTCGGGCGCCGCCTCGAGGCCGCCCCGCCGCCCTGACGCGCAGATCGGCCGGTGGCGTCGTGGGCCGAGCGCCCGGCGCGAGGCGAGCGCTCCGGGCGTGCGCCAAAGCTCCGCGCGCGCCGAGGCCCCCAGCTCGCGCTCGACGGTCGGCCACGGGCCCTCGATAATGCGCGGGATGGCCCGCCCCGACGATCGACCGCTCCGGCGGCTGCCGCAGCTCACGCCACGGAAGGCCACGCTGGAGCGCTGCGTCTTCTGCCCGAAGCTGTGCCGGAGCGCGTGCCCCGTGTCGAACGCCGAGCCGCGCGAGACGCTGACGCCGTGGGGCAAGATGAGCATGGCCTACTTCGTCGCGAACGAGAGCGTCGCGCTCGCGCCGTCGTTCGCCGCGCCGGCGTGGGCGTGCACCGGGTGCTTCGGCTGCCGCGAGCACTGCGATCACCACAACGACGTCACGGGGACGCTCTTCGCGGCGCGGAGCGCGCTGGCCCAGGCGGGCGAGATCCCCGCGCCGGCGCGCCGCGTGCTCGACCGGTTCGCCGAGCGCGCGGCGGCGCTCGGGAAGGTCGCGGCGGATCCCCGCGTTGGCTCGTCGGTGGATGCGAACGCGCGCGTCGCGGTCCTCGTCGGCTGCGAGCACGCGCGGCGGGGCACGGAGGCCGGCGCCGACACGGTGCGCGCCACGGCGCGGCTCGTCGGCGACAAGGTCGCGCTGGTGGACGTCTGCTGCGGCGCGCCCCTCCTCTACGCCGGCGATCACGACGGCTTCGTCCGACAGGGCGCGCGGATCGCCCGGGCGCTCGAGGGCCGCGAGCGCGTGATCGTCGGAGACGCCGGGTGCGCCGCCGCCCTCCGCGTCCACCACGCCGCCGCCGGCGTGACCATGCCGGCGCCGGTCGAGCACTTCTCGGAGCTCGCGGCGCGTGAGCTCGGCAAGCTCGGCCGCCTCGACGGCGCGCTCGGCGACGGCCCCGTACGCTGGCACGATCCCTGTCAGCTCGGCCGCGGGCTCGGCGTCTACGAGGCGCCGCGGCAGGTGCTCTCTCGCGCGCTCGGCCGCGCGCCCGACGAGTTCGAGCGGCGCCGGGCCGACGGCCGCTGCTCCGGCGCCGGCGGGCTCTTGCCGCTGACGATGCCCGACGTCGCGCGCGGCATCGCCGAGGAGCGCGTCGCCGATCACGAGCGCTCGGGCGGCGGCACCGTCGTCACCGCGTGCGCGTCGAGCCTGCGCTCCCTCCGGAAGAGCGGCGCGCGCGTGCTCGATCTCGCGACCGTCGTCATGCGCGCGCTCGACGCCGCGGAGGGCGCGCGCGATCCGCGGGCGGCTCCGCCCGGAGCCGGCGGGACCTAGTCGTTCATGAGCCCGCGCGCGTCGCTCCCGCCGGACGTGAAGCCGAGCAAGACGCTCGCGACGCGCATCCTCGTCTCGTTCGCCGTCACGCTGCTCGCGTTCGCGGTGACGGTCGGCTTCACCGTCGCCGCGCAGAAGCGCGCCGCCGAGGACAGCGAGGAGCTCACCGACGGCTTCGTGCCGGTCGCGCTCAAGCTCGGGCGCCTCCGCGCGATCCAGTCGACCCTCGCGTCGATCGTCGACGGCATCCCCGACGAGAAGAGCCCGCAGTCGACGCTCGACATCCTGAAGACGCTCGACGGCGAGCGCCGCCTGATGTTCGAGGAGACGCGCGCGGCGATGCAGAACGAGCTCCGCTCGCTCGGGAGCGACGAGACGCGTCAGCTCGCGCTCGTGCTCACCGGCGAGCTCGACGCGGCGGCGGCCGAGTGGGCCGGCGACCGCGAGGCGCGCGACCGCGTCTTCGCCGCGCTCGAAGAGGGCGACCGAGACGTGATCAACCGCGACCTGCTCGCCCTCGGCGCGATGGAGCACGCCGCGGACAAGCGCCTCCGCGCGCTGGCGGACCACGTCGAGACGTCGATGAAGAGCCTCTCCGATGCGGCGCGCGCGCGCGAGGAGCGCGCCGTCGTGGAGCTGGCCCTGCTCGCCGCGCTCACGCTCGCGGTCGGCGTCGGCGTCTCGATCCACACCCGGCGGCTCCTCGGTCCGCTCGAGCGCGTCACCCAACGCGCCAAGGCCGTCGCGCGCGGGGACCTGACCCCCCAGCCGACGGAGCGCACCGACGACGAGATCGGCGAGCTCGCCGCGGCCTTCGAGCGGATGGTCGCCGCGGTCGCGAAGGCGCAGAACCGGGCGGTCGCGAACGAGCGGCTCGCGGCGATCGGCAAGATGGCCGCGCACGTCACGCACGAGATCAGGAACCCGCTCTCTTCGATCGGCCTCAACATCGAGCTGCTCGAGGAGAACCTCGTCGAGGCCGGCGCCTCGGGCGAGCCGCTGACGCTGCTCCAGGCGATCACCCGCGAGGTGCAGCGGCTCGAGCACCTCTCGGAGGAGTACCTCCGCGTCGCGCGCCTCCCGCAGCCGCGGATGGAGTCCGAGGACCTCGCCGCGAAGGTGCGCGAGATCGCCCTGTTCGCCAAGCCCGAGATGGATCGCGCCGGGCTCGCCCTCGAGCTCGACCTCGAGGACGACATCCCGCTCGTCTCGTTCGACGAGGGTCAGATCCGCCAGGCGATCCTCAACGTGCTCCGCAACGCCCGCGAGGCGATGACGGACGGCGGCACCATCCGCGTCTACGTGCGCGCCGAGGGCATGAGCGTGGTCGTCGGCGTGGACGACGAGGGCGGCGGCATCCCGGAGGACGTCCGCTCGCGCATCTTCGATCCCTTCTTCTCGACGAAGGGCGAGGGCACGGGCCTCGGGCTCGCCATCACGCGCCAGATCGTCGAGGCGCACGGCGGCTCGATCGCCGTCGAGCCGCGCGAGGACAAGGGGACGAGCTTCCGCCTCCTGCTCCCGATCGCGCCGCCGCGCAGCTCAGGGCCGCACAGCCTCGCGCCCTCGAGCGCGGCGCGCCCCCTCTGACGGCCTCGAGAGCTCGTCGACGCCGATCGCCGCTCGGTGCTCCCACGCCGGACCGGCACACGACCGGCGGACCGGCGTCGGGCGAGCGAGCGGTGGCGCCTCGGGCCACGTTCGTACGCGATCCGTCCTTCAGGCTCGCCGCTCGAGGTACGCTGGCCGGGTATTCGATGCTCGTACGGTCCCTTCCAGCGCGGCTCGCGCTCGCCACCTGCTTCGGCGGCGCCCTCGTCGCGGGCGGCGCGCGCGCCGAGACGCCGGTCACCTCCGCGCTGAGCTGGGTCCGGCTCCCGGGCGCGGAGTCGTGCATCACGACGCCGGAGCTCGGCGAGCGCGTGGAGAAGCACCTCGGGAGGCCGGTTTTGATGTCGCCGAGCGTGGCGGACGTGTCGATCGAGGGGCGCGTCGCGAGGACCGAGGCCGGCGGCACGCGGTACAAGGCCATCGTGGGCGGGACCCGCCGCGACGGGAGGTCGATCGGCACGCGCGAGATCACCTCGTCGACGTCCGACTGCCGCTCGCTCGACGACGGGCTGGTGCTCGTCATCGCGCTGATGATCGATCCGAACGCGCACACGCCGGCGCGACCCGAGCCGGCTCCGCCTCCCGCGAGCCCGTCGGTCGTGACGCGCGAGATCGTGCGCGAGCGGGTCATCGTCCGCGAGCTCGACCTTGAACGGAGCCCGCCCCGGGCGTCGCCGTGGCTCGTCCAGGGGGCGCTCACGGGCGCGGCCTCGATCGCCCGCCTGCCGGGGGTCGCGCCCGCCGCCGGCCTCGCGCTCCGGGCCGGGCCGAGCCGCCTCGTCGCGTTCGAGCTCTCGCTCGGCGCGGTCCCGTCGCAGACGCTCTCGGTCGGATCGCGCGCGGTGGACTACACCCTGCTCGAAGGCGGCCTCGCGATCTGCCCCACGGCGGGCCTCGGCGCGCGGGTGGAGGTCGGCGGTTGCGCGGGCGTTCGCCTGGGAGCGATCCGGACGCGGGGGCGTCGTTTCGAGACGGACAACGACGTCGATCGCGGCCTCGCCGACGTCGCCGCCGGGCCGCGCCTGACGGTGAAGCTCGCCGGGCCCGTGTTCGCGCTCGCGTCGGTGAGCGCGCTCCTCCCGCTGGTGCGGCAGGAGACGACCGTGCGGGACGCGGGCGCGCTCGTCGTGGTCGATCGGCGCGCTCCGCTCGGCGGCGAGGTGGGCCTCGGCGCTGGGATCCATTTTTCTCCGTAAATGAGCCCGCCCGACGCCATCACCAGGGATGTGCTGCTCGTGACCTCGGAGCCGCCCGCCGCGACGCGCTTCGCCGACCTCTACGTCGAGCACGCGTCGTTCGTGTGGCGGACGATGCGGCGACTCGGCGTGCGCGCCGCCGACGTCGAAGACACCTGCCAGGAGGTGTTCCTCGTCGTCCACGCGAAGCTCGCCGAGTTCCGAGGCGGATCGATGCGCGCGTGGATCTTCGCGATCGCCGCGCGAGTCGCCTCCGACTACCGCAAGCGCGCGTTCGTCCGCCGCGAGGCCGTAGGGGAGGAGCTGCCCGAGGCGTCGGTGCCCGAGGCGCAGACGGCCACCGTCGCGCGCGCCCAGGCGCTGGCGTTGCTCGACGCCATTCTCGCGGGCCTCGACGACGACAAGCGAGCGGTCTTCTTGTTGTTCGAGCTCGAGCAGATGCCGATGCAGGAGGTCGCGGCGGCGGTCGGCTGTCCGCTCCAGACGGCGTACACGAGGCTCCACGCGGCGCGCGAGCAGGTCAACGCGGCGATCGGGCGCTGGAAGAAGAGAGGAGGAGCGCGGTCATGACCGATCCCGAGCCGCTCCGGCCCCTGCTCCTCGACCCCGAGCTCCGCGCCGCCCTCGAGGCTCGCGGCGCCCACGAGCCGTCGCCCTCCGACCTCGCCCGCCTCCGCGAGCGGCTCGCCGGCGTCTTGCCGCCGGGGACGCTGCCGCCTCCGGTCGGACCGGGGGCGCCGGCGCCTCGGCCCCCCGCGTCCCCGCCGGCGCCGATCGCTGCCGCGGCGGGCAAGCTCGGGATCGGGCTCGCGCTCGCCGTCGCCGGCGCGGTGTGGCTCGCGCGCTCGGACGATGAGCCCGCGCCTCCGCCCTCGGCGCCGGCGTTGATCGCGCCGGCCTCGCCGACGGAGCCGGCGCCCCCACCGGCGCCCGAGAGGTCGACCGAGGAGGCTGTCCTCGGCGATCCTCCGACGCCTCCGCCCGTATCTTCGCGCGACCCGCGGACGCCGGCGAGGGCGCCCGCGGTCTCGCCCACGACGGCGAACGCGCCGGCGCCGACGAGCGCGGACGCCGTCGGCGCGCCGCCGGAGGCGTCGTTGCTCGCGCGCGCGCACGACGAGCTCCTCCGAGGGGCGCCCGCCGACGCGCTCGGGACCGCCACGGAGCACGCGCGCGCGTATCCACGCGGGATGCTCTCGCAGGAGCGAGAGGTGATCGCGATCGAGGCGCTGGTCGCCCTCGGCCGCCGCGACGAGGCACGTCGACGGGCGGCGGCGTTCCACAGGAGCTACCCAGGTTCGAGCCACGCGGACCGCGTCGACCGCCTCGCGGGCGACCCTCCGGCGCCGGATCGCTGAGAACCCGTCGGGCTCGCGGAGCCTCCGCCGCGGACGCGCGCGGGCCCCGACCCGAGCGCGTTTCGCGCCGCGGACGCGCGCGCCGCGACGGACCTCCGACGCCCGCACGCCCGTTCGCGCCGCGAATTCGCGCGCCGAGAGGGCGGACGGGCCCTCGATGACGTTTTTTCGATAAAGCGCCGCCGGCGCTTCCATCGTAGAGGTCGTGATCGGTGAGACGTATCCTCTTCCTCGGCCTCCTTCCTCTGATCGCCGCCTGGGCGATCGCCTGCACCGTGGGCGCGAACGTCGGCGAGCTCGGCGCCAGCGCGAGCGACGCCGGTGAGGACGGGGCGGCGGCGACCGACGGCGAGCTCGTGACCGAGGCGGACGCTTCCACCTCGATCGTCGACGCCGGCCGAGACGCGGAGCCGCCGATCGACGCGGGCTGCGGCGTCTCGTTCGAACAGCGCGGCGACTTCGTGGACGTCGGCGTCGTCATGGGGCCCCCGCCGAACCTCAACGGCGGCCCGATCGCCGCGGGTCTGTACGAGCTCACGGCCCTGCGCGTCTACTTCGGCGCCGAAACCGGGACGATGCAGGTGCGCGAGACGATGCGCGTCCGCGGATCGACGACCGCGGGTGCGTTCGACCGCCTCACCGAGGCGCGCAACGCCGTGGGCAGCTTCGAGGCGTACCCGCTCCGCGGAGAGACGCACACGTTCGAGGTCGGCGCCGGCCCGACGATCTTCGTGGCGCCCGAGTGCCCGGCGCCGGATCTCGAACACGGGACGCGCTTCGACGTGACCGGCACTACGTTTACGCTCTTCGACGACGTGACGGCCACCGAGCGCGTCTACCGCCGCGTCGAGTAGCGCCCGCGGCCCCGCCACCCCTTCGAGCTCCGCGCGCGATCGCACGCGAGGCTCTTGCAGCTCGCCGCGTGCGAGCGTCCTTTACTCCCAGGAGAACGACATGAACAAGCAAGACATCTCGAAGCCGCTGAGGCTCGCGGCCGGCGCCATCTTCGTCGTTTGGGGGCTCGCGGCGTGCTCGGGCGACGACGACAGCGGAGGCGGAAGCAGCGGCGGAAGCAGCAGCAGCGGCGGAAGCAGCAGCGGCGGAAGCAGCAGCGGCGGAAGCAGCAGCGGCGGGGGCTCCTGCAGCGGCGACATCACGCAGTGCTCGATGGGCTCGCTCTCGGAGGAGCAGTCCGGCGACGTGTGTGCCCTCATCCTCACGTCGATCGACACCCCCGCGGGCACGAAGTTCGAGTGCAAGGAGGGTTCGAACGAGGGACTCTTCATCGGCGTGAGCTCCAGGGAGGAGTGCGTCCAGCAGCGCCCTCCGGCGTCCTGCACGCTCACCGTGGGCACGCTCATCGAGTGCTACAAGGCAGCGAAGAACGACGCGTGCGCGGCCTTCGACGGCGCGTGCAAACCCCTCCTCGACCCGAGCAACGGCTGCGTCCCCTGAAGGCAGCGGCCCCGCAGATCCGGAGCGGCTCGACCTTCCATCGGGAGCCGGCGCGCGAGGTGCGTCAGCCCTCGCCGGCGCCGGACGGGTCGATCTCCGCCTCGTAGACGAAGCGGAGGTCCGGGGTCCTCTTGAGCTCGACGCCCTCGGCCAGGCGACCGCGGAGGAAACCCGTCGCCCGGGTGAACGCGCGCTCGACCGCCGTGCGCGGCCGCGCGCGCGGCACCGCGTAGTGGACGCGCGCGAGCTTGCCGTCGGGGGAGAGCACGATGGCGGTGAGGCGGACGCCGTCGAGCTCGGGATCGGTGATGTCGTCGCGCAGGATCGAACGCAGCTCCTCCAAGATGGAGGTCTCCACGCGCTGGTGCCGATGCGCTGCGGCGGGCGGGTCGCCTTTCACGTGCTTCATGGTCTTGCGAGACGGAAGAGCGCCACCGGCCATACCCCGCGTGGGTCGCGCCTGCCGTTCGAGCCGGAGCGCGGAGAGCGCAAAGCCTGATACCTGCCGAGGGCGCCGTCAAGGCGTGGTATCACCTCGGACCATGTCGCAAAGCTCCGGCTCCAAAGCCCGCCCCGACGGCCGCGCGCTCGACGCCCTCCGCCCCGTGGAGATGACCGTCGGCTTCCAGCGGTTCGCCGAGGGCTCCGTGCTCTACCGCGCGGGGCACACGGTCGTCCTCTGCACCGCGTCGGTGGATCCGAAGGTCCCGCCGTGGATGGAGGGCAAGGGCAAGGGCTGGATCACCGCCGAGTACCAGATGCACCCGCGCGCGAGCCGGGAGAAGCGCGAGAGCCGCGACGGCCGCGGCAAGGCGCCGAGCGGGCGCACGCAGGAGATCCAGCGGCTCGTCGGGCGCGCGCTCCGCGCGGCGGTCGACCTGCAGAAGCTCGGCGAGCGCCAGATCGTCGTCGACTGCGACGTGCTCGAGGCCGACGGCGGGACGCGCACGGCGTCGATCACCGGCGGCTTCGTCGCGCTCGCCGTCGCCCTCGGGAAGCTGAAGGCCGCCGGCAAGCTGACCGAGCGCGTGCTCCGCGAGCCCGTCGCGGCCACGAGCGTGGGCTTCCTCGACGACGCGCTCGCGCTCGACCTCGTCTACCTCGAGGACTCGCGCGCCGAGGTCGACCTCAACATGGTCGGCACGCGCTCGGGCAAGGTGATCGAGGTGCAGGGCACCGCCGAGGGCGCGCCGGTCCCGCGCAAGGAGATCGACGCGATGATGGATCTCGCGCTCGCCGGCGTTCGAGAGCTCACGCTCGCGCAGGAGAAGACGCTCGCCGCGGCCGGCGTCGATCTCGCCGCGCTCCTCGTCGCGTAGAATCGTCGAACCGAGCTCGCGCGCCGGAAGCGGCGAGCTCACCGCACCGGAGGGCGCCACGTGAAGCACTCGCTCGTCGTCGCAACGAACAACCGGGGCAAGCTCGAGGAGCTGCGCCACCTCCTCGCCGACATGAACGTCGAGGTCCTGTCGATCCAGGACGTCTCCAAGAAGCCGATCCAGGTCGTCGAGGACGGCGACACGTTCGAAGCGAACGCGATCAAGAAGGCGCGCGAGGTGGCCGCCGTCACGATGATGCTCACGCTGGCGGACGACAGCGGGCTCGAGGTCGACGCGCTCGGCGGCGCGCCCGGCGTCCGCTCGGCGCGCTTCGCCGGGGAGCGCGCGACCGACGCCGAGAACAACGCCGCGCTCCTCGCGGCGCTCGACGAGCTCACGGCCGACGCCGCGGGGACGCGCACCGGCGACTTCGACGCGCGCTTCCGGTGCGTGCTCGCGCTGGTCGATCCGTTCGTCCACGACGGCGAGCCCCGCGTGGTCGAGGGCACGTGCGCCGGGAAGATCACGCGCACGCCGCGCGGGTCCGGCGGCTTCGGCTACGACCCGCTCTTCCTCGTCGAGGGGACCGACAAGACGATGGCGGAGCTGACCGAGGACGAGAAGAACCGCGTCTCGCACCGCGCCCGCGCGACCGAGGGCCTGAGGCGGATGCTCGCGCAGACGATCGCCGCGCGCGACGCGCTCACCCGCGCCGTCGTCGGCTGAGTCGGCCGCGGCGCGGCGGGCTACTTCCCGAAGACGTCGAAGTGGATGCCGAGGCCGAGGCTGAGGACCACGTAGGCGCGCGCGCTCTGGATGACCTGGCCGTTCTTGTACGTCGGGCCCTGGACGCCGTCGGCGCAGTTCGGCGCGCAGGTGAAGGCGACGTCGCCCTCGCTGTCGTTGAGCGCGCCGCTCGAGATGCTGAAGAGCGGCGTGAGCGCGAACAGGGTCGCCACGCGGATCTCCGCGCCGAGCCCGAGGCGGAAGAACTCGATGCCGCTCATCGAGTAGGTCTGGGTGCCGTTGCTCACGCTGACGACGCGCTTGCCGATCGACAGATCGGTGAGGAACGCGACCGAGTCGACGTCGCCGCTCACGTAGCGGAAGCCGATGCCGTAGAAGTCGGTCGACGAGCGGGCCTGGGAGCCGTCGAAGCGGTGCCCCTGGCCCATGAACCCGTGCTCCCAGAAGAGGTACGGGATGTAGCGGTAGGAGATGCGCGCGCCGACGTCGATCTGCGGGGCGACGCCGTTGCCGAGGTAGTTGCCCGTGGTCTCCGGCTGCCCGTTCTCGTTCTCGTAGAAGCTGAAGCCGAAGCCGACGTAGCTGAGGCGCGCGCCCGTCCAGAGCGAGTACTTCGGCGCGTGCGTCTCGGGCTCGGGCGGCGCGACGGGCACGACCGCCGCCGGAGGCTGCTGCGAGTAGTAGTAAGGCTGCTGCGGGGGCGGGTAGTACCCCGGCGGCGGCTGCCCGTAGCCCGGCGGAGGAGGCTGCCCGTACCCGGGCGCCGGCTGGTACTGGGCCGGCGGCGGCGGGGGCTGAGGTCCCTGCTGCGCGCCCGCGACGCCCGCGACGAAGATCGCGCCCGAGAGCGCGCCGGCAGCACACGCCGCGCGGCGGCAAAGTGAAGAGCTCGGCATGACGAGCTCGATCATAGCAGCGCAGCTCCACCTTTCGAGCGCGGGGCTCACCGCGCCCCGGCCTCGACGACGGAGCACGCTCACGACGGTCGCGCTCACGAGCTCCGCCGTCGACGAGCTCAGCGGCGCGGCGAGCTGAAGCGAACGCCGGCGGCGTGAGCGCCGTCGAGCGTCGAGAAGAGGCGCGACGACGGCGTGGAGTCGTCGAAGAGAGGCGACGAGGCGTGGACGTCGTCAGAAACGACACGGGACGTGCTCGACGTCCCAGCGGCCCGAGGCGCAGCGAACGAGCGCGCCGTGCTCGAACACGCACACGCCGTAGTCGCACGTCATCGGCGTCACGCAGCGATCGCCGAGCCGCGGCCGCGTACGCGGGCAGCCGACCGCCGGCTTGACGCACGTCCACGCGTAGCGCGTCGCGCCGGGAGCGTGGTCGCCGTCGCGGGCGCCGCCGTCTCCTCGCGCTCCGCCGCCGTCGGCCCCCGCGTCCTCGTCGGCGGGGCGCCCGCCGGCCCCCGCGTCCTCGTCCTCGGGCTCGGGCTCGGGCTCGTCCTCCTCGTGCACGGGGGCGCAGCCGCACGTGCCCTCGGGGTACGCGCACAGGAGGGTCCCCGCGTTCGCGACGTCGCAGGCGCCCGGGGCGCGCGTGTCGTACGCCTCCGGACACGTCGACGCGCAGCTCGCGCCGCTCGTCCGCTCCCACGACGGCCCCACGCAACGCATGACCTCGTTGCAGAACGGCGCGGCGTGGGCGCCGCGCTCGCAGACCCGCTCGGTCGCGGTGAGGCACGAGCTCCCAGCCTCGACCTCGCACGCGTAGGGCTCGAGCGCGACGGCCGCGTCGGGCAGCGACGCCGAGGCGCCTCGCTCGCGCCGCACCGGCGCGCCGACGTCCGCTCCGGACGCGCACGCCGCCGCGACGGCGCCGGACGCCGACGCGAGCACGACCCCGATTGACCATCGCTTGCGCTTCATCGAGCCGCCCGTTCTGCCCGGATCGCCTCCCTGCCCTGCGTCGCCGGCGACTCGGCCGGCGGCCCCTAGTACTTGCACGCCGGCTACGGCGGTGGAAGAACGATGAAGAGGCGCATGGCGGGCACGCTGCTCCAGAGCAAGGGCATGAAGAGCTTCGGGCGCTACGGCGCCGTGGGCTTCGAGCTGCTCGCGTCCATCGCCGTCGGCTACTACCTCGGGCACTGGCTCGACGGGAAATTCGGCACGCGCTGGATCGCCTTCGTCGGCTTCCTCGTCGGCTGTTACGCCGGCTTCAGCGCGCTCTTCCGCACGGCCAAGCAGATGCAACGTGACATCGAGCGCGAGGAGAAGCTCGAGCGCGGAGAGGACCCGTGGGGCGACGAGGACGGCGCGCGCGACGTCGACGACGAGCCGACCGGCGAGGCGCTCGAGGGGCGGACGGCCGAGGCCGAGCCCGTGACGCGGGAGCGGCCGTGACCTCCCCCGACACGCCAGAGGCGCCGGAGGAGCGGCCGACGGGCGAGCCGACCGAGCCTCCCGGCGAGCCCAGCGACGACACGGGGCGCGCCGCCAAGGCCGCCGCGATGCTCGGCGCCGCGCTCGCGCTCGGGGCGCTCGCGACCCACGGCCCGCGCGCCGCGGCGTCCGTCCTCGTGGGCGCCGCGATCGCTGTGGCGAACCTCCTGACGATGCGTGCGATCATCCGCGCGCTCATCCGGGCGCCGGCGGAGGTCGAAGACGCCCAGGCGGACACGCCGACCGACCACGCCAAGACGGGGCGACGCGGCGGCGCGGCGTGGGCGCTCTTCGCCGCCCTGAAGATCGTGATCCTCTTCGGCGGCGTCTGGATCCTTTTGACCCGAGAGCTGGTCGACCCTATGGCGCTGGTGATCGGCTACGGGGTCCTGCCGCTCGGCATCGTCGCGAGCGCCCTCTGGTCGAGCCTCGTGACGCGCGCCAAACACCGCTAAGGACTTACGATCGCAGGCAATTTCTACGGCGCGTGGCGTACGCCGGGGGTATGAAAAGCGTGGAGTCCATTCCCGAGCGCTTCGTGTTATGAGGCCTCCTCGACCATCGGGAGAGCGCGCCGTACGGTACCCACCGCGCGGCCCGTCGCGACGAACATGCCGGAGCACACTTCGTTTCTCAGCTACCTGATCGCCATGTTCCCCGCCCTCGGGGAGAACATGCACAACTTCGGCGCGACCTTCCTCGGGAAGAAGCCCGTCGACGCGCACGGCGCCGAGCCGATCGCGGCGAGCCTCCTCGTCGTCCTGATCATCCTCTTCCTCGCCTGGCGAGCGAAGGCGGCGGTCACCGACTACGAGAAGTCCGTCATCCCCGACGAGAAGCTCTCGCTCCGCACGTTCTTCGAGATCTTCATCGGTTACTTCTACAACATGATGAAGGACATGATGGGTCCGAAGCGGGCGAAGAGGTACTTCCCCGTCGTCGGCACCGCCGCGTGCTTCGTCTTCTTCTCGAACGTGCTCGGGATGATCCCCGGGTTTTTGCCGCCGACGGCGACCTGGAACATCACGGCCGGCTGCGCGCTCGTCGTCCTCGTCGCGTTCACCTTCTACGGCCTCAAGGCCCAGGGCACGGGCTTCATCACGCACCTCGCGGGTCCGTGGATGGGCCCGGCGTTCCTCCCGATCAACATCCTGATCTTCGCGATCGAGTTCATCTCCACGTTCGTCATCCGGCCGGTCACGTTGAGCATTCGTTTGATGCTCAACATCGCCGTCGACCACCTGCTCCTCTCGATCCTCCTCGGCATCTTCACGCTGTTCTTGCCGCTGCCCATCATGATCCTCGGCACGCTCGTCGCGGTCGTTCAGGTCCTCGTCTTCTGCCTCTTGACCTCGATCTACATCTCGCTCGCCACCGAGGTTCATCACGGTGACGACCACGGCCATGACGACGAGCACGGCCACGGCGAAAAGGCGCACGCCTGACGCACCTGCGGCGCCGCATCCTCGGCCTCTGCCGTCTTCTCTCTAGCCACCCCCCAAGAAAACGACTATGAGCGCCGCGCGCGCTCGACATTTTCGGGGAGCCCTCCACTTTCCTCCCCACCGTCCCAAGAAGGAGTCTGTCACGATGAGCATCCGCAAGCTGGGTCCCTCTGCCCTCGCGTTCGCCGCCGCGTTCCTCGTTCCGCTCGCTGCGTTCGCGCAGGAGACCGGAAAGGTGGGCGCCAACAAGTTCGACGTGAAGACCTGGGCGGCCGTCGGCGCCGGCGTCGCCATCGGTCTCGGCGTCCTCGGCGGCGGTCTCGGCCAGGGTCGCGCTGCCGCGGCCGCGCTCGAGGGCATCTCGCGCAACCCGGGCGCCGCGCCCCGCATCCAGACCCCGATGATCCTCGGCCTCGCGCTGATCGAGTCGCTGGTTCTGCTCTCGTTCGTCATCGCGTTCTTCCTCCAGGGCTTCGCCTCGGCCGAGTGATCGGCGCGGCTCCCCCGCGAGCACGCAGCCCAGCGATGGGCCGAAGACGCCCGCGCTCGTCCTCGGACGAGACGCGGGCGTTCGCGTTCGTGCCCACGCTCGCGCTCGGACCGCGGGGGCGCGCGACCGCCTTGCCGCTCCGCGGCCCGACCCTAAAACGCTGGCGAGCCCGGACGAGGAGGCGAGGTCCCGATGACGAAGTCGCGCGCGACGCCGTTCCCACCGCACTGGACCGTACGCGAGGCGCGCGACGCGTACCTCGCGGAGAACGGCTTCACCGTAGAGGCCTACGACGCGACGTGGACCGACGCGTCCTTCCTCGGGATCCGGTTCAGGGTGCCGAACACCCGGCGTCATCGCTGGGCGATCATGCTCCACGACCTGCACCACGTCGCGACCGGCTACGGCACCGACCTCGCGGGCGAAGGCGAGATCTCCGCCTGGGAGCTGCGCCCCGGCCTCGCGGGCCTCGGCCCCTACGTCGGCGCCATCGTGCTGCTCGGGGCGCTCGCCGGAGCGCTCGTCGCGCCGCGGCGCGCGCGCGACGCCTGGCGCGAGGCGCGGGCGATCCACTCGCTCCACGACCTCGTCCCCCCCGCCGAGGACGACGCGGCGTACGAGGCGCTGCTCGACGTCACAGTCGCCGAGCTCCGCGAGCGCGTGGGCGTCCCGCGAGGGGGCGTCGCGCGCGCGCCGCGCAAGCTCCACGACTACGCGCCGGCCGCATGAGGCGCGCGAGGGGCTCCTCAGGGCCGGATCACCACCGGCAGCTCGACGCACGCCCCGCCGATGCCGAAGCCGAACGCGAGGCGGGCGCAGACCTCCGGCGCGCCGTCCTCGTCGTCGTCGCGGACGCCGAGGTGCGCCTCGGCGCCGGCGCCCGCCGCGAGCCCGCCCGTGAGGCTCCAGCCGGAGCGCTTCACGGTGACCTCCCCGCTCGCCCAGGCCGCCGACGCGCCGGCGTTCACGCCGTGACTCCCGTCCGAGTTGTCGACGCCGACGTGCGCGTTCGCCGTCAGCGCGTCGACGGAGACCGAGACGCGCGGGTCCGAGTAGCCGAGCCGCGCCGTCGTGACCTGGAGCTCGTTCTGCTCGCCGGCTTGGACGGAGACGCCGAGCGCCTCGGCCTCGACGCCCTCCCCCGTACGGCCCTTCAACGCGGCGGCCGCCGCGAAGACGCTGCCGCCGTCGTGCGTGCGGCCCTGGGCTGCGTAGGGACCCTTCGTGAAATCGCGCTCCGTCGTCCGCGCCCCGTTCCCCGACGCGCCGGCCGTGCGCGGGGGAGAGGCCCGAGCTCCCGTCTTCACCGGCGGCGCGTCGGAGCGCGGCTCGGGAGCGGAGCCGCGGCTCGTCACCGCCGCCCCCGGCCAGCCGCCGCCGCACGTTCCCCCGCCTCGATCCGCGTTGCGCGCCGCGTCGGCGGCGTTCGCGTCGCATGACGTCGGGACCTTCTCCCAATCGACGGGCGGCGCCGAGGCGAGCCGATCACGGCGCGCCGGCGCAGGGCGTTCGTTCGAAGTCGCTTCGGACGGCTCGTCCTCCGGGCGACGGCATACGGTGCGCGACGGATCGCTCGAGATGCGCTCGGTCATGGCCCCCCGTCGGCCGGCGCCGAGGCCGGTTGCGCGCGATCCGCGACGGCGCGAGCGCTACTCGACCGGCTTGGGCCGACGGCGCAGGTCCGAGAGCACATGGAGCACGAGCACGGCGCCGGCGACCGCGAGCAGGACGCCGCCGAGCGTGTGATCGTGCGCGAAGGCCGTCGCGCCCCCGAGCGTCGAGGACGCCACGACGAGCCCCGAGAAGACGCGCCGGCCCAGGCGGTCGGCGGCGGCCGGCAGCGCGGGATCCGGCGTCTTGACCTGGAGCCGGCCGAGCCGGAGGTCCTCGAGGACCTCCCGCGCCTGGAGCGGGACGTCGTAGCCCGCGCGCGAGAGCTGCTCGACCCCGCGGATCAGCTCGTTGCCGATGCGCTGCGGCGAGTAGCGCTGCTTCAGGAGCTTCACGAAGTAAGGCTGCGCCTCGCCGAAGACGTCGAGGTCCGGATCGAGCTGCTTGCCGATCCCCTCGATCGTCATCAGCGCCTTGCCGACCATCATGAAGTCGGTCGGGATCTCGAGGCCGTACTTCATCGCGCCCTGGACGAGGTCGCGGATCATCGCCGAGAGGTCGATCTCCTTGAGCGGCTTGCCGAGGTACTTCTCCGCGAGCATGGCGACCTCGTCGCGGAACTCGCGCATGTCGATCTTCTTCGTCGGGCGGCCGATCGCGTAGAGCGCGTCGGCGACGCCGTAGGCGTCCTGGCGCACGGCCGCGACCATGAGATCGATGGTGCGATCGCGCAGCTCGGGCGAGAGTCGGCCGACCATCCCGAGATCGATGAGGCCGATCACCGGCTGGGCCCCGCCGGTGCCGCCCATGATGATGATGTTCCCGGGGTGCGGATCGGCGTGGAAGAAGCCGTCCTCGAAGATCATCTTGATGACGACGCCGACGGCGTTCCTCGCGATCTGAGCGCCGTCGATGCCCGCGGCGGCGACCTTGTCGACCTTGATGCCGTCGAAGAACTCGAGCGTGAGCACCTGCTTGCTCGACGCCTGCTTGTAGACCTTGGGGAAGCGCGCGAGCTCGCCCTGCGGCGTGCCCTCGAAGTTCTTGGTGAAGCGCTCGCCGTTCTCGCCCTCGATCATGAAGTTCAGCTCGGCGGTGATCGAGCGATCGAACTGCTGGACCAGGCCCACGGGCGAGTAGATGCGCGTCTCCGGGATCGCGCGCTCGACCGCGGCCGCCATGATGTGGAGCAGCTCGAGATCGCGCTGGACGGTGACGCCGACGTTGGGGCGCTGCACCTTGACGACGACGTCGACGTTCTCGCCCTCGGGCGTCGCGAGCACGGCGCGGTGCACCTGGCCGATCGACGCGGTGGCGAGGGGCTTCTCGTCGAACGAGACGAAGAGCTGCTCCAGCGTGTCGCCGAGGCTCGACTCGATCACCTTCTTGATCTCGTCGAACGGCACCGGCGGGACGTCGTCCTGGAGCTTCTTCAGCTCGGCGATCACGTCGGGCGGGAGCAGGTCGTTCCGCGTGGACATGATCTGCCCGAGCTTGATGAACGACGGGCCGAGGTCCTGGATGACGAGGCGGACGCGCTCCGCGGTCGACGTGCGCCCCTTCTCTTCTTCGCCCTTCGCGAGCTCGTCGACGGCCAGCACGATCGCGTCGGGGGGCGGCGCGACGCTCTCGCTCGGGGGCGGCTCGCTCTTGCCGGTCGAGGGCTTCTTCGGCTTCCGGGCGAGGCCGGCGCGCGCGACCACCTCGCCGAAGCCGTGCCTCACGAGCACGCTCGTGATCTCGCGGAGGCGCCCGAGGTCGCGTACGGCCGAGACGACGGAAATCACTCGGGCACCGTATCACGCGGTCAACGCACGCGGACGACGGTCCCGCGCTCGATCTTCGTCGGCAGCGCCGCCGTCCAGCCGGCGGGCAGGTGGGGCGCGGTGAAGGCGAAGAGCCAGCGCGCGTCGAGCGGCGCGAGGTTCACGCACCCGTGGCTGTGGACGTGCCCGAAGTCGCGGTGCCAGAACGCCCCGTGGAGCGCGATCGCCTTGTCGAAGAACTGGACCCACGGGACGTCCTCGATCGCGTAGTGGCGGTCGACGTCCTCCTTGTCGAGGTTGTCCATCTTCGTGGTGAAGACCTTGACCCAGACGCGGAACGTCCCGGTGCGGGTGGCGAACTCGGAGCCGCGCGGCCCCCTCCCCGTGGAGACGATCGTCGCGAAGACCGGCCGCGCGCCCGCGTACGCCACGAGCGTCTGCGACGCGAGGTCGACGTCGATCCATCGCTCCGCGCCCGCAGGCCCGTCGCCGGCGATCTCGGGCGGGGGCGCCGCGAGCCTCGGCCGCGCGAGATCGCGCGCGCGCATCCAGGCAGGAGGCTCCTTGTCCGCGGACACGCGGACGACGCCGCCGGCTTGCCCGGGCTTGTCCTCGAAGACGCGCACCTTCTCGAAGCGGAGGCGGTGGCCGCTGACCTTGTCCGCCTTGTCGGACGCGAAGACGTTCGCGCGCTCCGAGACGACCCAGGCGACGTCGAGCCTGGGCTCGGCCGCGCCCGCGGCGAGCCCGCCCTGCGCGGCCTCGAGCAGCTCGCCGTGGAAGAGGTTCGCGCGCGCCGGCGCGAGCTCGCGCATGGCGACCCAGCGCCCCTTCTTCGTCCGGCCCCAGCGCTCGCCGTGGGCGCTCCGCTCCTCGAGGATCGCGACCGCGAAGCCGGGCTCGAGCTCTTGATCGGGCGCGTCGTCGAGCGCGCTCGCGAGGTTCGCGAACCCGAACGCGCCGTCGCGCCCCGCGAAGAAGTAGCGGTACGGCAGGCCGTCGTCGGTCGCCGAGAGCGGGTCGATCGGCGGCAGCGTCCTCTGCGCGCCGGGCCGCGCCGGGCGCGCGTGGTCCACGGACGGCGCGCCCTCGCCTCCGGCCGCGCCCCACGGGCGCGTGCCGAGCGCGGGCGATCCCGGCGGGTCCTCGCTGAAGTCGACGACGTCCGAGCACATCCACGCGAGCGGGCCGACGTTGAGCCAGCGCCCCATGCACCCGCCCACGCGACGCGTGGCGTAGAGCGGCAGGCGCGCGCCCGGCTGCGCGCTCCCGCGACGCGCCTCGAGCTTCCCGGGCTCCGCGTAGATCGCCGCCTCCGGCTTGTTCGGCGTGACGGAGCGCGCCCACGCCGGCAGCGGGACGTCGCCTCGATCGGTCCACGGCGGGAGCGCGTCTTCGGCGTGGAGCGGAGAGGCGGACGCCGCGAGGATCGCGAGCGCGGCGAGCGCGACGGTCGATGCGGCCCTACCGGGGCGGCGGCGCGGCGAGCTCGTCGGCATCACTTCTCGGCGGCGGCGCGCTGCGGCAAGCGCAGCGTGAAGGTCGCTCCCCGCGACGTCGACTTCACCGTGATCGTGCCGCCGTGCTCCTCGGCGATGCGCTTCGTGATGGCGAGGCCGAGCCCCGTGCCGCCCTTCTTGCCGCTCGTCACGAAGGACTGGAAGAGGCGGTGCTCGATCTCCTTCGGGATGCCGGGGCCCGTGTCGGAGAACGTGATCACCAGCGTCGCGGGCGCGTTGCGCGTGGCCTTGGCGCGGCTCACCTTGATCGTGAACTTGCCGCCCTTGTCGGCCATGGCCTCGGCGGCGTTGCGCGCCAGGTTGTGGACGACGCGGAGGATCTTGCCCTCGTCGAAGCGCGCGGTCCCCTTGTCCTGGAGGTCGATCACGAGCTCCACGCCGACGCGCGCGAGCTGCGTCTGGAGCTGCTCCTTCACGTCGCCGAAGAACTTCGAGAGGTACACCTTGCGGACGAGCGTGTTGCGCTCGCCGCGCGCGAACTCGAGGATGTCGCGCTGCATCGCGCCGATGTGCTCGAACTGCTTGAGGGCGAGCTCCGCGTACTCGTCGCGGAGCGCGCGCTTGTCGGCGGCTTGCATCATCTGCACGTAGCCGCTGATGACCGTGAGCGGCGTCCGGATGTCGTGGATGACCCCGGAGAGGAGGCGGCCGATCGACGTGAGGCGCTCCTCGCGCTCGCGCGACTCGCGCGACATCTGCAGGCGGATCGCCGTCGAGGCGTTGGCGGCGATGAGGAGGAGGAGCGCCCGATCCTCTTCGGTGAACGCCTCGTCGCGCGCCGCGGCGCCGAGGCGCGGCGTCGAGCCGGGGAGCTTCCGCTTGTTGAAGAGGGCGATCGCGCCCATCGCGTCGCCGTCCTCGCCCTCGAGCGGCACCGCGATGCACGCGCGCGTGGGCTCGCCGAGGTGCCCGTCGAACGACGGATCGTGGTTCGGGTGCGACGGGGCGTCGTTGGTGAAGACGACCTCGCCGCCGTCGATGGCCGCCCCGGTCAAGCCGCTCGCCGCCTTGATCGTGTGGACGTGGAGCGTGTCGCTCCCCTGGAACATCACGTAGAGCTGGCCGTTGACCCCGTCGGGCCCCTTCATCGCGAAGGCCCCGGCGTAGGCCTCGCTCGTGCGCAGCGCCTCGCTCAGCACGCCCGTGAAGAGCTCCTCGAGCGAGGTGGCGCGGCCCATCGCGCTCTCGAGATCGAACAGGAGCTTGAGGTCGCGTACGCGGTGCTCGAGCTGCTCCTTGATCTCGAGCAGCTCCGTGTTCTTCTGCGTGACCGAGAGGAACAGGCGCGAGTTGTCGATCGCGATCGCCGCCTGGGTGGCGAGCGCGGCGAGGATGATCGCGTCGTGATCGCCGAACGGACCGGTCTTCTTGTTGAGGACCTGGACGACGCCGATCGTGCGCCCGAGGTGGTTCTTCATCGGGACGGCGAGGATCGATCGCGTCCGGTAGCCGGAGGTGAGATCCAGCTCGGCGTTGAAGCGCGGGTCCTTGTAGGGATCGTTCACGAGCAGCGTCTTGCTCGTCTGCGCGACGTGCCCGGCGATGCCCTGGCCCACCTTGAGGCGGATCTGCCGGACCTCGTCGCCCTGCACGATCCGCGAGACGAGCTCGTTCTTGCGATCGTCGAGGAGGTACAGCGTCGCGCGGTCGGCCTCGACGGCGTCGATGATCTTCTCGAGGATCAGCTCGAGGAGCTGCTCGAGATCGAGCGTCGTGCCGAGCGCGAGGCCGACCTCGCGGAGGGCGACGCCGATGCGACGCTCGCGGGTGAGCTCCTCGTCGAGGTCCTTGAGCTTCCGCTCGAGCAGGCCGACGCGCAGCTCCAGCTCGCGTGAGCTGGGTCGCCTCGAGGGCGACCAGGCCGCCTCCCCGCTCGAGGGCGGCGACGGACGCGTCGACTTGAGTGCCACGTTCGAATTCTAGACGGACTTTCCCCCGTTCGGACGCCTCTTCGACGTCGGGAGAGGCCAGCGGCACCCGCGCCACGGTCGACGCCATCGTGCCTCGGCCCCGCCGGCGTCCTCTCCCCGCTTCGCCGGCGGCCCGGATGTCCGGCGGATGCCGCACCGCATCCGAAAAGTGCTATGCCGGGACCGGCTTATCTCCCCCCGGCGCATGCGCGTAGCGTCATGTCAGGGCCACGTTCGACAGGCGATCCGATGCCCAGAACACTCATCGTCACTCCCACGTACAACGAGAAAGACAACCTGCCGCGCTTCGTCGACGCGGTGCGTTCGGCATGGCCCGAGGCCGACCTGTTGGTCGTCGACGACGGTTCGCCCGACGGCACGGGGGCGATCGCCGACGCCATCGCGGCGAAGGACGATCACGTCCGGGTGATGCATCGACCCGGCAAGCTCGGGCTGGGGACGGCCTACACGCAAGCGTTCAAGCGCGGGCTCGGCGAGGGCTACGACCGCTTCTTCGAGATGGACGCGGACCTCTCGCACGACGTCCGGTACCTGCCCGACTTCATCGCCGCGCTCGACGACGGCGCCGACGTCGTGATCGGCTCGCGCAACATCCCGGGCGGCGGCGTCGAGGGCTGGGGCCTCGGACGGCACTTCATCTCGAAGGGCGGCTCGCTCTACTCGCGGACGATCCTCGGGCTCGGCGTGAAGGACCTCACGAGCGGCTACAAGGCGTTCACGCGGCGCGCGCTCGAGGCGATCGACATCGACACGGTCCACTCGAACGGCTACTCGTTCCAGATCGAGATGACCTACCGCGCGCTCCGCAAGGGGATGCGCGTGAAGGAGGTCCCGATCGTCTTCGTCGACCGGACCGCGGGGCGCTCGAAGATGAGCCGGCGGATCTTCGTCGAGGCGATCGGCGTCGTCTGGAAGCTGCGCGCCGAGGCGCTCGTCGGGAAGATCTGACGACGGCGCCGGGCGCGACGGCACGAGCGGGCGCGATCCGCGATCAGTCGCGCGGCGGCTCGGGCGGGCCTTCGGGCTCGGCGTCGACCTGCGGCTCGGCGTCCGTCTGCGCCCCGGCCGCAGGCGCGGCGCTCGGCGGCTCGGCGCGCGTCGACGGGACCACCGGCGACAGCGGCAGCGGTCGCGTCGGCGTCGGCGGCAGGGCCGCGGACACGGGGGAGAGCGGCTGCGGAGGCGTCGGCGTCGACGACAGCGGCAAGGAGGACGACGGCGGCGAGGAGGGCGACGGCGACGGCGACAGGGGCTGCGGAGGCGTCGGCGTCGACGACAGCGGCAACGACGGCGGCAAGGAGGGCGAGGACGACGACGGCGGCGAGGAGGGCGACGAGGACGACGGCGGCGACGGCGACAGGGGCTGCGGAGGCGTCGGCGTCGACGACAGCGGCAACGACGGCGGCGCGGCAGGCGACGAGGACGACGGCGGCGACAGGGGCGGCGTCGGCGTCGACGACAGCGGCACCAATGGCGGCGGTGCCGACGCCAGCGGCGCGACGACGAGCGCGCCGCTCGCCGGCGATCCGCGGCGGCGGCGCGCGAGGACCCACGCGACGGCCGCGCCCGCCGCGACCGCCGGAGCGATCACGAGCGACCAGCCGCTGCCCTCGACGGGGCGCGCGCTCGCCGAGGGCACGGCCGCGGCCGAGGCGTCGAGATCGGCGGTGACCGGCGGCGACGGCGGCTCCGAGCTCCCGAGGGCGAGCGGCGCCGCCAGCGCGAAATCGTTCGCGGGGATGGCGTCGACGCCGGGCATGAGGACGCCGTCCTCGTCGACCGCGATGCGGAAGCCGTTGTCGGCGTTGCGGCTCCCCGGCGGATTGCGATGGCGCGCCGCGCTCCGTCCTCGCTTCGGGCTGCGGAGCCACGAGCCCCCGCGGAGGACGCGACGCTCCGGCTCGTTCTTGTAGCGCGCGGAGTTCTCCGGATCGACCACGTCTCCCGGCGTGTAGGGCGCGTAGACGTCGCGGCACCACTCGTAGACGTTGCCGCCCATGTCGAACAGGCCGAACGCGTTCGGCAACTTCTGGCCGACGGGGTGCGTCGTGCTCGTCGCGTTGGGCTTGAACCAGCCGAGCGCGAGGGCCTCGTCTTCGCGGGTCGCGCCGTACCACGCCGTCGTGGTCCCGGCGCGCGCGGCGTACTCCCACTCGGCCTCGGTCGGGAGGCGGACGCGGCGACCGCTCTTGCGCGAGGCCCACGCGACGAACGCGGTCGCGTCGTTGAACGTGATGAGCGCGACGGGATCCTCGTCGCGCTGGCGGAAGCCGGGGTGCCGCCAGGTGAAGTCCTTCCTCTGGACGAGCGCCTTGCCGTCCCAGCCGAACCCGCCGTTGTGGCCCTTCTCGGCGTCGGTGACGAAGCGCGTCTCGGTGACGAAGCGCGAAAACTGCGCGCGCGTGACCGGGTACTTCCCGAGCCAGAAGGATCTCGAGATCGTGACGTCGCGCAGCGACTCGTCCGCCTCGTGCCCGGGCTCCGTCGCCGGCGATCCCTGCCGGAACGTCCCCTTCGGGATGCGCCGGAGCTCGACCGACACGCCGCCGAGGTCGAGGGAGTCGTCGTCCTCCGACTCGGCGCGCGCCTCCGTCGTCCGACCGAGGAGGACGACGAGCAGCGCGGCGCCGAGCCGGCCGGCGAACGGCCGGCTCGCCCGGCCGAGGGCTCGACGCTCACGCCGCATGCGCGTCTTCTACACCAGCGGACGCGCCCGCCCAAGCCGGCACGGCGGGCTATGGGTCGATCCGGAAGCGGCGTATGCTGCGCTCATGAGCAAGGCCAAGAAACTCTCTCTCGAGGACCACGCCGACAAGATCCGCGAGGAGCTCAAGGTCCCGCGCCAGGAGGAGCTGTTCAAGGCGGCGGTCGAGGCGGGCTACCTCACCGCGCGCGCCGACGGCGGCGTCGACGACACCGAGCGGGCCGTGCTGGTGAAGGCCGTCGAGCTGCTGAGCCAGGGCCTCGTCCTCGAGTGGGAGACGGAGAGCCTGCTCGACGAGTGCCAGAAGCTCGCGGACGACGAGGGGGTCGACGGACGCGCCGCGAAGGTCGGAGCCACGCTGAAGGACCTCGGTCAGCCCGAGGCCGGGCTCTTCGTCGCGGCCCTCGTCGCGCGCGCGACCAAGGGCGTCGAGAAGTCGGAGGCCGAGCTGCTCAAGTCCATCGGCAAGAGCGCCGGGATCGGCACCGACAAGGTCCGCGACATCGTCAAGCGCGCGACCTCGCTCGCCAGCGACTGAGCCGCGAGCTCCCGAGCGACGAACCCGCGAGCTCCCGAGCGACGGACCCGCGAGCTCCCGAGCGACGAACCCGCGAGCTCCCGAGCGACGGACCCGACAGACCGATCGCTCCGGCCGGCGGGCTCGCTCGGGGGACGGTCTCTCGCTCAGAAAGAGGCGCCGAGACCGCTCGCGCCGAAGACGAGCCGCGGGCGGATCGACGCCGCGGCCCTGCTCTCTCCCGCGAAGTAGGTGACGGCCGCAGCGCCGAGGGCGAGGATCCCGAAGCCGGCGAGGACGTCTCCCGCGAGGAAGAAGGGTCGGACGTCGTCGATCTGCTCGCGGGAGCAGCCCGGCTTGCAGTCGTCGAGATCGGCTCGCTTCGAGGCGCCGACGAGCCCGACCGCCGCGCCGGCGACGACCAGGCCCGCGCCGACGCTCCCGATGACCAGCGTGACCGTCGGGACGCGCCCCATCGGGGTCGTCACGCCCGTCTTGCCGCAGGTCGCCTCGGCGCTCGCGAAGTCGACGTCGATGTCCCGGCGCTCGCCCGCCGCGAAGTTGATCGTCTGGGACTTCGTCTGTCCGCTCGCCGGATCGGTCACCTTCACGACGTGCACCCCGGGATCGACCAGGAGCGCGTCGGCGCGAGGGTCCTTCCGCGACACGCCGTCGACCTCGAGCCGCGCGTCCGTACGCGCGCAGCCGTCGCCGCCGCGAACGCGGACGACGAGGCTCGGCAGCTTCGGGCGGAGCGCCGTCACCCACTTGGCGCACTCGTCCTTGAGCAGCGCCGGGCACGACGCCCTCGCGCAGCGCTCCGCCGACGCGAGGGCGCCGATGAGCTCGGACCTCTGCTGCTGCCGCTGCGTCTGCTCGTAGGCCGCCGCGCACTCGCGGGTCTCGTCGCCGCGGCCGTCCGCGCGCGCGACGCCGGACGCCGCCGCGAGCGGCAGGACGACCGCGAGACCGAGCGCAGGCGCGCGGAGCGACATGATCGCCCGGGAGGATACACGAGCGCGACGGTTCATCGCTCGAGGCAGGTTCATTGCTCGAAGCAGTAGAGGCGGGCCTCCTGGCTGCACGAGCTCAGGCACTCGTCGGTCCAGCGGCCGTCCTGGACGCTCGACGACGATCCGAGGCGGCCGACCGCCTCGACCGACGTCCACCCGTTGCAGCTCGAGGTGCCCCTGGCGCTCCCGTCCGGCCGCGTGTTCGACCACACGAGCCCGACGCCGGCGCAGGACGGCCCCGAGCCGTCGTCGTTCACGCTCGTCCGCAGCTCGGTGAGCTGGATCGGGACGCGCGGGCCGGACTCGGCGAGCTCGGCGAAGCCCTCGGCGACGAGCCTACCGTCGGCGAGGACGATGGGAGGTCCGGCGTCGGCGCCGAACCGCGCGAACCGCGCGGAGGGCGACGCGTTCGCGTCGCTGAGCCACGCCTTGAACGTCCTCTCGACGTACCCCGCGCGCTCGGCGCTCTCTTGGCACCGCTCGTCCGCGCCGTCGAGGCCGCCGAACGCCCCGTTGAAGCGCCCGGAGGTGACGAACACCACCTTGGCGGAGCCGCCGGCGTCGACCGGCGCGTCGGCGCGCGCCTCCGGGGCGGACGCGTCGCCGGCGTCGAGGGCGGCGTCCTCCTCCACGTCGACCGCGGGCGGGCCGTAGCCGTCGAGCCCGAAGAGCGCGAAGCAGCCGGCCGTCGACGCGCCGAAGAGGGTCGCGGACACGACGACGGCGCGGGCGGACTTCCTCACTTGAGGCAATGGATCTTGGGGATGCGCACGCCCTTCGCGTCCACGACGAACGGCTGGGAGCAGTCGTCGACGGGCTTCTTCCGGGGGGGGGGGGGGGGGGGGGGGGGGGGGGGGGGCCCCCCGGGGGGGGGGCGGGTTCCGTCTCCGCCTCCGGCTCGGGGTCGCGCGCGGGCGCCGGCTCGTCGAGCGCGGGCGCCGGCTCGTCGAGCGCGGAGGCCGGCTCGGGCGGGACGGGCGGCGCGGGCGGCGCCTGAACGACGGTGCTCGGCGGCTCGACGACGGCGACGCTCGACGCCGGCGCGGCCCCGTCCCGCGACGCCGAGCGGCGCAGCGTGAGCCCGACGACGATCACGAGCAGCGCCACGGCGAGGCCGCTGCCGATCGCCGCGAGGAGCTTCACGCGATCCTGACGCTGCGGATCGATCGAGACGGGCGCCTCGTCCCGCGGCGCCATCATCGCGATCCCCGCTTCACCGGTCGTCGGCGCCTCGTCGAGCGGGCCGGTGGGGACCGGCTGCCCGCCGAGCTCTTCGAGCGTGAGCAGCGGCAAGCTGGGGCTCGAGCCGATGGAGTTCGCGAGCCTGCCGGAGGTGCTCGTCCGGACGTAGGCGTCGAGCGCCGCGCTCAGCTCGCCGCCGTCGGCGTAGCGCTCCGCCGCGCTCTTCTTCATGCACCGGCGGACGATCTCGTCGATCTCCGGCGGCAAGTCGCGGACGATCTCGCGGAGCGGCCGCGGCTCCTGACGGGTGGTCGCGAGCATCATCGCGATCGCGTTCTCGCCGCGAAACGGGCGGATGTTCGCGAGCATCTCGTAGAAGACGACGCCGAACGAGAAGACGTCCGTGCGCGCGTCGACCGGGCGCCCGTGCGCCTGCTCGGGGCTGACGTAGCCGGGCGTCCCCCACATGTCGCCGCGCGACGTGTCCGTCGAGGTGTGCTCGGGGCTCGGCGCTCCGGGCTCCGTCCCGCCCGCCGGCGCCGCCGGCTTCTGCCGCGCGAGCCCGAAGTCGAGCACCTTGGCGAGGACGACGTCCGGCGAAGGCGTCGTGAGGAAGACGTTCTCCGGCTTGATGTCGCGGTGGGTGACGCCGGCGGCGTGCGCGCGGGCCAGCGCGCGCGCGATGTCGCGGGCGATCGCCGTCGCCTCCTCGACGCCCAGCTTGCGCTGCTTCAAGGTCTTGCGGAGCGACTCGCCCTCGAGCAGCTCCATGACGATGTAGAGCCGGCCGTCGAGCTCGTCGACCTCGTACACGGTGGCGATGTTGGGGTGCTGCAGCTTCGCCGCGAGCCGCGCCTCGCGCATGAGGCGCTTCTTCTGGAGGGCGGCGTCGCCCTCTTCGACGAGCACCTTCAGCGCGACGTCGCGCTCGAGCTTCTCGTCGAACGCCGCGTAGACCGCCCCCATGCCGCCCCGCCCGAGCAGGCGGTCGACCCGAAAACGCCCCAGCGTGCTCCCGACGAGCGAGGAGGAGCCCACCCGTCGAGTCTAACGCCGACCGCGGAAGCTCCGCCATCGTCCGACGACGCTCGGAGTTCTGAAATCGCTCGGCCGCGCCAGCTCCGACCGGCCGAGCCCGACGCCCGCGGTCTCGGTCACCGGCGCGGGCGCGGGCCCGGTTTCCCCTCGCCCTTCCCCTTCTTCTTCGCGTCGTCCTCGCGCTTCGGCGTCTCGGTGTGACCGCTCCCGGGCGACGCCTCGAGGATGATCTCGACGCGGCGGTTGTTCGCGCGCCCCTCGGAGGTCGCGTTGTCCGCGACGGGCTGCGACTCGCCCATCCCCTCGCTGCGGATGCGCTCGTCCGCGATCCCCTCGGTCACGAGGTAGGTGCGGACGGCGTCCGCGCGCGCCTCGCTCAGCTTCTCGTTCGCCTCGTCGCTCCCCTGCGCGTCGGTGTGGCCGACGACGAGCAGGCTCCGCGGATCGTCCTTGAGCGCCTCGGCGACCTCCTTGAGGCGCTCCTTCGCGGCGGGGAGCAGCTCGTTCTTGCCGCTCGCGAAGAGCACGCTCCCCGAGATCGTGAGGATCAGCCCCTTGTCGGACCGCTGCGCCTGGACCCCCTCGATCCGGATGACCTTCTCCTCCGCGGCCTGGCGCGCCTGCCGCTGCGCCTCGGCCTCCTGCTGCGCGATCGTGAGCGCTCCCTTCGCGCGCTCGAGCTCCTCGCGGGTCAGCGCGGCCTGCGCCTCGCGGAACTGCTGGAACTCCGCGATCGCCACGCGCTTCGACTCGACGGCGCGCGCGGTCTCGGCCTTCGCCTGCACCGCGATCGACTTTCGATGCGCGATGTAGGCGAGGTTCTTCGCCTCCTCGACGTCGCCGCGCTGGAAGGCGCGCTCGGCGGCGTCCAGCGCGCGACGCGCCTCGAAGAGATCGGCCGTCACCAGCGGCGCCGCGGGGCTCATCATCGCCTGCTGGTAGGCGACGCGGGCGTCGAGGAGCTGGTTGGGCGGACGCGTCGACGCGCAGCCCGCCGCGAGGGTCGTCATCGTGACCAGTGCAACGAGCGTGCGCTTCATGATCCCGATCCCTCCTTCTGCTGCTGCACGAGCGACATCGCCTGGCGGATGGCCTCGATGGTCTGCCGCGCGTCCGTCTTGGCGACCTCGGCGTGCGCCAGGTAGAGCGCGGCCTCGGCGTCCGCCTCCGCGCGCATCAGCACCCAGCGCGCGTCTCCGTTCTCTCCCTCGACGAGGAGCCGCTTGCCGTAGCTCAGCTGATCCTTCGCGAGCTGCAGGTGCTGCATGGCCTTGGGATCGAGCGCCGTCGTCGGCATCGCCTCGGCGCTCCTCACCGTCTGCTGAGCCCGCGTCAGCGCGTCGGCGGGAACCGGAGTCGTCGCGCCGCAGCCGGCGAGCACGACCGCGGCGACCGCGATCATCGTCGTCTTCATGAGTGAACCTCCTCAGAACAGCCCGACCGCGCCGACACCTGCAGATCCCCTGCCGAATGAGGTTCCCGTCAGCTGCACCTTCACGCCGCCGGCCTGGAGGGTCGCGGCGGGGACGTGCTCCGGGACGAGCAGCGACAGCACGGTGATGACGACGCCCGCGCCCTGCGCGACGCCGCTGCCCGCGATGAGCGCCGTGTCGAGCGGCGTGTTCTTGCTGTTGGCGAGGTGCATCCACGGCCCGGCGACCGGGATGTAGATCGACTGGTCGCCGTTCTCGTCGCGGATGTTGCGCATCGAGGCGGCGGTCGCCGTCGCCGCGTACGATCCGATCAGCATCGTGCTGCCCGTGTAGAGGAGCGGGCGGTTCGGGCGGTACGACTGCGTGACGGTGATCGTCTCCCGCGTCGGAGGCGGCGTCGCCGGCGTCGGCAGCGCGGTCACCTCGGCCGAGGTGATCGTGGTCGTCGCCGTCGGGCACGGCTCCGCGCGCGTCGGAGGCCCCGACTCCGGGGGTGAGGCGTCCACGCTCGGCGGAGCTTGTTCGATCGGAGCCGCCGCCGGCGTCGCCGCTCCAGGCTCGAGCGGCGGCGGCTCGCCCTCCGTCGGCTCCTGAGCCAGGGCGACCGTGGTCGTCGTGACCACGGCGAGTGTCGTGAGAACGAGCGCTGCCTTCTTCATGACCATGCCTCCGGGGCCTTCGGCCTCCGAACGAAGAGGACCGACGCGACGCGGACGCCGTCGTTCAAGCGGGATGCCGTCGCCACGTTCGCGTCGCGCGAGGCCGCAGGGCTCGGCGCCGGTGTCCGTTCACGACCGAAGCGCGCGCCGAGGTCGCCGGCGCCCTGCGTCCCGAGCGCGCGCGGGCGGCGCGATTACGTCACGCCGGGGCAGCCGCGTGGGCGCCCGCGCGCGAGCGCCCCGCGCCGAGCGAGAGGAGGCGTACCGGCGACGCTGGGGCGCGCGGGCCCAGCGACCGAAGCTCGGCTCAGCTACGCGCGCGCCACGACGCTCAAAGCGTCGACTTGGTCGCCGCGAGGTGAGGATCGAGCAGCTTCATCTGCGGCTTGTCCTGGCCGCCCTCCGGGTGGAGCGAGAACGGGTAGCCCTTGCGCCAGGCCGGACCGGCGGCCCACCAGAGCCAGCCGACGAGCACGTCGCTCGCCTCCATCATCGACGCCAACATGTCGTCGATCGCGGCGTTGCACGTCGGGTTGTCGCCGCCCGCGAACTCGCCGACGAACCCTCGCTTGCCCGTCGCGCGGAGCCAGCCGATGAAGCCGGCGAGGCGCTCGCGGCCGATCGTCTTGCTGATGCACTGGTCGGATTTCCCGCCCGAGTCCTGGTCGAGGTACTGGTGCACCTCGAAGAGCAGGTTGTCGGCGGGGTCGACGATGTCGAGCATCGCCTGCGCGTTGGGCGTGCCGTAGTAGCTGCTCGCCCAGCTGTGAGCCCCCGTCCAGCCGTTGCCCGGCACGTGGATGACGTTCCCCGCGCCCGCCGCGCGGACGGCGGCGATCGCGGCGTTCGCGCTGACGACCCACTGCTCGGTGGGCATGTTGTTCGGCTCGTTGACGAGGTTGAACATGACGCGAGGGTTGTCGGCGTAGAGGAGCGCGAGGCGGCGCCACAGATCGGCGAACGCCGCGGCGGGCACGTCGGCCGAACCGACGAGCACCCCGTAGTAGCGCGCGAAGTTGTGCGGGTTGAGGACCACCCGCGCGCCCTTCGAGGTCGCGTAGCCCACGAGCGCGTCGAGCTTCGCGAGGTACGAGGCCGTGAGCTCGCCGTAGGCCGACGGCTGGAGCCGCTCCCACTTGAAGCCGACGCGGAACGTGTTCATCCCCTTCGCGAGGAAGTAGTCGACCTCGGCGCTCGTCGGCCACTTGTAGTCCCTGCCCTCCGAGCCGGGGATCACGTCCCCGAACTCCGCGCCGGCGAGGTTGACGCCGCGGTAAGGCACGGGGATGGCCTCCGGCTCGCTCGAGGGGGGCCGCGACGGCGGGGCCGACGAGGGATCGCCCTCTCTGCCGAGGTCGACGTGGCCGGCGCGCGGCGGCACCGTCCTGTCGTCGGGGAGCTCGGCGCCCGTCGTCGACGCGCGGCTGTCCGGGGGCGCGTCGGAGGCGCCGCCCAGCGGGCCGCCGCAGGCGACGGCGAGAAGGAGGGCGGCCAGCGCGCAGCCGCGCGCGGTGTCGAGTGCTCGTGAAGCGGACATCGGAGTCCTCGTCGATGGGGTGAATCACACGACGACGAGGGCGCCGAACGCACCTCTCCTGCTCCGCGCAAGCAGCGCGGCGGCTCGTCAATCGCGTGCGCGACTCTATTTGCCCGGCGCCGCTTCCACAAAGCGCGACCAAGAAAATAGGGAGGAGCCGGGAGCACATGTTGGCAATGTGCCTCGACCGCGCGGACGCCCTACGTTCACGCGTCGATCGGATGAGCCTCGAGCGTGGGCCGCGCGCAAGAACGCCTCGCTGCGGCCGCGATCGCTCGCGCTGCGCGCCGCTCGAGCTTCGACGCGGCGGAGCCCGCGCGACGTCCGGTCGAGCCGCGCGGGCTCCACGAGGAGAGGACGGCGTCCGACGAGAAGGCGTACCATCGAGGGATGCAGACGGTATCGAAGGGGACGATCGCGGCGCTGCTCTTCGCGGCGCTCGCCGGGTGCGCGCGGAGCCCGAGCAACACGCCGGCGGAGAGCGCGCCGCCACCCCCGACGTCGTTGCCGATCGGCGCCGTCGCCTCCAGCCCCGGGCTCGACGAGGCCTCGCCGTCGGAGTCCTCCTCGAGGCCGCGCGCCGGCGACGATCCGACCGCGGAGGCCGAGCCCGGGCTCCGCGTGCCGGCGCCGGTGACGCCTCCGGTGCCGTGCGGCCTGAGGGCGACCCTCAAGGACACCGGCGCGCAAGCGAACGGACACCGCTTCTCGCTGACGTTGACGAACACCGGGCCGAAGGCGCTCCGGCTCGTCGTACCGGGCGACGGGAGCGAGGTCGGGTGGCGGACGCCGGTCGTGACGTGGACCGCCAAGGTGAACGGCGCGCCCGCGGCGCCGACCCCGGGCGCGCGATGCGGGATGATGAACCGCATCGAGCCGAACGAGATCATCACGCTCGCCCCCGGCGCGTCGCGGACCATCAAGGACTGGATCCCGCCGCCGGAGTTCGCGCCCGGCGCCTACGACCTCGCGCTCACTTACCGCAACGATCCGGGCCTTCAGGCGCGCAAGGGCGGCGACGAGAGCGACGTCGTCAAGCGCCTCATCGCGGAGAGCGCGGCGTGCGAGGCGACGACCAACGCGGTCCACGCCACGTTGCCCTGACCCTGCGGCTCAGACCTCGTCGGAGGTCTCGGCCTCGGACGAGCTCGTCGCCGCGCCGCGCGCGATCTGGGGCGGGAGGAGCACGCGCCCGACGGTCAGGCCGACGATCATCGCGATCACCGACGCCGCGAGGATGGCCGTCTTCGCTTGCTCGAGCTTGTCGCCCCTCGGGAAGGCGAGCGCGGCGACGAAGAGCGCCATCGTGAAGCCGATCCCTGCGACGAGCCCGAGCACGGTGAGCTCGCGCCACCCGATGCCGCGCGGGAGCGTCGCGATCCGCAGGCGGACGACCGCGAAGCATGCGGTGAGGACGCCGATCGGCTTGCCCACGACGAGGCCGACGACGATGCCGGCGCCGAGGAGCGACGGCGCGGCCGCGCTCCCGTTGACGGTCACGCCCGCGTTGGTGAGCGCGAAGATCGGCATGATGACGAACGCGACCCACGGGTGCAGGATCCTCTGCAAGCGGACGGTCGGCGCGAGCGCCTCGCGGCTCGCCAGGTCGATCCGCTCGGTCTCCGCCGCGACCCGCTCGGGCGCGACCGCCCCGCGCTCGTCCGCGAGGGCGTGCTCCACCTCCTCGAGGGACCGCCGCGTCAGCGCGACGAGGCCCGTCGCTCCGAGCCAGGGCTTCGCGGGCGTCAGGAGACCGACGACGACGCCGGCGATCGTCGGGTGCACGCCGGAGCGGCAGACGCCGAGCCAGACGACGACGCCGGGGAGCAGGTAGACCGAAGCGCGCCGCACGCCGACGCGCTGCAAGACGAGGATGACCGCGAGGCCTCCCGCGGCGACGACGAACCCCGAGGGATCGAGCGCTCCCGAATAGAAGGTCGCGATGACGACGATGCTGCCGATGTCGTCGATGATCGCCAGCGCGAGGAGGAGCACGCGGAGCGCGGGCGGGACGCGCTTGCCGAGGACGGCGAGGACGCCGACGGCGAAGGCGATGTCGGTGGCCATCGGGACGCCCCACCCCGGCCGGTCCTCCGGGCTGCCGCCGGCGATCGCCAGGTAGAGGAGCGCCGGCGCGGCCATCCCTCCGAGCGCCGCCGCGAGCGGGAGCGCCGCGCGACGGACGTTCGCGAGCTCGCCCTCGTGGATCTCACGGCGGATCTCGAGGCCGACGACGAAGAAGAAGATCGTCATCAAGCCGTCGTTGATCCAGAAGTGGAGCGGACGCTCCACCGTCGTCTCCCCGACGCGGAGACCGACCGGCAGCTCGAGGAGGTGGTGGAACGGCTCGGACCAGGCCGAGCTCGCGATCGCGATCGCGACGGCCGCCATGGCGAGGAGCACGATCCCGCTCGAGGCTTCGACCTGGAGGAAGGACTCGATCGGCGTGACGAGCCGCCGCGCCCACCGCCGGGCGACCGGTGACGCGCCGGGCGGCGCCGGCATCGTGCGCTCCGAGTCGAGCGGAGCGGTCGGTGACGCGCCGGGCGCCGCGGGCGAGCGATCCGAGTCGAGCGGAGCCTTCGGCGAGCCGGAGGGCTCCGCCGCGAGCTCGGGATCGTCTCCTGCCATGTCCTCTCCTCCGAGACGATCCGTCTCACGAGGAGGATGGCGGCCCGACCAGCCTCGATGACCTGCCGTGGACGATCCGCGGCACCCGCCCGTCCGATAGACGATCCGTGCACGTCGATCAAGGTCGTTGGCTCCGCGCGAACCGTCGACACGCGGTGCCGGCGCACGGCCCGCGCCCGCCCGCACGTCGCTCGACGGCACCGCGACCGACGGGACGCCACGACGCTCGTCGGCGCGTGGTCTCGCGACGCCATAGCCGAGGTCGACGGGACGCCCCGCCGTCCGACGGCGCCGTGGCGCGCGGCCGCGCGCCACGAGGCAAACCGCCTTGCTCGAGCTCGCCGGCGCGTGCGCGTTCGACACGCGTCCTCCGCGCCGCGCCGCGCGGGTCGGCGCGGCGCGCGCCGGCACGGCTCTGGCGTGTCGAGAGCCCGTGCTCGCGCTGCTCGGCTCGGTGCTCTGTCTGGCGTTGAACGCGTTCTTCGTCGCAGCCGAGTTCGCGCTCGTGAAGGTGCGCATCACCCAGCTCGACCGCGCGATCCGAAAGGGCGATCGCCGCGCGAGGGCCGCGAAGGAGGTCCTCCAGCGCCTCGATCGGTACCTCTCCGTGACGCAGTTCGGGATCACGGTCGCGAGCCTCGGGCTCGGCTGGATCGGCGAGCCCGCCGTCACCGCCCTCGCCGATCACGTCGCGATGGAGGTCCGCGGCGCGCCGCTCGGGCGGGCGGGGCACATCGCCGTCGACGTGTTCGGCCTCGGCCTCCTGACGTTCCTCCATTTGCTCGTCGGCGAGCTCGTCCCGAAGTTCGTCGCGATCCAGCACCCGGTGGCGACGTCGCTCGTCTCGGCGCTGCCGCTCCAGATCGTCAACGGCGTCTTCCGCCCGGTGCTCTTCGTGCTCGAGAAGGCGCAGCGCGTCGTCCTCCGCGCGGTCGGCGTCGACCCCGACCACGTCAACGAGGGCACGCTCTCCGAGGACGAGCTCATCGGCATCCTCGCGGCGGCCGCGACGCGCGAGCCGAAGACCGAAGACAAGCGGCGCCTCCTCGAGCGCATCCTGCGGTTCAGCGCGCGCCCGGTGCGCCAGATGATGGTCCCGCGCGTCGACGTCATCGCGCTCTCGATCGACGCCACCGGCGCCGAGGCGTACGAGATCCTCCAGCGGCACCAGTTCTCGCGCATCCTGCTCGTCCGCGATTCGTTCGACGACGTCGTCGGCTACCTCTACGCGAAGGACTTCCTCCTCGACCCGCAGGCGCTCGAGCGCAGGTCGCTCCGCGGCCTCGAGCGGCGCGTCTTCTTCTTCCCGGAGACGCGCGACGGCCTCTCCGCGCTCCGCGACATGCAGCGCGAGCAGACGCCGTTCGCGGTCGTCGTCGACGAGTACGGCGGCACCAGCGGCATCGTCACGCTCGAGGACCTCGTCGAGGAGATCGTCGGCGAGATCCGCGACGAGCTCGACATCGAGCCCGCGCGCGTCGCGCCGATCTCCGGCGAGACGAACGCGTGGAGCGTCGACGGCCGCGCCACCGTCGACGACCTCCGCGACGCCGGCGTCCCCGTCGCCGAGGAGTGGCTCGGCGAGCCCGTCGGCCGCGTCGTGATGGAGCAGCTCGGGCACCTCCCGCAGGTCGGCGACGTCGCGCGCCTCGCCGAGGGCGTCGTCGCGAAGGTCGTGGCGACGAACCGCCGCCGCATCCAGCGCCTCGAGGTCCGCGCCCTGCCCGCTCCCGACGCACCTTCGCCGGCGTGATCCTTCTACCGAGGCCGCACGGCTCGGCCGCCTCGTACGAAGTCCGTGACGGCGCACGCTTCGTAGGGACCGTGACCGAGGCAGCGAAGCTCGAACCGAGGAATTTTCCCGGTTCGCTCCGCGGCTCGCGCTCTCGCGAGGTATCCTCCTCCAGCGTGTCCCTCCTGATCCGAGAGACCTGCGAGCTTGCGGGCCTTCAGGTGCTTCACGTGCATCCGAGGAAGTCGAGCGGCGGCTTCCGTCAGCGATGGCGAGCCGAGTTCGCCGGATCGGAGGTCGACTGGCGCGGCGTCCGCTACGACTGGGAGCGGCTGGGCAGCGAGCTCGCCCCTGCGTTCGAAAAGCGGCAGGCCATCCGTGAATACCATCGGCGCCGGCCCGAAGCCGAAACCGCCCTCGTCGCACGGTGGCTCGACTCCGAGCACGTCTACGAGGTCCAAGGTGAGCTGCCGAACCATGCGTGGTGGCGCAAGCACATCGGCGCATCCGACCTCTTCATCGTCCACGGACGTTGGCTCTGGTCCTTCGTGATGACGCACGAGGAAGAGGGACTCGGGGTAGGGCCGTTCTTCGTCGAGGGATGGCAAGCCGCCCAGTGAGACGGCTCCGTCGCCTTGCGATGACCGCGATGACGTTGGGAGCGCCAGCCGCTTCGACTCGGGCTCTGCGGCGGTGACGGCGCAGGCTCCGTAGGCCGACCGACTCGTCTCGACTTCTCGTTGCCGCAGTCGTCATCCCGAGCGTGATTACGCGCAGGACGACCTGCCTTGATGCTACGGCCAACGCCTCGTCACTCGGCGTCGGCCCCCGCGTCGATGCCGTCCACATCCGCGATGTCGAGGTGGAACGAATGTGGGTCGGGCATCGTCGAACAACCATTCGAGTCGGTCCCGTGGATCGCCAACACGGTGAAGTCGAATGAGCCTGCCGAAGTCGGGACACCTCGGAGGACCGGCTCGGGCGTGCTCGTCAGCTCGAGTCCCGGGGGAAGAGTCTCTGCGGCGTCCTCGACGTACTCGAGTCCGTACCATCCTGGCTCGGCATAGTTTCGCAGCCGAACCTCATAGGTCGCGACCTTCGAGGCGGAAGGGAGGGTGACGGGGCCGAAGGTGAGCGAGAAGTTCCCGCAGCTCCCCGATCCTGGTCGCTCCACGACGCCCGCATCGTTCGTGCGATGCGCCTCCTCCTTGGGGAAAGCAGCCGAACCCGCATGCTCAATCTCCGATGCACATGCCGCAAGGACGCACGCGATGACGAGCCCAGCTCCGAGCCGAGTCTTGCGAAGCATCGCCGCGCCGGCGCGCAAGTCTTGAGCCACATCCCAGCTCGCCAAACCGAGCGCAGAGACGCCGAGTTTGGCGAGCGGACGTGCCATGTGTGCCAGACCACGATCATGCTGTCGCTCCGAGCTCGAGCGCGCCGTCTCGATGGGCCAGCACATGAGCGTAGTCAAGGAAGCGAACGGCGCGCGCTACGTTACGTCGATCATCGAAGTCGTCTTTGGGACAAAGTGCGTGCGATCGCGGCGGCAGACGGACGAACCGACGATCACCATCTCACCGAGCGCGAAGTTTGACCATGGGGTCATGCCTGCTCCTCTCCATGAACGACTGCCGTCGGACCTTGCGGCCGAGCTCGTCGAGAGCGGGATGGCTCCTCACCCGTGGGCGACTGTTCGGCCACAACCGCGAAGAGTCAGCTCGTCGACCTCGGTTACCCCGCAAGCTTCGACGGGAGCAAGTTCGCCTCGCTTCTCAACAAAGGCACGCCGTTCGAGCCCGCCGTCGCCACACGCGTGAACGGCGCCGAGTGGGCTGGTCTCCGCACCGGGCCGGGCTGTCCCCGGACTGCATCCAGCGCGGTTTTAGACTCGGCGGAGCCGATGGCCCGACTGGACGCGATGGGCTCCCAGACGCTGGCTTCAGCATCGCGGAGAGCCGCTTGGTCAGCACGCCCGGTAGGATTCGAACCTACGACACCCGGCTTCGAAGGCCCGTGATTTCGCTGGCCTGACCGACGAAATCGCGCGGCGTGACGGCGCCGTGACAGCGATCCGTCACGTCCTCGAGCTCATCGCGGACCGCGAACTCGTGGTGTCGAGCGCCGTCGTGCGGGGGCTCGGGCTTGCCCTCGACGACGCGCTCGAACGCTACGCCGAGGTGGCCGGTCGGCAGGTTGACGGGGGGTCGCGGTGACCGGACGGCTCATCTTCGCCGACGCGGACCGCGCGAGCTACCGGACCGTCCAGAAGCGGCGTGAGGAGGACCTGGCATTCCTCGCGTGGCTCCGCACGGCGAGCGTTGAAGAGATCGATCGAATGCTCTGGGAGGGAAGAGAA
>JAHBWF010000036.1 GCA_019637105.1 Labilithrix sp.
GCGTGGATCGACGCCGGCACGCCGCGGAACCCGAGGGCGTGCACGGACCCGCCGCCGGACGGCGGCGCGGACGGCGGCGCCGACGCCGGCGTGGACGCCGGGCCGAAGTGCACGAGCGGGCAGCTCTGGACGGACGGAGACGAGGGCTCGCCGCGGATGAACCCCGGCGAGGCGTGCAACGCGTGCCATCAGCAGCAGGGCGGACCGAACCTGCGCATCGGCGGCACCGTCTACCCGACGTTGCACGAGCCCGACGACTGCGTCGGCTCGGCGCCGCCGCCTCAGCTCCGCGTGATCGTCACCGACTCGCGCAACCGCGTCTTCGACATGCAGGTCAACGCCTCCGGCAACTTCCTCACGCGTAACGGCGATCGCCCGCGCCCGCCGCTCCGCGCGGTCGTGACGAACGGGCAGCAGACGCGCGCGATGGTCGGCACCGTGACGTCGGGCGACTGCAACTCTTGCCACACGGTGAACGGGACGAACGGCGCGCCCGGACGCATCATGGCGCCCGGTCCCTGATCGGCCGGCGCGCGCCGGTCGTCTTCCGCACGACGCTCGTGATCTTCGCGCGGAGGAAGCGACACGCGTCGTCGTCGTCGAGCGCCTCGGGCCAGAGGAGCTCCATGGGGGCGCCGCGGACCGGGAACGGGAGCGCGGTCGTCTCGAGGTGGGGGCGGGTCAGCCGGATCTGAGCCGCCACGATCTCCGGCACGGTCGCGAGGAGCGCCGTGCCGTCGACGATCGCGCCGAGGTTGGCGAAGCTCGAGACGGAGCACCGGACGCGGCGTTGCTTGTGGAGCGCGTCCTCGACGACGCCGCGGAGGTCGCCGTTGTAGGAGACGATCACGTGATCGCGCTCGAAGTAAGCGCGCTCGGTGAGCCTCCTGGGGAGGCGGCTGTGGCGCGGGTCGTGGAGACAGACGAACGCGCCGTGGAAGAGCTCGCGACGTCGGACGGACCTCGGGAGCTCGTCGGCCACGGTCACGGCGACGTCGATCCGGCGCGTGGCGAGGGCGCCGCCCACGGTGCGGAACTGCACCGGCGACACGATGAGGCGCATCCTCGGCGCCTCGCGCGCGAGCTCGCGGAGAAGTCGCGGGAGCATCCACGTCTCGGTCGTGTCCGATAGGCCGACGCGGAGCGAGCGATCGCTCGTGGCGGGATCGAACACGGGCGTCGAGAGCGCGGCGTCGACGAGCGCGAGGAGGTGCGGTCGCAGCTCGGACAGGAGCCTCTCGCCTCGGCTCGTGAGCGCGAGCCCGCGACCGCGGCGGGTGAAGAGGGGCGCGCCGATGGCCGTGGTCAGACGCCGGAGCGCGGCGCTGACGGCGGGCTGGGTCAAGTACAGCTGCGCGGCCGCCTGCGTCACGCTCCCGGAGTCGGCGACCACCACGAACACCCGCAGGAGGTTCAGATCGAGGTCGCGTCCATAATTGACATGCATGAATCATATCTATCCTATTCACTGGTTCGATGAGATGAACGCGCCTAGGTTGCCGTCACGAGGTGACCGAAATGACCGAACGACGCAGCTCCACGAAGACGAAGCTCGGGGCCACGGGGCCCGAGGTGTTTCCGCTCGCGCTCGGCTGCATGGGCATGAGCGGGATGTACGGCCGCACGAGCGACGACGAGAGCGTCGCGACGATCCAGGCGGCGATCGATCGCGGCGTGACGTTGATCGACACCGGCGACTTCTACGGGATGGGCCACAACGAGCTCCTCGTCGGGCGCGCGATCGCGGGCGGTCGGCGCGACAAGGTCCAGCTCTCGGTGAAGTTCGGCGCGCTCCGCGGCCCCGACGGCTCGTGGTCCGGCGTCGACGCGCGGCCGGTCGCGGTGAAGAACTTCGTCGCCTACAGCCTGAAGCGCCTGGGGGTCGACGTCATCGACGTCTACCGACCGGCGCGGCTCGATCCGCGCGTGCCGATCGAGGAGACGATCGGCGCGATCGCCGACCTCGTCCGGCAGGGATACGTGCGGCACGTCGGCCTCTCGGAGGTCGGCGTCGAGACGATCCGCCGGGCCCAGGCGGTGCACCCCATCGTCGACCTGCAGATCGAGTACTCGCTCGTCAGCCGGGAGCCGGAGCGCGAGATCTTCCCGGCGCTCGCGGAGCTCGGGATCGGCGCGACGCTCTACGGTGTCCTCTCACGCGGCCTCCTCAGCGGGAGCAAGCCGACGGGCAGCTCCGACTTCCGCAGCTACCTGCCGCGCTTCGCGGCGGACAACCGCGCGAACAACGAGTCGGTGGTGAGCCGCCTCGGCGCGTTCGCCGAGGCCCGCGGGCAGACGCCCGCGGAGCTCGCGATCGCCTGGGCGCTCGCGAAGCAGCCGACGTTCGTGCCGGTCGTCGGCGCGCGGACGCGCGCGCAGCTCGACGGGCTGTTTCGCGCGCTCGACAAGCCGCTCTCCGGCGGCGAGCTCGAGGAGCTCGAGCGGCTCTTCCCGCGCGGAGCCATCGCCGGCACGCGCTACGACGCGGCGCAGATGGCCCACCTCGACAGCGAGCGTTGAGGTGAGCCGGCGCGGCGTCGCACGGAGGGCGCCGCGCGGCTCGTCCCGCGTCACGTCGGAGGGCGTCGCGCGGGATGGGCCTCCCGTCACCGCGGACGCGCGGGATGGGCCTCCCGTCACCGAGGTGCGCCGGCGCGGACCTCGCCGCCCTCACGGCGGCGGTCGCGCGCCGATCACGGCCGTTCGGGGGAGTACTTGCGCTCGGTGACGGTCTGGAGCGTCCGGCCGACCTTCGCCGGGTGCTCGTACTGGGCGACGTCCGAGAGGCTGAGGACGCCGACCGGGGTGCGGCGCGCGTCGAGGATCACGATCCGCGTGAGGTGGTGCTGCCGCATCCGCGCGCTCGCCTTGGAGAGGGCGTCGTCCGGACGGCAGGCGACGACGGCGCGCGTCATGATGTCTCCGACGATCGTCGTCGAAGGATGCTCGTCGCCCGAGCACGCGCGCGTGACGATGTCTCGGTCGGTGAGGATGCCCGCGACGGTGCCGTCGTCGTAGCAGACCGGGAGGAAGCCGACGTCGGCGTCACGCATCAGCCGCGCCGCGCTCTGGACCGTGTCGAGCTCACGCGCGCAGCGCACGGGTCGTTTCATGATCTCGCTGCACCGGGTGGGCATGGGCGCGATCTCGGGGGCGCGGGGGGAGCCGGAGGACATGACGGCCTCCTTGCGAAGCGCGTGCCTCGTGGCCGTCCGCCGGGGACGCCGAACGCGGGCGTCCGCGCGGCGTCTTCCCCGCGTGGCCGCCGAGCTCCGGCGTGGACGGCGCGCATCGACGGCGCGCCGGCGCAGGACCTGCGCGGTGGGGTCGGGCGACGCGGCCGCCGCGGCGCCGAGGTGGGCTCGCGCCGCGGCGGGCGCGCTGAACGGATGGGCTGCGCGAGGCCAAAGGGTACGTCGGTTGCACGCAGCGCGACCGATGGCTCTCCGACTCTCCCGGCGAAGCGCGATCGGCGGCGTCGCGGCCGTCCTGGCCTCGGGGGACGCGGTCGCGGCGCCGGTCTACGTGCCGCTCTTCCGGATCGAGCGGAGCAAGAACGCGAACGTCGTGAAGTACGACGCGGTCCTCGAGACCGCCGAAAGGCTGGCGGCGCGCGGGCCGGTCGTCGCGTACTGGGTCCTGCTCGCCGAGGACGGACGCCGGGAGGGCCTGAGCTCGCTCGACCGCCGCGCGTACGGGTTCCGGGTCGCCCCCGAGCCGTCGGGATCGTGGCTTTTGTACCTGAACGCCGCGAAGGACCGGGCGATCCGCGTCGTCCTCTGGCAGGGACGTTGGGTGGCTCAGGTGCTGATCGGCGGCCGGAGCGCGGTCCTGTCGCGCATGTACGTCTCGTCGGACGAGAGCGCGTTCATCCCGCGCGTGCGATGGGTCGACCTCTTCGGCGTCGACATGGTCAACGGGAAGGCCATCACCGAGCGCTTGAAGCCCTGATCGCGCGCCCCATCGCTGCGCGCTCCCCGCTCCGCCGGCCGGCGTCAGGCGCGCGCCGCCGCGACGTCGCGGCTCCAGTAGGACGCGGACGCGAGGATGCCGGCGAGCGCGGCGGCGCCGATGAAGACCGCGCGCTGGCTGCTGTCGAGGATGACCGCGACGATCGCGGCGTACTGCAGCGTCGTCGCGATCTTCCCCCCGACGTTGGCCCTCGGGACCTTCACGCGTCGGCGCCGGCGGGGATCGAGGCCGAGGCGCACCGCCAGCGCGAGCTCGCCGATGTCGCGCGTGCCGAGGAGCAACGTCTCCATCACCGACATCGACCCCGACACCACGAGCGACGCGACGACCGTGAGGACGAACACTTTGTCGGTGACGCCGTCGAGCAGCGCGCCGGTGCTCGTCTGCTGGTGGAACCGCCGCGCGTACCAGCCGTCGAGCAGATCGGTCGCGCCCGCGAGCGCGAGCAGGCCGATGCCCCAGCCCGGGCGGCCGAGCGTGAGCGGAAACAACGCCGCGAGCGGGATGCGCGAGAGGCTGAGGAGGCCGGGGACGCGCACGAGGTCGCGCGCGGAGAGGGCGCTCCACCCGCGCCGCGTCGGGCGCGCGTCGGCTCCGCTGCGGCGGAGATCGGCGGGGGCGTGCGCGGCGTTCGGCATGAGACCGTTCGTCGTAGAGCAATCCGCATGCCTCAGCGTCGCGGGCAGCACGCGTGCGCGGGCTCGCCGTGGACGAGCCCGAGCTGACCCCCGAGCCCAGCCGTGGACCAGAGCCCGAACGCGAGGACGATCGCGCCAGCGGCCCGTCGAACCCAGGCGCGCGTGAAGCCCCGCGCGACGTGGCCGGCGAGGAGCCCGACGGCGATCATCGCCGGCAGCGTCCCGGCGCCGAACGCGAGCATCGTCGCCGCGCCGAGCGAGGGCGAGCCGGCGCTCGCGGCGAGCGCGAGCGCGCCGTAGAGCAGGCCGCACGGCATGAAGGCCCAGAGGGCGCCCGCCGCGAGCGCCTGCCGCGGCGAGCGCAGCGGCAAGAGGCGCCGCGCGAGGGGCAGCGCCCGGCGCCAGAGCGGCGCGCCCGCCGACTCGAGCAGCTTGACGAACGAGGGCAGGCCGACGAGGTGAAGGCCGACGGTCAGCATGCAGACCGCGGCGAGGGCGCGCAGCGTGAAGCGCAGCGCCTCCATCGGCGCGCCGAGGCGGAGCGAGCCCAGCGCGCCGACGGCGAGGCCGAGGAGCGCGTAGCTCGCGACGCGCCCCGCGTTGTAGGCGAGCGAGAGCCGCGCCGAGCGGGGACGCCCCGCGCAGAGGGTGGACGAGACGCCGCCGCACATCACGACGCAGTGCGCGCCGCCGAAGAGGCCCATCAGGAGCGCCGGGACGAGGGGGGTCATCGCGCCGCCCCCGAGGCCGGCGCGCCGAGGAACCGCGTCCCGACGTCCTTCGACACGCCGTCGCTCGTGACGCGCAGCGTGACCGGGCGATCTCCTGTGAAGCGCGACTCGTCGAGCGAGACGAAGAACGGGACGCGGCGGCTGCCGAGCGGCTCGATCTCGACGCTCGGGATCGGGACGAGCACCTCGAGATCGTCGGGCGCGGCGGGGACGATCGTGAACGTCGCCGGCGTCGAGCTCTTGTTCACGAGGTGGAGCTCGAAGCCGTTGCGGAGCTTGCCCGCCTCGCGGGTGTAGGGCGCCCCGGGGAGGCGGAGCGCGTTCGCCTCGAAGGGCTCGCGCCGCTGCATCGCGATCGTCGCGGCCGCCGCGCCGGCGAGGAGGAGGACGCCGTACACGACGATCCGCGGGCGGAGGAGCCTCTGCCGACCCTCGCCGCGGAGGCCGCGGAGCGAGTCGTAGCGGATGAGCCCGCGCGGCTGCTTCAGGCGGTCCATCACGTCGTCGCAGGCGTCGATGCAGGCCGTGCACGCGATGCAGTCGAGCTGCAGCCCCTCGCGGATGTCGATGCCGGTCGGGCAGACGACGACGCAGCGGTTGCAGTCGACGCAGTCGCCGCGATCGCGGGACTTCGCCTTGCCCCGCGGCTCGCCCCGGCGCTCGTCGTAGCCGACGACGAGCGCGTCGTCGTCGATCAGCACGGACTGCAGGCGCCCGTAGGGACAGACGACGACGCAGAACTGCTCGCGGAACACGCCGAACGACACGTAGAAGAGCGCCGTCGTGCCGAGCATCCACGCGAACGCCTCGGGGTGCGCCGCGGGGCTCGTCCGCAGCATCGCCCAGAGGACCGGCAGCGAGACGAAGTAGGCGAGGAAGACGTGCGCCGCGAACGCCGCCGCGAGGACGTAGAGCGCGTGGGTCGCGAACCGCCGCCAGATCGTGTCGAAGGTCGTCGGGCCCTTCGCGCGCTCGAGCGCGGCGTTGCGCGGTCCGTTGACGAGGCGCTCGATCGGCCGGAACACGCCCTCGACGAACACGGTCTGCGGGCACGCCCAGCCGCACCACGCCCGCCCGAGGAGCGCGGTCAGGACGACGAGCCCGAAGCCGAACCCGGTGACCGCGAAGAAGAGGAGCCAGATGTCCTGCGCGTTGAAGGTCGCGCCGAACAGGAAGAAGCGCCGGCGGTCGACGTCGAGGAAGACCGCCGGGTGTCCTCCGATCGGGATCCACGGCAGCGCGGCCCAGATCGCGATCAGCGAGAAGTACACCGCGCGGCGAGCGCGCACCCAGCGCCCGCGGACGTCGGCCGGGTACGGCCGCCGCCGCCGGCCGTCGGTCCCGAGCGAGCCGCTGCCGAGCGCCTTCGGCCGCGCGGCGGGCCGGGCGTCGAGGACGGGCAGGTGGACGCGGCTCTCGCTCATGGTCAGCGCGCCGAGATGGGCTCGCGCTCTCCTTGCGGGGTCTTGCCGCCGGCGACGTTGGTGCCGACGAGGCCGAGCACGTAGGCCGTGACGGCCTGCGTCTTCAGCGCGCCGAGCTGCGGCTGCCAGGCCGGCATGCCCTTGTCGGGGACGCCGCTCGCGATCGTGCGGAAGATCTTGTCCGGCGCGCTCCCGTGGAGCCAGAAGTCGTCGGTGAGGTTGGGCCCGACGCTCCCCCCGCCGTCGGCGCGGTGGCACGCGGCGCACGTCGAGACGAAGACCTGCTTGCCGAGCGCGAGCGCGCTCGGATCCTTCGAGAGCGCGACGAGGGCCTCGGGCGTGGCGTCGCCGACGGTGAGCGCCATCGCCTGCTCGGCGGCCGCGCGATCCATCTCCGCCTGATACGCCTCGAGCGGCGACTGCCCGATGCTCGCGTTCTGGTACCAGTACCAGTAGCCAACCGCGAACGCGACGGCGCCGTAGAGCGTGTAGAGCCACCAGTTCGGCAGCTTGTTGTCGTACTCCTGGATGCCGTCGACCTCGTGGATGACGCGGTCGACGGACTCGGAGCTCTCGGGCTCGTTGGGCTCGTTGGACGATTTCATGACCGTTCTCCGCCCCCGCGCTCGTCGCCTTCGAAGGGCAGCCGCGCGACGGGGTCATACGCCGGCGCTCTCCGCTTCATCGTCACGAAGAGCACGGTGAGGAACACGACGAGGAAGAGGAAGAGCGCGCACAGCGGCAAGATCAAGAGCGGGCTCCTCGCGAGCAGCTCGGATTTCATTTCGTGGTCTCCTTCGTGCTGGGCTCCTGCATCGAGACGCCCTCGGTGGCGCCCTTGCTCGGCTCGGGCTTCTTCCCGAGCCGCTGCAGGTACGCGATGACGGCGATCATCTGCGTGTCGGGCTCGACCTCGGCGCCGTCCTTGGCGAGCTCGGCGACGATCGCGCCGGCCTGCGCCCGCGCGTCCGCCTCGGCGTCGCGCATCTCGTCGGCCGTGTAGGGGACGCCTACCTTCGAGAGCGCGTGCATCTTGTCGCCCGTCCGCGTGAGGTCGAGCCGCGCGCCTTCGAGGTGCGCGTACGGCGGCATGTTGGAGCCCGCGGTGATCGCGCGCGGATCGACGAGGTGGCGGTAGTGCCAGAGGTGGGGGTACTTGCCGCCCTCGCGCGCGAGATCGGGGCCGGTGCGCTTGCTGCCCCACTGGAAGGGGTGGTCGTACACCGACTCGGCGAGCGTCGACGGGTCGCCGTAGCGCACCGTCTCGAAGCGCATCGGGCGGATCATCTGCGAGTGGCAGGTGTAGCAACCCTCGGCGATGAAGACGTCGCGCCCCTCGAGCTCGAGCGCGCGGTACGGCTTCGCGTCGACGGCCTCGACCGGCTTCACGATCAGCGCGGGGACGATCTCGGCGACGCCGCCGGCGAGGACCGCGAGCCCGGCGAGCACGGTGAAGAGGAGCGCGCGGCCCTCGAGGATGCGGTGGAACGGGGCGCCCCCGGACCTCCGCGCGTGCTGGATCGCCAGCACGCCGAAGAGCGCGACGACGAACGCGACGATGAGGAAGAGCGGGCTCGCGAAGGCGTTCGACGCCATGCCCGCGCCCGCGAGGCCGAGCACCACGACGGTGAGGACGATCGGCCGCGAGAAGATCACGTCGCGCCACGGCACCTCGGGGGCGGGAGCGAGCGGGACGACGTCGACCTTCGTCGTGACGACCTTGGCCGTCAGCCCGGTGCGGACGAGGTTGTACCCCATCATCACCATGCCCAGCAGGTACATCGAGCCGCCGATGAGGCGCATCCAGTACATCGGGCGGATCGCGATGAGCGTCTCCACGAACGTCGGGTACATGAGCGAGCCGTCCGGGTTGGTCGCGCGCCACATCAAGCCCTGGTTCACGCCGCTCACCCACATCGCGACCATGTAGAGGAGGATCCCGAACGTCCCGATCCAGAAGTGCAGGTCGGCGAGGCGGCGCGAGTACAAGGGGCGCCCCGAGAGTCGCGGCACGAGGAAGTAGAACATCCCCGCGGCCATGAAGCCGTTCCAGCCGAGCGCGCCGGAGTGCACGTGGCCGATGATCCAGTCGGTGTAGTGCGCGAGCCCCGAGACGCTCTTGATCGAGAGGAGCGGCCCCTCGAACGTCGCCATGCCGTAGAACGTCACGCCGGCGGCCAGGAACTTGAGCACCGGGTCCTCGCGGACCTTCGACCAGCCGCCGCGCAGGGTGAGCAGGCCGTTCAGCATCCCGCCCCAGCTCGGCGCCCACAGCATCAAGCTGAAGATCATGCCGAGCGTCTGCGCCCAGTCGGGCAGCGCCGTGTTGAGCAGGTGGTGCGGCCCCGCCCAGATGTAGACGAAGATCAGCGCCCAGAAGTGGATGATGCTGAGCCGGTAGCTGTAGACCGGGCGCCCCGCCGCCTTCGGCAGGTAGTAGTACATGATGCCGAGCACCGGCGTGGTCAGGAAGAAGGCGACGGCGTTGTGCCCGTACCACCACTGCACCAGCGCGTCCTGGGCGCCGCCGTAGACCGAGTAGCTCTTGAGCGTCCCGCCGATGACGGGGATCGCGAGCGAGTTGACGACGTGGAGGATCGCGACGGTCACGATCGTCGCGATGTAGAACCAGATCGCGACGTAGAGGTGCTTCTCGTTCCGCCGGGCGATCGTCCAGAAGAAGTTGATCGCGAAGAGCACCCAGACGAGCGTGATCGCGACGTCGATCGGCCACTCGAGCTCCGCGTACTCCTTGCCCTGCGTCAGCCCGAGCGGGAGCGTGACGACGGCGGAGACGATGATGAGCTGCCAGCCCCAGAAGTGGATCTTCGAGAGCAGGTCGCTCGCCGTCCGCGTCTTCAAGAGGCGCTGCGTCGAGTGGTAGATCCCGGCGAAGATCATGTTGCCCACGAACGCGAAGATCACGGCGTTCGTGTGGAGCGGCCGGAGGCGGCCGAAGCCGAGCGTCGCGTGGACGTTCGCGGGCGCCCACGCGAGCTGGAGGGCGACGACGACGCCGACGAGCATGCCGACGATGCCCCACAGGACCGACGCGGCCATGAAGCGCATCGGCGTCGCGTCGTCGTATTCGATGCGCTGCGCACGGAGCGGCGGCGCGGTCTCGGAGGTCGCGGTGGTCGAGGTCATTTCTCTTCGCTGCTTTCTTCTTCGGGATCGATCGGCAAGAGCGCGAGGCGGTCGGCGTGCTCGAAGTCACGCTGGCGCGCGGTGAACAGGAACAGGAGGACGGAGCCGACGACGAGGAGCAGGCTCACGAACACCTGCATGATCAGGATCTCCACGAGGACCTCCGGCTTTCGGCGCGCGCGTCGCCGCCGCGCCCGCGCCGCGCGCGGACGAGCGAGAGCTGCGTGGTGGTCGCGAGCACCGTCGAGAGCGAGCTCACCGGCATCAACACCGCGCAGAGCAGCGGCGTCATGTGGCCGGCGAGCGCGAGCGAGACGGTGATCGCGTTGTAGAAGAGCGCGACGAACAGGTTGCGGCGCACGACGCGCGCGAGGCGATGCGAGGTGGCGAGCGCCTCGCGGATCGGGCCGAGGCCCGGCGTGACGAAGTAGAAGTCGCAGCGCGACGCCATGAACGGCCGGTCGATGGCCGGCGTGCCGGCGCAGTAGGCCTGCTCGGCGACGAGGCTGTCGTTGATCCCGTCGCCGACGAAGAGCGTCTTCGCGTCCCGTCGCTCGGCGAGCCAGGCGGCCTTGCCCTCGGGGCTCCGCCCGCCGAACGCGTTCTCCTCCGCGACGCCCGCCGCGCGCGCCATCGAGGCCGTGGCCTCGGGGCGGTCGCCCGAGAGGATGAACGTCTCGTAGCCGGCGCGCTGGAGCTCGCGGATCTCACGGGCCGCGTCGGCGCGGAGCTCCTCGCCGACGACGAAGGACGCGAGCACCTCGCCGTCGCGCGTGAACAGGACGTCCGGCGAGCGGACCTGGTCGAGCGACGGCGTCTTCGCGGGCGCGACGGCCCAGGCGCTGGCCCCGAGCCGGAAGACGTGCGGGCCCTCGCGGAGCTCGAGCCCCTTGCCGGTGAGCTCGCGGACGTCGGCGTCGGCGAAGGCCGGCGCGCCCCGCGCGTCGATGGCGCGCGAGAGCGCCTGGCTCTTCGGGTGCGAGCTCCGGACCGCGAGGGCGAACAGCCGCGCGTAGTCCGCCGGCTCGAGCGCGTCGAGCGCGTCCGGGTTCTCCACGACGAGCTTTCCGGTCGTGAGCGTCCCCGTCTTGTCGAAGACGACGCGGGTGACCTCGGCGGCGCGGTCGAGGAAGCCCGGGGTGCGGACGAAGAGGCCGGCGCGCCGGAGCCCGGCCTGCGCCAGCTCGTACGCGAGCGGCGTGGCGATGCCGAACGCGCACGGGCACGTCACGATCAGCACCGCCGCGACGACGTCGAGCGTGCGCGGGACGTCGCCGGTGCCGGCCAGCCAGCCGGCGAAGGCGAGCGCGGCGGTGGCGAGGACGCCCGCGACGTAGAACGCGGTCAGCCGCACGTGCCACGACGTCGCGCGCGCGGCGTCGTCGTCGTGCCGGTTCGACGCCCGGAGGAGCCGCACGAGCGCGCTGCCGTCGAAGTCCGCGAGCGCCCTGAGCCGCACCGCGCGCGGGCCTTGCGAGAAGGCGCCCGCCGGGACGACCGCGCCGGGCGCGAAGGTGCGCGGCGCGCTCTCGCCGGAGATCCAGTCGAGCGAGAAGAGCGCGGGCTCGGTCTCCTCGAGCGTCGACTCCGTCGGGACCACGTCGCCGCGGCCGGCGAGCACGACGTCGCCGCGAGACAGCTCGCGAGAGCGGATGAGCGCGACGGCGCCGTCCTTCGCGACGCGCCTCGTGTACAGGCCCTCGGCGCCGTCCGCGGCGAGGAGCATCGCGCGGTTCTTGGCGAGCACGCGCTCCTGGAGGAAGCGCCCCACGAGCATGAGCGCGATGAAGACGTTGAGCGTGTCGAAGTAGGAGGTGGCGCCGCCGCGCGTCGCGTAGGTGTACGCGGAGCTCGCGAAGACCAGCGCGATCCCGAGGGCGATCGGCAGATCGAGGTGGAGCACGCGCCGCCGGAGCGCGAGCCAGGCCGAGCGGAAGAAGACGGTTCCGCCGACGAGCACGCTGACGAGCGAGAGCCCGAAGTCGAGCGCGTGAAAGAGGCGGTAGACGGGCCCGCTCGAGAGCCCGCAGTAGACCGCGAACCCGAAGATCATCGTGTTCATCGCGATCGCGATGCACACGCCCATGCGCCAGACGAGGTCGTTCGGCCTCGCGGCCGCCTCCTTCAGCGGCGGGCCGAAGCGGTAGCCGAACGCCTCGACGTCCTCGACGAAGCGCGCGAGAGGGAACGCGCGATCGACGGTGAGCTCGACCGTACCGATCGCCGGGTTCACGATCACCCGACCGGCCCCGGGCCTCCGCGCGAAGAGGCGCTCGATCAGCCAGACGCAGGCCGCGCAGTGGACGCCCTGGACGTCGAGCGCGATCGTCTCGAGGCCCTCGCTCGCCTCGAGGCGGAGAGCGAGCGGCTCGAGCCACTTGTGATCCGACTCCGCGCGCACCACGGGGTGGCCGTCTCCGCCGCCGAGATCGTAGAAGCGGCCGAGCCCGGCCTCCGCCACGAGCCTGTGGACCTCCGCGCATCCGATGCAGCAGAAGCCGTCGACGTCGGACGCGGCGAGGGGCGTGCCGCAATGTAGGCACGTCGAAGGCGACGTCGCGGAGGCGCGTGCTGGAGCGGTCATCCCGCGGGGCCGGTTCGCAAGCGTCGTTCCACGCGACGATCGCGCGTTCTCCTGCAGCGCGCGCGGCGTGGACGGCGCGGACGACCGCTCGCCGTCGCGCAGGTCTTGCGTCGCGGCGAAGCGTTTGCGAGCGGAGGGCGCTCAGTCGGCGAGCGTGCGCGCGAAGGCGACGATGCGCCTGGCGAGGACCAGCGGCGCGTCGAAGTGCGGGCAGTGGCCGAAGCCCTCGGGCTGCTCGATCACCGCGTGCTTCGGCAGGTGCCGCGTGAAGTACTCGAGGTGCGTGCTCGGCAAGAGCCGCTCGGAGCGCCCCCAGACGAACAGGATCGGCATCTTCAGCGCCGCGAGCTCGTCGGGCGTCGGCGCGTCGTCGTTGCTCGCGCTCTCGAGGAGGTCGCGGACGGCGGGGCGGCCGAGGGCCTCCGGGAACTCGTGGAGGAGCAGCGGCAAGAACCACGGCGGCCGGTGGTAGAGGCGCTCGAGGAAGGTGCGCGCCTGGGCGCGCGACCTGACGGCGAACGCCGTGCGGATCGCGGCCCACTCCTCGTCCGACGAACGCGCGCCCGCGGGCGAGACGAGCACGAGGGCCCGCACCTGCGCCGGCCGCGCGAGCGCGTAGCGGAGCGCGAGGGCCCCGCCGAGCGAGTTGCCGACGACGACCGCCGGCTCCGTGAGCTTCGCGTCGAGCGCCGTCGACACGGACTCGAAGAGCTTGCCGGGCGTGAGCTTCTCGCGGGCGAGGTCGCTGAAGCCGTGCCCCGGATAGTCCGGCGCCACGATGCGCCGCACGTGGCGGTGCAGGTGCGCGAGCACCTGGCCGAACGGCGTCGCCGCCGATCCGAGGCCGTGGAGGACGACCGTCGCCGGCAAGTCGCCCCGGCCCGGGGCGTCGTACGTGTGGATAGGTCCGAGCGTCGTGTGGACGAGGCCGCTCGAGATGCCGCGGCGTCGGAGCGCCTCGCGGCCCAACCGCTCGGCGAGGGGGAGGATGACCGGCTTCACCTCTCCGCAGTGTACGCAGCCGTCGCCGAAGCGAAAGCGCGGATCTGCTCGAGCTCGTGCTCGAGCCGTTCGACGACGCGGCGCGCGCTCCCGATGGTCCGCGCGTCGACGGCGACGCCGACGCGCGCGCGTCCGGCGTAGCTCATGAGCGTCACGCTGAGGGCGATGCTCCCGGCGGCGGGCGCCCACACCACGACGTCGCGCACGACGGCGCCGCAGAGGCGAAGCTCGCGCGTGGGGCCGCGGACGCTCGACACGGTGACGCTGGCCCGCCGCGAGAAGAGGCTGACGCCGAGCCGCTCGACGAAGCCGGAGAGCGCCCCGGCGGCCTCCGCGAGCCGGGCCGCCTCGGCGCCGGCGCCGCCGGAGCGGAGCGCGCGCACGGCCTCTCGGACGCGGCGGACGCGCTCGTCGAGGCCGCCGGCGCCGATGGGCAGGGGGACGAGCGCCGAGCCGTAGCGATTCCCGAGCCCGCCGGGGGCGCCGCCACGCGCGTCGACCGGCACGAGCGCGTGGATCGCGAGCCGCTCGTCGGCCCCGCTCGCGGCGGCCTCGGCCCGGCACGCGCCGGCGACGGCGGCGAGGAGGACGCCGGTCACCGTCGTGTCGAGCGCGCGCGCGATCCGCCGGAGGTCGTCGAGCGCGATCGCCGACGAGAACGCGAGGCGCTTCTCGACGCCGAGCCGGCCGCGGAGCGGGGTCGCCGGATCGGGGCGCGCGAGCGCCAGCCGGCCCGCCGCGACCGCGCCCGCCGCGATCTGGCGGGCGCGCGAGCGTGTCGTCTTCCTCGCGACGGGCGGCGGGGCCTGCGCGTCGGGGCCGTCGTCGGCCAGCTCGGCGAGCAGCGCGAGGAGCGCGGCGCCGTCGGCGAGCGCGTGGTGGACGCTCAGGACGAGCGCCGGCTCGGCGCCGTCGATGAGGTGCGCCCGCCAGAGCGGGTGGCGGACCGTGAGCGGTATGCCCGCCACGTCGCTGGTCAGCTCTTCGAGCGAGCGCGAGCTCGGGACGAGCGCCGCGTCGATGCGGTGCACGTGGTGCCGGACGTCGAAGGTCGGGTCGAAGATCCAGCGGGGCATGCCGAGGCCCAGGCGAGGCTCGACCACGCGCTGGCGGAAGCGCGCGTGACGCGCGAGCCGCGTATCCAGGCGAGACTCGAGCGCCTCGTGCGCGATCGCGCGGTCGAGCGACAGCAGGACCGTGATGAGCATCGGGTTCTCCCTCGCGCTCATGTGGAGGCGAGCCGCGTCTGCGGCCGCGAGCGGTGTCCCGTCGTGGGCGACCATGAGGCCGGGATGGGCACGACGCGTGCCGCCGTGATCGCAGCTCTTCGCGCTGGCCGGCGGCTTGCTGGGGCGGAGGTCGACGGCTCGATGAGGTCTCGACAAATGCGCCCCGCCCGCGAAGCGACGTCCTCCCGCGCGCGGCGCGCGCGGCTCGAGGCCGACGCGCGGCGAGAGCGGCGCGCGCGCGCGGCGCTGCTGTCCGCGGTCGCCCACGACGTCCGGGCCCAGCTCGCCGCGGTGACGATGGCGGCGTCGGCGCTGGCGCGCGACGAATCTCTGCGTGAGGACCAGCGCCGCAAGCTGGGGTTCGTCCAGCGCGCCGCGAAGCGGATCGAGCGCCTCGTCGACGACCTCAGCGACGTCGGCCGCCTCGAGGCGGGAGCGCTCGCGCTCGAGCTCGCGCCCGAGCGCGTCGCGAGCGTCGTCGACGAGGTCGTCGCGCTCCTCCAGCCTATCGCGGCCGAGAGGGGCGTCTGCGTCGTCGCCTCGGTGACCGGCGCCTCCACCGTGTGCTGCGCCCGCCGGCGCATCGTCCAGGTCCTCGACCGGCTGGGATCGAGCGCCGTGAGCGCGACGCCGCGGGGCGGCACGGTCAGGGTGCGCGCCGAGCTCCGCGGCGATCGCGCGTGGTTCGCGGTCGACGACGAGAGGCTGGGCGCTCCGGCGGACGACCACGAGGGAGCGGCGGGGGTCGCGGACACGCCGCGCGGCGTCGACCTCGCGGTCGCGGCGGGGCTCGTCCGCGCGCACGGCGGTGAGCTCCGCGGCGAGCGACGCGGCGAGGGCGGGATGACCTTTCGCTTCGACCTCCCGATCGACGGCCGGGGCGACGAGGCGGGCGGCGCCGGCGCGGCGGGCGATGAGGCGAGGCAAGTCGTCTCTGCGACGCGCGCGCGGGCCCGGCGCCCACGTTGCGAGCGGTGAGACGGGTGGTGACGATGAGGGAAGTGGAGGAGAAGGAGCGCGAGAGCGGCGCGATCGCCCGGCGGCCGACGGTCTTCCTCGCCGACGACGACGATCTCTTCCGGGCGGTCCTGAGAGAGGAGCTGCTCGCGCACGGCTACGCGGTCCAGGACGTCAGCGACGGCGCGCAGGCGCTCGAGCTCCTGGCCATGGCGGCCGACGGCCTGGCGGCGCCGCCCGACGTCGTGGTCCTCGACGTCCGGATGCCGGGGTACTCCGGGCTCGGCGTGTTGAACGTCATGCGCCGCTTCGCCAAGCGCCCGCCCACGCTGCTCCTCACGGCGGTCTCCGACACGTCGATCGACGTGCTCGCGCGGACGATGGGCGCCTTCGGCGTCCTCCACAAGCCGGTCGAGCTCGACGACGTGCTCGACGCCGTCGAGGAGGCCGTGCTCTCGAAGGGGCGCCGTCCGAGCCGCGTGTGACCCGGCGGCGCGCGGCTCAGGGCCACTTGTCGCGGTTCGGCGAGACGACCAGCGGAGGGCGAGGGACGTCCGCCGCCCCTCGCGCCTCGCCGCCGCGTGAGCGGCGGAGATCGGCGAGCGACGCGAGGAGGTCGCTCCGCGTCACGATGCCGAGCAGGCGCCCGGCGTCGACGATCGGCAGGCAGCCGAGCCGGCGCTCGCGGAGGAGCACGACGGCGTCGGTCACGCTCATCTCGGGCGCGCCCAGCACGGGGTTCGTCCGCATCAGATCGCGCACGGTGCGGTTCTTCCGCGCGAGCCCGCCGTGCGGGCCTCCGAGGTCGCGCTCCGAGACGATGCCGAGGATCGCGTTGCCCTCGACGACGGGCGCGTGCCGCACGCCCTCGTCGCGCATCATCGCGAGCGCGTCGCTCGCGGGCTCGCTCGGAGAGAGTTTCAGCACCGGGGTCGTCATGATGTCCCCAAGCTTCGCCGTCTTCCCGCGCTCGGTCGTCTTCATGCTGCGCTCGACTGCAATCCGCGAGCCCGGCGCGCGTGAGCCGAGCCGCCGCGCGGGCGCGGGCCGGCGGCCGCGCGTCGCGCGGGCTAGAAGAAGCCGGCCTTGACGAACAGCCCCGCGGCCGGTCCGGACAGGTGCGCGGCGGTGAGACCGTCGAGCTCGAACGCGGAGACGAAGCGGTACGAGCCCCGGGCGCCGAAGCGGAGCGCGCGGATCGACGGCAGCTCGATCTCGAGCTCGATCTTCGGCTCGAGCAGCCAGATGAGCTCGCCGTTCGAGGCGCCTCCCCGGACGGCGCTCACGCCCCCGGCGCCGAACGTGAGCGCGGGGACGAGGTGCACGCGCTCGTCCTTGAAGAGCACGGTCCCCATCTGCGCGACCCCGTAGCCGAGGTGCACCTGCGTCGCTCCGCCTGCCGTTCGGAGCGACGCGGGCTCCACCGAGCCGGCGAGGCCGTGGCCCGCGACGCCGAAGACGTAGTCGCCGGCGACCAGGCCGAGCTCGGGGCCGACCAGGACGCCGGCGCTCCCGCCGACGGTCGTGACGCTGGACCCTGCGCCGACGTACAGGCCGCGGAGGCGCTCGTCGACCGCGGGCGCGCGCTCGGCGGCGAGCGCCGGCGTCGCGGCGGTCACGGTGACGAGGATGAGCCCGAGGACGATCCTCGCGAGCGCGCGGGGCATGCCGGCCGCCGGATGCATCGCTCGAGCCAGCTCCCGCGCCCGCGCGCCGGGGGCGGCGGCGAGCTCGACGGCGCGGCGGAGGGCACGCCGCTCGCAGCGGAGCGCGGCGTGTTCCAGGTCCACGTGCCCGCGCGCGCGCTCAGCCCGTTCGTCGACCTCGTCGGCGTGGAGCGCGTCGAGGCCGTCGCGCGTGAAGCGGAGGTCGTGCGTGCGGCGATCGGCCCCCACACGGTCTGGAACGTCAACTCGACGGCGGCCGGCGGCGGTGTCTCCGAGATCCTCCGCTCGCTCTTGAGGTACGCGCGGGGCCTCGGGGTGGAGGTCGGGTGGCTCGTCGTCGAAGGTCCGCCGGAGTTCTTCGCGATCACGAAGCGCCTCCATAACGCGCTCCACGACAACGCCGGGGACGGATCGCGCCTCGGCCCCCGGGAGGCCGCGCTCTACGAGCGCGTGCTGGCGCAGAACTTCGCCGACATCGAGCGCCTCGTCCGGCCGGGCGACGCCGTCGTCTGCCACGATCCGCAGACCGCCGGCCTGGTCCCGCACCTTCGCCGGCTGGGGGAGCACGTCGTCTGGCGGTGTCACATCGGGCACGAGGGGCCCGGGATCGAGGCCGACGCGGGCTGGGCCTTCCTCCGCAAGTACCTCGAAGAGGTGCCCATCGCCGTCTTCACGCGCTCGGCGTACGTCCCGAGCTGGCTGTCGTGCGCCCGCGCCGTGACCATCCCGCCGAACATCGATCCGTTCTCCGTGAAGAACCAGTGGATGTCGGAGCCCTCGACGCGCGCGATCCTCGTCACCGCCGGCCTGGTCGAGGGCGGCGGCGACGCGTGCTGCTCCGTCTACGTCCGCGAGGACGGCGCGACGGAGGAGGTCACGCACGCCGCCGAGATCGTCCGCGAGGGCGGGCCTCCGGCCTGGACCACGCCGCTCGTCGTGCAGGTCTCGCGCTGGGACCGGATGAAGGACCACGTCGGGCTGCTCGCCGGGTTCGCTCGGCTCCTCGAGCAGGGCCCCGATTTCGGCGCGGAGCTCGTGCTCGCGGGCCCCGCGCAGCGGGGCGTCGCCGACGATCCCGAGGGCCCGGAGGTCCTCGGCGAGGTGACGCGAGCGTGGCGGGCCCTGCCGGAGGGCGTGCGCCGGCGCGTTCATCTCGCGGAGCTGCCGATGGTCGACGTCGACGAGAACGCGGCGATCGTGAACGCCCTCCAGCGCCACGCGGCGGTGGTCGTCCAGAAGAGCCTGCGCGAAGGGTTCGGCCTCACCGTGACCGAGGCGATGTGGAAGCGCCGGCCGATCGTCGCGAGCGCGGTCGGCGGGATCCAGGACCAGCTCCGCGACGGCGTCGAGGGCCTGCTCGTGCGCGATCCCACGGATCCCGGCGAGACGGCGGACGCGATCCGCCGCGTCCTCGCGTCGCCGCCGCTCGCGGCGCGCCTCGCGGACGCCGCGTACGAGCGCGTCCGCGAGCGGTACCTCAGCCTCTCGGCCCTCCAGCGTTGGGGGGCGCTGGCGCAGCTCCTCTACGTCGGAGCGCCGCCCGATCGGCGGAGCGCCTGACCGAGCGTGGGGCCGCAGCTCCTGCGTCCTCGCGCAATCCGTGCGCGCCATCCGGGGTCCCGGCGCCCGCCTCCGCGGACCGGCGCGCTCCTCACGGGTCGTCCCGACGAGCGCCCGCCCCGACGAAGGCGCGCGCCGCCGCCGCGTACGATCCGCCCGCGCCGGTCGTGATCGCGTGGCATGGCGGCTGCAACGCCGCGCGAGGCGCCCGAGCGTGACGCTCCTCTACTATGCTCGCGGTATGGAATCACGGGGCGACGAGTTGAAGCGGTACGTCCGCTTCACCGACGAAGACGCGACGTTGCTCGCGTCGTTCGCGGTCCACGCCGCGCCTCACTTCCGGCGGATCGCGCAGGAGTTCTACGAGCGCGTCCGCGAGCACGAGGAGGCGCACGCGGTCTTCAGCAGCGAAGACCAGATCGCGCGCCTGCAGGGCTCGATGGTCCGCTGGCTCGAAGGCGTCTTCGGCGGCGTCTACGACGACGCGTACTTCCAGAAGACCGAGCAGATCGGCCGCGTCCACGTCAGGGTCGGCCTGCCGCAGCGCTACATGCTGTCGGCGATGGCGCTGATCCGCTCGTCGCTCACGGCCGTGATCGACGAGAAGGCCGACGACGCCGCGCGCGTCGGCGACGCCCTCTCGCGGCTCCTCGACGTCGAGCTCGCGGTGATGCTCGAGAGCTACCGGACCGACCTCGTGTCCCGCGTCGAGCGGGCGGCGCGGCGGGAGACGACCCACCCGCGACGCGCGGAGAAGAGCCTCGAGCACTACGTGCAGGCGGTGGAGCTCGCGCCGCTGCTCGTCATCGGCCTCGACGCCGCGGGGGGAGTGACGCTCTTCAATCGCGAGGCCGAGCGGCTGACGGGGTACGCGCGCGACGAGGTGCTGGGCCAGCCCTTCGTCGAGCTCTTCGTCCCCGAGGAGCTCCGCGCGTCCGACGGAGCGAGGCTCGCCTCCGCGTCGGCCGAGACGACCGCCGAGCTCCCCCTCGTCGCGCGCTCGGGGAAGGTCCGCGAGGTGCGGTGGCAGGTCGCTCCCGTCGCGGACGGCGACGAGGGCGGAGCCGCGCGGTTCTTGATCGGCGGCGACGTCACCGAGGAGCGCATCGCGCGCGAGCGCCAGCAGCAGGTCAAGCGCCTCGCCGCCGTCGGCACGCTCGCCGCGGGGCTGGCGCACGAGATCCGCAACCCGCTGAACGGCGCGCGGCTCCACGTCTCGTTCCTCGAGCGCGCCCTCGCGCGCGAGGGGGGCTCCGCCGAGGCGCTCGAGGCCGTGCACGTCGTCGGCGACGAGATCCAGCGCCTCGCGCGCCTCGTGACCGAGTTCCTCGATTTCGCGCGGCCCCAGCGCCTCGTCTGCGCGCAGGTCGACGCGCGAGCGCTCTCGGAGCGCGCGATCCAGCTCGTCGACGCCGCGGCCCGCGCCGGTCACGTGACGATCGGGGTGGACTTCCCCGCGCGCCCGCTCACGTTCGACGGCGACGCGCAGCGGCTGGAGCAGGTGCTGCTGAACCTGCTCCAGAACGCGGTCGAGGCGCTGGTCCCGAAGGGCGGCGGGACGGTCACGGTCCGCGCGCGCCGCGAGCCCCGCCACGTCTGGATCGAGATCGAGGACGACGGGCCGGGCGTCCCGCCGGGGGATCCGTCGATCTTCGACGCGTTCTACTCGACGAAGCCGACCGGCACCGGGCTCGGGCTCGCGATCGTCCATCGTATCGTGACCGATCACGGAGGTAACATCGACGTCGACAGCCACCCCGGTCGGACCCGGTTCCGGGTCACGCTGCCGTTGGAGAGACGAGAGGCAGAGGTATGAGCAAGGCGAGGATCCTGGTCGTAGACGACGAAGCCTCCGCGCGGAGCGGGCTCGAGAAGCTCCTCAAGCAGTCGGGGTACGACGTGTCCCTGGCCGCGGACGGCGCCGTCGCGCTCGAGGTCGCGGCGTCGACGGCGCCGGACGTCGTCGTCACCGACCTCAAGATGCCGAACATGGACGGCATGACGCTCCTCGGGAAGCTGCGGGAGCAGGACCCGGAGCTCCCGGTCATCGTCACCACGGCGTTCGGCGACGTCAGCAACGCGGTCGACGCCATGCGCAAGGGCGCGGCCGATTTCATCACGAAGCCGATCGACTTCGACGTGCTCCTCCTCGCGATCGAGCGGGCGTTCGAGCAGCGGATCATCCGCGTCGAGGCGGAGAACCTGAAGCGTCAGCTCCGCGACCGCGACGGCGAGGGGCTCCAGGGCCTGCTCGGGACGAGCCCCGTGATGCAGAAGGTCTATCGGGTCGCGCGGCAGGTCGCGGGCTCGAGGGCGACGGTGCTCATCACCGGCGAGAGCGGGACGGGCAAGGGCGAGCTCGCGAAGGCGATCCACTCGCTCAGCCCGCGCGCCAAGGCGCCCTTCGTGTCGCTGCACTGCGCGGCCATCCCGGAGACCCTCCTCGAGGCCGAGCTCTTCGGCCACGAGAAGGGGGCGTTCACGGGGGCGGACAAGCGCCGCGTCGGCCGGTTCGAGCAGGCCGCGGGCGGCACGCTCTTCCTCGACGAGGTCGGCGACATCCCGCCGCTCATGCAGGTGAAGCTCCTGAAGGTCCTGCAGGAGCGCACGATCGAGCGGATCGGCAGCGGCCAGTCGGTGGCCGTCGACGTCCGCGTCCTCGCGGCGACGAACAAGGACCTCGCCGCCGAGGTGCGCGAGGGGCGGTTCCGGGAGGATCTCTACTATCGGCTCAACGTCGTCGCGGTGGAGATGCCGCCGCTCCGGCTGCGCGGCGGCGACGTGGTCGTGCTCGCCGAGCATTTTCTGCACCGCTTCGCCCGGGAGAACCACAAGAACATCGACGCGCTCACGGACGCGGCCCGCACGAAGGTGCTCGGTCATCGCTGGCCGGGCAACGTCCGCGAGCTCGAGAACGCGATCGAGCGCGCGGTCGTCATGAGCGAAGGACCGAAGCTCGACGCGGACGACCTCCCGTTCGACGCGGCGCAGCCGGTTCAAGGGCCCGTGCGCATCCCCGGGGCGACGATGGCCGAGATCGAGAGGTACGCGATCCTCGCGACGCTCGAGGCCACCCAGGGCTCGACCGCGCGCGCGGCGGAGCTGCTCGACATCAGCGTCCGTACGATCCAGTACCGCTTGGCCGAGTACGGACTGTCGTCGAAGGACTTGCGCAAGTAACGCGCACGCCTTGCGCGGGCGCGCCGGCGGGGCCGCGTTTCGCCGCGCGCGGGCGCGCCGACCCGACGAGCCCGTGTATGGCACGCGCGATGCTCGTCCTTCCGTCGATGGTCGCCGCACCGACACCGACGCACGAAGAGGTCTGGACCGTCCGCCGACGAATGGTGGACGACCTGCTCGCGGAGCTCCGCGATCGCGCCCGTCGCGCGCGCGATCGGCGCGACGTGAAGCTGATCGAGACCCACATCTCGTGGGTGTTGCTCGGGCCGGAGGTCTACAAGATCAAGAAGCCCGTGACGCTGCCGTTCCTCGACTTCGCGTCCTTCGAGGTGCGCGAGCGCGCGTGCCGGGCGGAGGTCCGCGTCAACCGCAGGCTCGCGCCGCGCACGTACCTCGGCGTCGTCCCGATCCGGCGTCGCTCCGACGGTCGCTTCACGCTGCAGAGCGGGGGCGGCGCGATCGTCGAGTGGGCGGTCCAGATGACCCGCCTCGACGAGGCGCGCCGCGCGGACGCGCTCCTCGAGGCGGGGAAGCTGCGCCGCGAGCAGATCGACGCGCTGGCGCAGGCGATCGCGCGCTTCCACGCCGACGCGGCGGGCGGGCCGCGCGTGGCGCGCGGCGGTCTCCCCGAGCTCGTCGAGCGCAACGTCCGCGACAATTTCGACGCGCTCCGCGGCGCGGGCGGCGCGTTCGTCCCCGAGGAGGCGCTGGCCGAGATCGAGCGCTGGCAGCTCGCGTTCGTGCGCCGGCACCGCGACGTCTTCGAGGAGCGCATGCTCGCGGGCGCCGTCCGCGACGGGCACGGCGACCTCCGGCTCGAGCACGTCTTCCTCCACGCCGCCGACCTCGACTTCGAGGTGATCGACGGGATCGAGTTCGACGAGCGCTATCGGTTCGCGGACGTCTGCGCCGACGTCGCGTTCCTGGCGATGGACCTCGCCCGGCTCGGACGGGTCGACCTCGCCGAGCGCTTCGTCGCGACGTACGCGCGCGCGGCGAACGACTTCGACCTGTACCGCGTCCTCGACTTCTACGAGAGCTACCGCGCCTGCGTCCGCGCCAAGATCGCCGCCTCGGCCGCGGCGAAGGCCGGCGCCCCCGAGCCCGTCGCCGCGGCCGCGCGCGCGGAGGCGCGGCGCTACCTCCTGCTCGCTCAAGCGGCGCGGCGGCGGAGCCTGCTCGAGCCGGCGCTCGTCGCCGTGGCCGGCGGCATCGCGTCGGGGAAGAGCACGCTCGCGGAGCGCCTCGGCGAGGCGCTGAGCGCCCCGGTGGTCGACGCGGACCGCACGCGAAAGTACATGATCGGACTCGCCCCGACGGCCCACGCCGCCGCCCGAGCGTGGGAGGGCGCGTACGACCGCGCGTTCAGCGCGCGCGTCTACGCCGAGGTCCTGCGGCGCGCCGAGAGCGTCCTCGCGTCCGGCAGGCCGGTGATCGTCGACGCGTCGTTCCGCAGCGTCGAGGCGCGCGCCGCGGCGCGCGCGATCGCCGAGAAGCACGGCGTCCCCTTCAGGCTGATCGAGTGCGTGGCGCCCGTCGAGCTCTGCCGCGCTCGACTGGAGGCGCGGCAGCGCTCGAAGGCGCACGTCTCGGACGCGACTCCGGAGATCCTCGACGCCTTCGTCGCCGGCTACGAGCCCATCGTCGAGATCGATCCGGCGGAGCACGTCCGCGTCGACACCTCGGCCTCGGTCGAGGACGCGCTCACGCAGGCGACGCGCGCGATCGCGACGTGGCCGCGAGGCTTCGTCGCCTGAGCGCGGCCGGCGCTCGGGCGGAGCGAGAGGAACGCCGCGTGCATCGGCCTCGCGCGCGATGAAGCGAATGGTCCTCGACGCACCGAGCCCGGCCAGCGCGACGCCGCTCCGCCTGGAGGAAGCCCCCGATCCGACGCCCGGCGAGGACGAGCTCGTGATCGCCGTGCGAGCGTGCGCGGTCTGTCGGACAGACCTCCAGCTCGTCTCGGGGGACCTCCCCGCGCGACGCCTCCCGATCGTCCCCGGTCATCAGATCGTCGGTGAGGTCGCCGCCGTGGGCTCCGGCGTCTCGACGTGGTCGGTGGGCGATCGCGTCGCCGCGGGGTGGCTGAGCTCGGCGTGCGGGGCGTGCGTCCACTGCCTCGCCGGGAGGGAGAACCTCTGCGAGCGCGCCCGCTTCACCGGCTGGGACGTCGACGGGGGGTACGCGACCCGCGCCGTCGTCAAGGCGGGCTTCGCGTTCGCGGTCCCGGCCGGGTTCGACGCGATCGACGCCGCGCCGCTGCTCTGCGGCGGAGTCATCGGCTACCGCGCGCTCGGGAGGGCCGGCGTCCGACCGGGGATGCGCGTCGGGCTCTACGGCTTCGGCGCGTCGGCGCTGCTCGCGATGCAGGTCGCGCGGCACCGGGGGTGCCGCGTGTTCGTCGCGACGCGCTCGACCGTCGAGCAGGCCCGCGCGAGAGAGATGGGCGCCGTCTGGGCCGGCGCCTACGACGACGAGCCGCCGGAGCCGCTCGACGCCGTCGTGACGTTCGCGCCGGCGGGCGACGTCGTCGTCGCGGCGCTCCGCAGGACCGCGCGCGGAGGGACCGTGGCGATCAACGCGATCCACCTCGATCGCGTGCCGGCGTTCTCGTACGACCTCCTCTGGTGGGAGCGGAGCCTCGTCAGCGTCTCGAACTACACGCGCCAGGACGCCTCCGAGCTGCTCGACCTGGCGGCGCGGCTGCCGCTGCGGACGCGCTTCGAGCGGCACCCGCTCGAGCGCGCGAACGAGGCGCTCCTCCGCCTGCGCGACGGCCTCGTCGACGGCTCGGCGGTCCTCGTCATGTAGCGGCCCCGGCCGTCACGGCGACGGCCCTCGCGCCGCGTGTCCCCGGGACGCGTGGCGCGCGCTGTCGGACGCCGCGCGTCGCCGGAGCGTCGGCTCAGCGCACGACGAGGACCGAGCGGTCCGCGTGGTTGACGACCTTCGCCGCGGTCGTCCCGAGGAGGCGGTCGATGCCGCCGTAGCCGTGCGAGCCGATGACGATCAGGTCGACGCCGCGCGCGGTCGCCTCGGCGCAGATCGCGTTCCAGGGAGTGCCCACCCGGACCTCGACCCCCGCGAGGAGCTCCGGCGGGACGTCCGCGCGGAAGCTCTCGAGGCTCGTCCTGGCGGACTCGACGAGCTTGTCCACCAGGGTGTTCGGGCTGACGCCGATGATGTCGTCGTGCGCGAGCTCCGGCGGCAGGCCGACGCTGCGGAAGAGGATGAGGCGGGCGCTGGTGCGCCGCGCCAGATCGACCGCCGTGGACAGGACGTGCGGCGCGCGCGGGGAGGTGTCGAGGCAGGTGAGGATGGTCTTCATGGTCGTCTCGTGTCGGGGGAGCGGCTCAAGCGAGGGCCTCGGCCAGGTGACGGAGCGCGTCCGTCGCCGTGAATATACCGAGGAGCTGGCCGTTCTCCATCACGACGGTGCACCCGTACCGGCGCGCGGCCATGGTGCCCGCGACGTCGCGCAGGGCGTCGTCCGGATGGGCGGTGTACACGTCGGAGGACATGGCGTCCGACACGGCGTCGATGTCGATGTCGACGCCGGCGACCGTCTCGAGGAAGAACAGGTCCCGCTCCGACAGGACCCCGACGAGCTTGCCGGCGCGCAGGACGGGGAGGTGCCGGAGTCGGTGCTCGCGCATCAACTTGTGCGCGAGCGCGAGCTTCTGGTCGCTGCCGATGGTGTGCGGCGACGGCGTCATCACCTGACGGATCTTCGTCGTCCGCGTGACGTGGCCCTGGCTGCTCGCGGTCTTCGCATGAGTGCTCATCATGGCGGAGGGGGTTGCAAGACGATGGCCACGGCGCGTCCGCGGGCTTCTCGCGAGGGCCGCCGCGCCCGCCGCGCGGATCCGGCGCGGTGTCTGCGCCGCCCCGCAAGAACTGCGTGTCGCCACGGCGCGCGCGCCGGGCGCAGCGCCGATCGAGCTCTGGCAGGCCGCGTGCTAGGAGCGGGAGCATGATCCCTCCGAAGACGATCCTGGTCCCGACCGATTTCAGCGAGCCCGCGCGCGTGGCGTTCGACTACGCGGTGCAGCTCGCCGAGAAGCTCGGTTCGTCGGTGCACCTCGTGCACGCGTTCGAGATTCCGCTCGTGGGCTTCCCCGACGGCGTGATGACGATCTCGGCCGAGATGGCCTCGCGCATCATCGACGCCGCGCAGAAGGCGCTCGACGATCTCGTCCAGCCTTACGCGTCGCGGAAGGTCGAGATCCACACGTCGCTCGAGCAGGCGGATCCGCGAGACGCCGTGCTCGCGGTCGCCAAGCGGCTCGGCGCGGACCTCATCGTCATGGGGACCCACGGCCGTCGCGGCATCGCGCGGGCGCTGATCGGCAGCGTCGCCGAGAGCGTGGTCCGCACATCGCCGCTCCCCGTCCTTACATTGCGAGCGAATGACACGTGATCGAGGTTCAGCGCGCGGCGGTTCCGTTCGAGAGGAGGTGCGCCATGAGCTCGATGATCTCGAAGGTCGAAGTTCGAAAGCGCATCTCCAGGGACCACGCCTTGCTCAGGGGGCTCTGCCGCGCGTTGATCGCCGTGGCGCGCGCGGCGGAGCGCGACGAGCGGCACCGCCCCGTGATCCGAGACGTGCTCGGGCAGCTCTGCGCCGAGGTCGACCGGCATTTCGAGTACGAGGAGGAGGTCATCGTCCCGCTCCTCCGCGAGGTCGACGCGTGGGGGCCCGTGCGCGTCGAGCGGCTCTACCGGGATCACGCCGAGCAGCGCAGCGTGCTCGTCGCGCTCGCCGAAGACGCCGAGGACGGCATGCGGAACGTCGAGGACCTCGCGGACGAGATCGTCTGGTTCTTCCAGCGCTTCGAGCAGGACATGGCCGCGGAGGAGGAGCGCCTGCTCAGCGCCGAGGACCTCGGCGCCGAGCCGATCGTCGACCAGATCGACGGCTGATCAGCGCGCGTCGTCCTTCGCGTCCCGCGAGCGCAGCCGCCGCGCGAGCTGGAGGTCCCGCGCGATCGCCACGAGGTAGAGCGCGAACGAGAGCGTGCCCAGCGCCTGGCCGAACGAGAGCGCGACGAGCACCGGCCACACCGTCGGGACGAAGACCGACGTGACCATGAAGGGGAGCGCGACGAGCCCGAGCACGCAGGCCGCGCGCACGAGGGTCTCGGTTCGGACGGCCTTCACCCTGGCCCAGGCTTCGGCGATCTTCAATGCGCGGCTCCGGCGTCGAGCTCCTTGCCGAGCTTCGTCATGGGGTGGGCGTAGCCGTGGCACCCGGCGCTCGCGCACGAGACGGTCCCGCTGCGGACCGCCTCGAGCGACGAGGCGTGGTCGCCGATCGAGAGCCATCGCGGCGCGGTCGTCGTGTGGCAGGCCATGCAGTTGGCGTTGGGCAGCGGGCGGAGGATGCGGATGTCGTGCTTCGATTCTTCGAGCGGCATGTCGTGGTACTCGGTGAGGTAGAGGTAGACGTGGCGCATGCCGCCCGCCTTCGTCAGGACGTACCCGTACATCCCGTAGTCCTTGTGGCACGCGTAACAATTGTCTTTCCCGAAGCTGGTGTTCCGTGCGTGGATCGCGGCGAGCGACTGGCTTCGGGGGTCGTTCGAGTCCTCGGCGTGTGGTTCCATCACATGGCACGATCCGCAAAACGTGCGCGACTGGGTCGCGGCGAAGCCAGCGACGTTCGCCGTACCGGCGGACGTGATGGGGAAGACGCCGAGGCCGAGGAGCAGCCAGAGCTTCGTGTTCCGACCGCGCTCTCCGGAGAGCGGCGGCCGGCGCACGAGATGCATGCCGAGGACCCCCGCGGCCGCCACCGCGCTCGCCGCTGACAGCCACCCGATCCAGTCGATCCCGCCTTCTGCGCTCATGTCGTCCCATCCTCGGAGCAAGATCGACGCCGCGCTCGTCCTCGTGACGGCTCTCTCGTGCGCGCGGTCGGCGAACGCCGAGCCGCTTCGACTTCGCGGCGACGCGCTCGTGCAGACGCGCTCGCCCGTCGGGTTGCTCGTCTTGCGCGGTGAGGACCGCTTGCGTCCATGGCTCGACGTGGAGAGTGTAACGTGGCTGGGCGCGACGGGGGCGTCGGAACCGATCGCGCCGACCGGCGACGTCCTGACCCTGTCGGTCCGCGCGCGCGACGCCGCCAGCGGCTCCGAGGTCCGCGCGGGCAGGATGCTCGTCACGATGGGCGCCGTGCGGCCCGTCCACGTCGACGGCGCGCGCGGGCTCGTCCGCGTCTTCGACGGCACCACGGTGGAGGCCTTCGGCGGCGTGCCGGTCGTCCGGCGCTTCGACTACGACCGATTCGACTGGACGGCGGGCGGGCGGCTCGGGCAGTCGATCGGCGACGTCGCGGCGTTCGGCGGCTCGTACGCGGTTCGCCGGCGGGGAGCGTCGCTCGACGACGAGGAGCTCGGCGCCGACTTCGCGCTCACCCCGGCGACGTGGCTCACCGCCGCGGGCCGGGCCGCGTTCGACGTCGTCTCCGGCGGCCCGACCGACGCGCTGGCCTCGGTCAGCGCGCAGAAGGACGACGTCCGCGGGGAGCTCTTCACGACCCACCGATCGCCCGGCCGGCTCTTGCCGCGCACGTCGCTGTTCTCGGTGCTGGGCGACTTCGCGGCGACGAGCACGGGCGCCACCGCGCGCTGGCGGGCGTTCCCGCGGCTCGAGCTCATCGCGACGGGGAGCGTGCAGGTGCAGGGCTCGGAGGTCGGAGGGCAGGGGCTCGGCCGCGCCACGCTCGCGCTCGACGACGAGTGGGCGGGGTCGGTCGGGCTCGAGGCGCGTCGGGTCGACTTCGCGGGGGCGCGCTGGGTGGGCGCCCGCGTCGTGGCGTCGCTGCCGCTCTCGGCCGCGCTCCGCGTCGCGACGGAGGTCGAGCTCGTCCGTCCGGACGATGCGCGCGGTCGCGGCTCGGTCTGGCCGTGGGCGCTCGGCGCGCTCGCGTGGACGTCGCCGCGCGGCTGGGAGATCGCCGGCGCGCTCGAGGCGTCGGCGGGGCCCGACAACCGCGAGTCGCTCCACGCGCTCGCGCGCGTCTCGTACGCGCTCGGCGAGCCGGCGCGGAGAGGATCGCCGTGAGCCCGCTCCGGCGCCTGCTCGTGCTGGTGGTCTCGCTCTCGCTCGCGGCGTGCGCGGGCCTGCTCGGGATCAAGCCGCGCGACACGCAGCACCCGTTCGAGCACCGCGCCCACTCGCTCGCGGGGATCGCCTGCACGACGTGCCACGAGGGCGTCGCCCGCGCGGGCGAAACCGGGCCGCTCCACCTCCCCGAGCCGGAAAAGTGCGTCGCGTGCCACGCGCGCCCCCACGACACGCGGCCCTGCGGCGGCTGCCACGGCCAGAGCCACACGCGCGAGGAGAACCGCCTCGCCCGCGAGCACCTGCGCTTCGCGCACGAGCGCCACGTCCCGAAGCTCGGCGGACAGTGCGTCCCTTGCCACGCGGCGGCGGGCAAGGCGGAGCAGACGTCGCTTCGCCCGCCGATGGCTCAGTGTCTCGGCTGTCACACGCACCGAGACCAGTGGAAGACGCGCGAGTGCGACGGCTGTCACGTGGATCTCCCCGCCGAGCTCGCGCGTCCTTCGAGCCACGTCTTCCACGAGGGCGACTTCGTGCGCGAGCACGGCGTCCGGGCGGCGTCCGCGAAGGACCTCTGCGCGACCTGCCACGGCGAGGACTTCTGCGCCGGCTGTCACGGCGTGACCGTCGCCGCGCTCCCGTGGCGGTTCGCCTTCGAGCGCCCGAGCCTGACGGGGCTCCACCGCGCCGGCTTCGCGTCGCGCCACTCCGAGGAGGCGCGCTCGAGCCCGGGCCTCTGCACGTCGTGCCACGACAGCGAGCGCTTCTGCCTCGACTGCCACGCCAAGCGCGGGCGCTCGGCGTTCGGCGCCGGCGGCGGCGCCCGGAGCCCGCACCCGCCCGACTGGGTCCGCGCGCGCGGCGGCGAGCACGGACGGGCGGCGCGCATGGATCCGCTCTCCTGCGCGAGCTGCCACGGCGGCGCGGGCGAGGCGCTCTGCGTCGGCTGTCACCGCGTCGGAGGTCCGGGCGGGAACCCCCACGGCCGGGGCTTCTCGAGCGCGCTCGACGCGACGCGGGACGAGCCGTGCCGCCAGTGCCACGGAGCGGCCGGGGGGCGCGGTCCGTGAGAGGTCGACGCGCCCTCGCGCTCCTCGTGCTCGCGGCGGCGGCGGCCGCGCTCCTCGCGGTGTTCGCGATCCAGGAGCGCACGCCGCCGCGCTCGCCGACGGAGCAGGTGCCCGTGATCTGGCAGACGGCGCGCGAGGCGCCGATGCACGTCTTTCACGTCGGCGAGAAGAAGATCGCCTGCGTCGAGTGCCACGCGAGCCCGGACGCCGCGCCGACGGAGGAGGCGTGCGCGAAGTGCCACGCCGCGGAGACGCAGACCGCGCATCGAGGCGCGGGGGACTTCACGACGACGTGCCTGTCGTGCCACGCGTTCGGGGCGGGCGGGCCTCCGAAGACGTGCAACGCGTGCCACGCGTCGGCGACGCGCGTCGCCGCCGCGCCGGCGCTCGAGCACCACGCGGGCGCCGAGCTCCCGTGCGGGGCGTGCCACAGCGTGCACGGCAGCGAGCGCGCCGTGCTCTCGGACTGCACGACCTGCCACCGGGAGACGAGCGCCGTCCACGGAGGCTTCGAGGCGCGCGCGCGGGAGCAGGGCCTCGACGCGTCGATGGACCTCTCGCTCGACGCCGCCGTGCTCGCGTTCCTGCGAAGGCGGCGCGCGCCGATCGCGAGCCACGGCGCGCCCTCCGGAGGAGGCGGCGCGCCGATCGGAGAAGGCGGCGTCCCAGCGCGCGCCACGTCGCGGGGGTGGCGGCTCGTCGCGGCCGATCTCACGCCACGCTGTCGGGGCAGGTCTGCGGCGCGCCACGCGCCCCGCTCGGAAAGGAGCGCGCGCGGGACGTGCGAGGATGCCACGTCGACGCGCACCGCGCCCCGCCGCGCGCCGGCGCGCTCGGACATCACGCTCGCGTCCCGCGCCCCCGCGATCGCGCCACGAGGCCCGCGCGTCGCCGGGCACGAGGCCTGCGTCACGTGCCACGAGCCGCACCGCGCCCGCCGCGCCGACGTGCGCGCCTGCGAGGGGTGCCACGCCGATCGCCGCGCGGCCGGTCAGGTGGCCGGTCACGCCGCGTGCTCCGGGTGTCACGCCCCGCACGCGCCCGCCGAGGCGAAGGCGAGCTGCTCCGCGACCTGCCACGCGAACGTCGTCACCCTCGCCGCGCCGCGCGTGGCGGCCCACGCGTCCTGCACGAGCTGCCACGATCCGCATCGCCCGGACGCGTCGGCGGGGCAAGCCTGCGTACGGTGTCACGAGAGCACGAAGCCTTCGCACCCGGCGACGGCGTCGGCGAAGGGAGCGCAGGCGTGCACCGGCTGTCACGCGCCTCACGGCGGCCGCGCCGCGTCGCCGGGCGCGGCCGCCGCGGCGCACGGTCCGCGCGCGCCGGCTCACGGCGCCACGGCGGCGGCGTGCACGTCGTGCCACACGAACGCCAAGGACGACCGCGCGCTCCACGCCAAGGGGACCGCCTGTACGTCGTGCCACGCCCCGCACGCGTTCCGCCTCGCGGGCGCGGGGGCGTCGCTCTGCGCCGGCTGCCACGCGAAGGAGGCGAAGGCGACCACGGCGCGCCCCGGCCACGCGAGCTGCGCCGGCTGTCACGGCGCAGCGCACGCTCCGAACGCCAAGCCCGCGTGCAAGAGCTGCCACGTCGAAGAGGCGCGGACCGCCCCCGCCGGTCACGCGTCGTGCACGAGCTGCCACGAGGCGCACTCGGGCTCGCTCGGCGGCCGCGCGTCGTGCACGAGCTGCCACGCGAACAAGGCGACGGCGCTCCACGCGAACGTCGCCCAGGGCTGCGCCACGTGCCACCGACCGCACGGCCCCAAGGGCGTCGCGCGGCCCGCGCCGTGCGCCTCGTGCCACACGAAGCCGTCGCTCCAGGGCCTCCACTCCGTCGCGGCGCACGCGTCGTGCGACACGTGCCACAGCGCGCACGCGCCGCCGCGCTCCGATCGCGCGAGCTGCACGGGCTCGTGCCACGTCGACAAGCGAAATCATCAGCCGGAGGCGAAGGTCTGCAAGGGCTGCCACCTCTTTCGGCAGTAGACGCGCGCGCGATCGCGCGCGAGGTGCGTACGGCGCTGGGCATGCGTACGGCGTTGGGCGCGTACGACGAGCCTCAGCGCGCGGCGCGCGTGCTCACGAGCGTCGCCCCCGAGTGTCGGTCGGGGGCGACGGTCTCGTGCCTCCGGAGAGACGCGCGACGTCAGGGGGACACGCGATCGATGTTCCCGTCGACGTGGGAGAGCCGTCCGGCGGCGGTCATCGCCAGGCCGTCGGTTCGACCTTCGTGGCAGATGGCTCCGCCGCACGCCGTGCTCTGCGCGTGGGGCGGAGGCGGCGGAGCTCCGTGGCACGACGCGCACGAGGCCGTCGCCGTGTCGGTCCAACGCGGCGCGGGCCGCGTCGCGCCGACGCCCTCGTGGCAGTATGTCCCGGCGCAGGTCTGGGTCGTGGGATCGTACGACGCGCGCCGGCCGCCGCGTCCGGCGAGCCCGGTCAGGCGGACGCCCGCGCGGCCTTTGCCTTCGGGGTGGCGATCGGCGCCGCTCGGGACCTCGTGGCACGTCTCGCACGCGATCGGACGCGCGCTCTTCGGATCGGCGTGCGCCCGGTGAGCGCCGGTCCGCGGCCACGGGTCGTCGCCTTCGCCGTGGCACGCTCCGCAGCGCCCGCTCCCGTCGCCGAGGTCGACCTTCCCGTTGGCGTGGAGGACCGGCGCCGTGAGGGCCGTCCCGTCGGCGTTGGCCTCGCGGTGGCAGCTCGTGCACGCGCCGCGCGGATGATCGGCCGGCGGAGACGCGTGGCAGTCGTTGCACGTCATGGCCGGATCGCCCCACGCGGGCAGAGGCCTCGCCCCGCCGCGCGCGTGACACGTCCCCGTGCAGCTCTTGCGGCTCGGATCGTAGCGCGCCTCGCGGCCGGCGACCGCGAAGTCGAACCAGACGTCGACCCATCCGTTGGCGTGCACGCCTCGCGGCTCGCCCGAGGTCGGCGTGGGATGGCAGGTCGAGCACGGCAGCCCCGCCGCGCGCGACGCGCTCGGCTCCGCGTGCGCGGCGTGCGCGCGGTCGATCGGGTCGTCGGGAAAGAAGCAACGGCTGCGCGGCGGGTGCGCCCGCGCGCCCTCGCCGTGGCAGGTCCCGCAGCCGAGCGGGCCGTTCGACGCGGTGTGGCAGCTCGTGCACGACGGGGCGCCGGGAGCGGTCAGCGCGACGCCGGCGGGGCGCGCGGCGCCGCCGGCGTGGCACGTCCCGCACGCGTCGGCGTCGTTCGCGTCGAGCATCGGAGCGTAGCCCTTGCTCCGGAGGTAGCGGCCGTGACTCTCGGGAGAGCGAGGATCCGCGAAGCCGGCCGCGTGGACGCCTCCGCCGCTCCGCGGAGCCTGGGCCGCGATCCACGCGGCGAGCAGCTCGCGCTCCGCCGGCGTGACGAGCCCGGCGTGGTCGGGCCGCTCGAGCGCGGCCAGCAAGGGCGCCGGCGCGTCCGCGCGCGCGCGCGTCGCCGGCGCTCCGTCCGCCGTGCAGCCGATCGCGCCCAGGTAGGAGTCGGCGGCCCAGCCGCCGGCCGGCGCAGAACCTGCGTGGCAGCGCAGACACCGCGCCGCGAGCAGCGCCTCGATCCGGCTCGTGTAGCTCGGGGCGTCGGGGAGCGCGCGGGAGGTCTCGCACGCCGCGAAGGCGCCGCCGAGCACGGCCGTGGCGAGCAGGAGCGAGAGCGGCCGCATTGGCCCGGTGAATGCAAGCTCGAGCCCAGCGCGCGCTCTCGCGCCGTCACGGAGGATCATGGCTCTCTCTCGCTTCATCGGACTCGCGCTCGTCGTCGGGGTGGGCGCCAGCCTCGGGCTGGCCGCCTGTGGTACGGGCGACGACGGCGCGAAGGGGGAGCCCGGCGCGACCGGCCCCGCCGGGCCGGTCGGTCCCGCAGGGCCCCCGGGCGCGCAAGGCACCCCTGGAACCGTGGCCGACGGCGGGGGCGTCCTCGGCGGAGCGTGCACGACGCCGTGTCATACGTTCGGCGGCGTCGTCGATCAATGGCGCTTCAGCAATCACTCGCATCCGCAGAACACCGAGATCGGCGTCGGCACGTGCGGCAACTGCCACGGCGTCGACGGTCTGGAGCAGCGCGTCGCGAACAAGTATACCGTCGCGCCCGACGCGGGCGTACCGACGGACGTGTCGAAGGGGCACATCAACTTCACGGCGGCCTCGGGCGTGGTCACCGAGATCGGCTACGGCGGCGCCACGACGATCGGCCGGATCCACTGCTCGACCTGCCACGCCTTCGACTCCACCAACGATCCGCACGTCACGGGGAAGTACGTCGCCGGGCAGGCGCCGATCCGCGTCCCCGGCGGGGTCGGAGACACCGCCATCCTCGAGAAGACCGAAGGGCCGTCGCCCACCACGTCGACGGGGCAGTCCGTCGCGTACCGCGCCGGCAACGTCTGCGTCTTCTGCCACAAGTCGCGGAAGGACGTCACGTTCTTCATCGCGGCGTCGAACCCGCTGTCGTCGACGCGCTGGGGGCCGCACTACGCGTCGCAGGCCGACATCTACTCGGGCAAGGGCGGCTATCACTTCGCGTCGGCCGCCTACAGCAGCTCGGCCCACGCGACGATCGCCAACGCCTGCGTCGCGTGTCACATGCAGCCGGTCGCGGCGAACGGCAACGTGCCGGACCACACGATGAAGCCGAGCGTCGCGCTCTGCAAGACGTGCCACACGCAGTACACCGGCACCACGTTCGACGTGCAGGGCGGTCAGGCGCTCGTTCGGAACGCGCTCCGCGAGCTGCAGAGCGCGCTGAACGCCGCCGGGATGCTCACGCGCTCGTCGACCGCGCCCTACGCGGCGCTCTCCGAAGAGGAGATCGCCGACAATCAGTTCCACCTCGACTACGTGCGCCCCGGCGGTGCGCCCGGCGGCGGCAACGTCGTCGCGAACGGTCCGACGGCGGGTGCATTGTACAACTACTTGATCGTGGCCCGGAGCAAGGACTTCGGCGTCCACAACCCCACCTACGCGAAGCAGCTCCTCTGGGATTCGATCCGCCAGATCAAGGGCGTCGATCCGACGAGCCTCCCCAGCCGTCCTCAATGAAGGACGGGCGCCCGAGGCGGAGCTAAGGCGCAACTCGGCTGCGCCGATCCTGGAACGTCAGGAGCCGTGAGCAGAGATCAGGCTCCTGACCGGAGATTCGCGCCGCTCGCCCATCGGGCGGCGCGAATCGGAGGCTCAGATCAACCGATCACGGCTATAGGTCAGGCTGCTGTACGGCTGCAATTTGCGAGTCCGTGAACCGTTACTTTCCATGGGCAGTAGGCTCACCGTCGCCGTCACGCCCTTCTCGCGGACGCGCACGCGCAGCGTGAGCTGCGGACCATTCTGCTCGACGGCGAGCGCGACAAGCTGGGCGCCGGGCACCCAGCGCTTGAGGGCGCCGCGCACGTTAGACACAGGCCAGCTCCTTGAGCGCCGCGTCGTTACGCCGGTGGCGCAGCAGCTCGAGCCCTGCGTCGAAGTTCGTGCGCCAGGGACCGCGCCGGCCGTCACTGGTATCGTCGCAAGATGATCTCCGAGCGCTGGAGCTTCGCGGCCTTTGTCGATGCGCCCGACCCTGCGCAGCTTGCTGGCGAGCTCGCCGCTCTGATCGCGCGACGTCTGCCTGCGCTGGTCGGTGACGAGGAGGTGGACTACGGCGCGCTGGCGGCGGTCGCGCAGCAAGTGGTCTCCGAGCTGCAAGCCGTTGGGCACGATCTCGACTTCCGCGACGAGGATGGCTCCACCTGGATCTACTACCAGGACCAGTGGGATCGGCCGAACGTGCACCTCTCGCTGCGGCTCACGACCGAACCCGACGAGGAGACCGGCGAGCGCGTCTGGGTCGCCTGGAAACCCTAGTCTACGATGCGCGGCCGGCTTCGCTGATCGGCGGCAGGGTCGCCTGCGCCACGCCCTGACCGGCGATGACGTTCAGGTTCTCGGCGATGCCCTGCGTGTCGCAGTAGACGTGGAACTCGACCGCGCGGGCCCAGCTCAGGGTCAGCATGAAGACGCCTTGGTTGGGTACGAGCTCGACGCCCCTGGTGTCGAAGACGCGGTCTTTCCATTCGACGGCCACGTAGGTACGCCATGGCCAGCCGCTCACCACGATCTTCTGCACGTCGAACTGGATGCCGGGGAAGACCGAGCCGAGACGCTGGTACCACGCTCGCCGGAGTTCGGACGTGCGTCGCAGCCCTGACAACGCATGCTGCCCCGAGAACCAGTGCTCCGCCGTCGGCGCGAACTGACCCAGGATGAAGTCGAAGTCACCCCGGTTCAAGTGCTCGAGGATGGTCTTCATGCGCTGCTTCACGATGAAGTGGTACACGTTGGCGCTCCAATCTATGCACTGTATACATCGAGAATGGTGAGACGGCAACCGAGGGCGGCCTACCATCACGGTGATCTCCGACAGGCGTGCATCGCCGCGGGGCTCGCGCTCCTCTCGAAGCAAGGGAAGGATGCCGTGAGCTTGCGCGAGGTGGCGCGCAAATGCCGCGTGTCACCACGTGCGCCGTACCAGCACTTCGCTGACAAGACCGAGTTTTTCGCGGCTCTCGCGGAGGAGGGGTTCAAAGAGTTCGGCGCGGCGTTGGCTCAGGCCAAGGACGGGCTCGTGGGGCTCGCGCGCGCGTACCTCGACTTCGCCACGCGCCGCCCCGCGCTCATGCAGCTCATGTTCGGTGACGACTTTGAGGAGCGCGCCACGCGGAACCCTGCGCTCCACCAGGCGGCGCTCGCCACGTTCCAGCAGCTCGAAGAGCAGGTGGCGCGGCTTCACGAAGGCGCCGGAGGCCTACCTTGTCGGCTCCTCGCCGTGAACGCGTGGGCGCTGGTGCATGGGTTGTCAGAGCTTCTGCGTCATGGGCAGCTCGCCCACGTGCTCGGCGACGACGCAAACGTGTCCACTGTCCTCGAGGTGGCGGTGCAGTTGTTTGTCCCGTCGAGGCGTGGGCCGAACAAACTGCGAAGGATGAACAAGGCATGATGGCAGGAGAGCTAGAGCTGGGGGCCGTCCTGCTCGACGGCGTAGAGCGACGGCGAGGCTCATGATCTGTCGTAGCTATGTTACTTGCTTGGCGATGTTCGTCGTCATTTTCCGGGCGAAGGTTCGTGCCATGGATGGCGAGTACTCGCAGGTCGCCGGGCGTTTGCGCGAGCTCGCACTCCAGCGATTTGGCTGCCTGGAGTTCGTCGCCGTCAACGACGGACCGGACGAGGTGGCGCTGTCCTACTGGCCCGACGAAGAGCGTATTCGTGCATGGAAGCAATACAGCGAGCATGTGCTGGCGCAGGAGCTCGGTCGGGAGCGCTGGTACGAAAGCTACATCGTCCAAGTGGCGAACATCGGTCGAGAGTACCGCTGGCCATAAGGCGTGAACGATGGAGAGCTACCGAACATCTCGTCTTCTCCTCCGGCGCTGGAGGGACTCCGACCGCGAGCCGTTCGCGATCATGAATGCCGATCCCGAGGTGATGGATCAATTCCCGAACGTGCTCGAGCGCGCGGTCAGCGATGCCCTCGCCGAGAGCATCGAGACGCATTTCGCCGAACATGAGCTCGGGCCCTGGGCGCTCGAAGTTCATAGAGGCGAGCCCTTCATCGGGTTCGTCGGGCTGCGCAGGGTCGGGTTCGACGCGCACTTCTCGCCTGCGGTCGAGATTTCGTGGCGGCTCGCGCGCACATCGTGGGGGCACGGCTACGCCACGGAGGCTGCGCGCGAGGCATGTCGCATCGCGTTCGCTGAGCTACGCCTACCCGAGATCGTGTCGTTCACGGTGCCAACGAACCGTCGGTCGCGCGCCGTGATGGATCGCATCGGCATGACTCTTCCGCAGCGGCCGCTCTACTGGGCGTCGCTTGCCCACCCCGGCGAGGGCTCTGCGGCCGCGAAGAGGGCACGGCCCTCGGGGGTCGAGTCGTCGTCCCTTCCTCTATCAGAACACTCCGGCCGGGCGGAGCTGCGCTGTCTTCTTCGGAGGGAGAGCGCGGCCGTCGAACACCGCCCCCATGACGACGTCGAACAGAGCTCCGGCCCGCGACGCGAGCGCGGGCTGATCGCCGATCCACGCGAGCGCGCCGACCAACGCGAACAAGTCCGTGCCGTCGAGGTCGTTTCGCGCCGTCCCCTCGGTTTGCGCACGGACGAGCAACTGGTTGCAGACGGCGCGGATCGCGGCGCACGAGGCATGGAGCGCGGATGTTTCGTCGGCGAACGCGGACGTCATCGACGTGACGACGCCGCGATACGTCCGTACGGCCGCGACGAAGTCGCGCAGCCATGACACGAGCGCTTCGTCGGGTGCCCCCGCGCCCTCGAGCGCCCGCGCCTTCGCGATGAGCTCGTCCCACTCCGTACGCAAGAGCGTCTCGAGCAGCGCTTCACGCGTCGGGAAATGGCGGTACAGCGTGCCGAGCCCCACACCAGCCTTGCGTGCGATGTCGCGAAGTGACGCGTCCACCCCCTCCTTGAGCACGATCTTGCGTGCCACCGCGAGCAGGTGCTCGTAGTTCTTCCTCGCGTCGGCTCGCATCGCCGGGGGAGCTGCCTTCGACGGACTGCGCATCGGATTCCTCTTGACAAACGGAGCGGCGCTCCGAATATTCGGAGCGCTGCTCCGCTACCATAGCGCAGCACCAGGAGGAGATGAAGGTCTCCTCGAACCATGACGGCCGGGCCTCCACGAATCCCGGCGGTCCCAAGGTTCTGGTCCACCCGGGAAGGCGCACGGAGAAACATGAAGGTCTATCGTCTGAAGGAGTTCAGCCTCGGCGGTCTGCAGCAGATCGAGGAACCGGAGCCTCACGCGCCGGTGGGGCGACAGGTGCTCGTGCGCCTGCGCGCTTCCTCCTTGAACGCCCGCGACTGGCGCTCCACGAATGGAACGATCGCGACCATCACCAAGCCTGGCGGGATCCCTCTGTGCGACGGCGCTGGGGAGGTCGTCACGTTGGGGCCGGACGTCACCCGGGTTCGCCCCGGCGACCGTGTCGCCGTGAACTACCATTGGAATTGGATAGGCGGGCCGATCCCTGACGAGTTCAACCTCTACGGGCGCAACGTTCATCCCGACGATGGCATGCTCACCGAGCTGAGGCTGCTGGACGAGAGCGAGCTCGTGCGCCTTCCCGAGCACCTGTCCTTCGAGGAAGGCGCGACGCTGCCCTGCGCCGCGCTGACCGCCTGGTCGGCGCTCCATGGCGACCAGCCACTTCTGCCTGGTGAGGACGTGCTCGTACAGGGGACGGGAGGCGTGTCCGTCTTTGCCCTGCAGATCGCCAAGCTGAGTGGTGCTCGAGTCATCGCTCTTACGCTGACCCCCGAGAAAACGGACGCATTGAAGGCGTTGGGCGCTGACGTCGTGATTGACGCTTCCAGCGGTCCGGGCTGGCACAAAGACGTGCTCGAAGCGACCCGCGGGCGCGGTGTCGATGTGACGGTCGACGTTCTCGGATACACCCGCTGGGATGACTCGGTTGCGGCCACCCGCGAAAACGGTCGCATCAGCATGGTCGGTGCCATTGGCGGGCGAGGTGGAGGGTTGAGCGATCATTTCATGATGCGAGGGCTTCATCTTCACCCAACCCGAGTGGGGAGCCGGGTGCGCTTCGAGCAGATGAACCGCGCGCTGGCACTTCACGGGGTACGGCCGGTGATCGACCGCGTGTTTGACTTCGACGATGCCCGATCGGCATTTCAGTACTTCGAACAACACGGTCGGCTCGGGAAAGTCGTGATCCGTCACGGCTGACGTCGCTCCGGGACCACCATGCGCAAAGTTCCACTCTCCGTGCTGGACCTCGCGCCCGTCGTCGAAGGCGGCGACGCGGCACAGGCGTTTCGCAACTCGCTCGATCTCGCGCAGCACGCCGAGGCGTGGGGCTACCAGCGCTACTGGCTGGCCGAGCACCACAACATGCCGGGCATCGCCTCGGCGGCCACCAGCGTGGTGATGGGGTTCATCGCGCAGGGTACGCGCACCATCCGCGTGGGCGCGGGCGGCGTCATGCTGCCCAACCACTCGCCGCTTGTCATCGCGGAGCAGTTCGGCACGCTGGCGTCGCTGTACCCAGGCCGCATCGACCTCGGCGTGGGCCGTGCGCCGGGCACCGACGGCCTCACCTCCCGCGCGTTGCGACGTGACGCCTCGGCGGCCGACACCTTCCCCGACGACGTGCAAGAGCTGCTCTATTGGTTCTCTGCCGAGGAGCCGGGGCAGAAGGTGCGCGCGGTGCCGGGAGCAGGGCTCGACGTGCCCGTGTGGGTGCTGGGCTCGTCGCTCTTCGGCGCGTCGCTGGCGGCAGCGCTGGGTCTACCCTACGCGTTCGCTTCGCACTTCGCTCCGGCGGCGCTCGACGAAGCGCTGGCGCTTTACCGCGCGCGCTACCAGCCTTCGTCCGCGAACCCCAAGCCGCACGTCATGGTGGCCTTCAACGTCATCGCGGCCGACAGCGACGCCGAGGCGCAGCGCCTCTTCACTTCGGTGCAGCGGGGGTTCATCAACCTGCGCCGCGGCATGCCGGGAAAGTTGCAACCGCCGGTCGATGCGTTGGATCTGGCGCCGGCCGACGTCGCGCTCCTCGATAGCATGCTGGTCTGCCGCGCCGTCGGTGCTCCGGCGACAGTGCGCGAGAAGGTCGACGCCTTTCTGGAGCGTACGCAGCCCGACGAGCTCATCGTCACCAGCCAGGTGTTCGATCACGCCGCGCGTCTGCGCTCGTTCGAGCTGCTCGCCGAGGTCATGCGCAAGTAGCTGACGAGGCGCAGCACCTCCGCGGTGACCGACTGTTGCCCGAGCCTATCTGTTCGCGAGCGGGTGTGGGAAAACGTGTCGGCGGCACACCAGGGCACGGGGCACGCGGCCGTCATGTCGAACGTTGCTCGAGCTTCTGCACGTCGTCGTGAGCGTCGCCTCTGTCGTGAGATGAGGACCACCTTGCTGCCGACATTTCCAGCCTCGAGCAGCGCGTGTGCCGCGGCGACCTGCTCGAGGGGAAACCGACGAACCGGCGGCGAGGTCACGCTCCCCGCCAGCAACGCGTGAGCGAACCGCGTCAGGTTCGCGATGTTCGGTTCGACCACCACGCTCGAGACCGAGATTCCGCTTCCCTCGGGCGGGGTTGGTGTCCAACACTACGACGGTTGCCAAGCGGCCGCCGGGTTTGAGTTGCCCAAGCGCAGCTTCGGCCGCGTCTCCGCCGACGGTATCGGCGACGCAATCCACTGGGCCAGCGCTCTACGAGCGCGCCGCGCTCTTGGAGCACAAGGGGCGTCGACGCGCCGGAGATGGGGGGCTGAGGTTTCGACCTCACGACCGCAAGGACCTGCGCGCCGCGTTCGGCGGCGGAATACACCGCAGCCCGTCCCACGCTGCCAGCGGCACCGGTGACCATCACGCGTTCGCCGGCGCGGACGTTCAAGCCTCGCTCGATGAGGTCGTCGCCGGTCAGCACGCCCATCGGCAGCGCGGCAGCATCTGCCAAGTCGAGACCGTCCGGAACCGGCGCAGCCTCCCCGGCGCCGACGACCATCTGCTCCGCGTAGGCACCCCCACGAAGCACGCTGACCATCCCCATGACCTTTTCGCCGACTCTCGAACCGTGGACACCCTCGCCGACCGCGCGGACCGTGCCCGCGAAGTCCGCACCGAGCACGAACGGCAGCGAAAGAGGCATCATGTCCTTGAAGACGCCGCTGCGGAACTTGATGTCGGCGGGGGTCACCGCCGCTGCCGCCACGTCGATCAGCAACTCTCCGGGGCCGGGGCGCGGCGGATCGATCTCTTCGATGCGCAACTGCTCCGTGCCGCCATCGCCATGCGGCGAATGCACTTCATGTCATCTGCTCCTGTTCGTCCACGCGGTTTCGAGCGCTTTGCGGAAGGCGCCTACCGACTGCGCGCCGGAGATGGCGTACGTGCCGTCGAGAACGAAGAAGGGGACGCCCGAGATCGCGAGCTCGCGGGCCTGCTGCTCATCGACCTTCACTTCCTCCTCGAACGCTCCGTTGGCGAGGGCGCCCTCTGCCGCTGTACGAGCGAGACCAACGTCCGCGGCAAGATCCGCGAGCACCTCGTGCCTCCCGAGGTGGAGGCCCTCGGTGAAGAACGCGCGGAACAGTCGGAGCATCAGCGCGCGCTGCTTTCCCTCTCGCTTGGCGAAGTGGCTGAGTCGATGGGCGGCGCGCGTGTTCACCGCGAGCGCCCTGTCGAACTGGTAGTCGAGCCCGAGCTCCTTGCCACGTGAGGCGATCTGCGCGTTCATCGCCTCGGCCTGCGCGCGTGGGAACCCCTTCTCGCGCACGAGCAGCTCGTTCACGTTGACAGCGTGGTCCGCCGGGAGGTGCGGCATGAGCTGGTAGCTGTGGTACCGAACGTCCACCGAGGCCGCGTGCGGGAAGCGCTCGAGCGCCTGCGCGAGGAGAGCGTCGCCCATGTAGCAGAACGGACACATGATATCGCTCCACACATCGACCACGAGCCGAGGTCGGAGGTCGGCATCGATCGTCGTCACGAGCATTCTCCTTCGAGGTTGCACACGCCCACGTCGTCGTCCGACGACAGCATCACCAGCACCTTCGTGAGCATCCTCGAAGGCACAACACTCTTCGCGCGCTCTTCGATGAGCGCGCCTGCGGCGCCGGTCGGCGCACGCTGCTCGGAGGCTTGGCTCCGCGAGCCAGGTGGATTGGACGTGGGTCTGTCGATCATGGTGAAGCTCCTCGGTGATGGCAACGGCGTTTAAGGATGAGCGGCTCGCTCCAGCGCAGCACGCAGCGTCTCCTCGCTCTGCGCGCCCTGGAGGATGCGGCCATCGTTGAAGACGAAGTGCGGCACTCCACGCACGCCCCGACGGGCAGCGGCCTCCGCGTCCCGACGCACGGCCGCGACCTCGGTCGGGTCGGTCACGATGCGCCGAACCTCTTCCTCGGTGAAGCCATGCGGGGTTGCCAGCGCAACGAGCACAGCTACATCGGAGATGTTCGACGCATGGAGGAAGTGCGCGTGGAAGAGCGCTCGCTCGAGCGCTCGCTGCGTTCCCTTTGCTTCGGCGTGGCGCAAAAGAGCGTGCGCGGCGATCGTCGGGTAGCTCCGCGTCTGCTTCGACAGGTCGAGCGGTATGCCGCTCTCGCGAGCCATCGCCTCGACTGGGCTGAAGACCTCGCTGGCCTCTTGTCCGGCGCGCTCACGCAAGTAGGACCGAACGTCGATACCTTCGGCCGGCATGTCGGGCTGGAGCAGGAAGGCGTGGTAGCGAACCATGACGCGCTCCTGAAAACCGCCCGCGGCGATCGCCCGTTCGAGTCGCTCGGTCCCGATGAAGCAGAATGGGCAGATGAGGTCGGTGTAGACGTCGACGACGATCGGTTGCGTGCCGGGCGCGAGAGCGGACGACTCGCGCACCGTCGGCTCCGCGCGGCGGCCGTCGCACGACACGAGGAAGGCGAGGAACGTGGCGAGGACGAAGAGGCCGCGCGTCATGGACGTCTTGGTCTCCGATCAGCTCGTGGGCGGTGGCAGGACCGCTTCGACGCGATCGCGCTTGGTCACGAGGGTCCAGATCTCGTCGGCGATGGTGTCGGGTGAGATGATCGGGAACTTCGGCTGTTGCCCGCCGGCCGTCAGAGCGCGATGCCCCGCCGACCGCTCGATGAGCGCGCCGATGGTCACGGTGCCGGCGTAGACGCCCCGGTCCTTCAGCTCGGCGTTCAGCGTGAAGATGTAGTTGCGCGCCGCCGCCATCGCCGGCCCGACGCCGCTCATTCCGGGCATGACGTGCACCGCCGAGATTCCGCCGCCGAGTACGAAGGCGCCGTCGCCTCTCGCGAGCATCGCAGGAAGCAGCGTGTGCGCGACCTCGATCGGCGCGAACGTGAACAGCTTGGTGAGGGCCTCGAGCTTGGCGGCGTCGAGCTCGACGGCGGGCACGAACCCGACCTCCGGCGTCACCGGCGCGTACACCGCGACGTCGATGGCGCCGACCCTCTCTTCGATCGAACGCACCAGCGCCGGGACGCCGGCGAGGTTCGTCAGGTCGGCCGGGAACGCGGTGGCCTCGATGCCGGCGGCCTTCAGCTCGGTGACGCGCTCTTCCAGCGGTCCCGCGCTCCGTGCGACGAGCGCCACACGGTAGCCCTCCCGTCCGAAGCGGTGCGCGAGGGAGGCGCCGAGGCCGGTACCAGCCCCGAACACGGCCAGAGTCTTCTTCGCGTGGTGGGTCATGATCATGTCGGTACCACCCGCACTATCCTTTCGGAAGTACGCACCTTCTGGTAAGTACGGACGATGGCGAAGCACACCGATCTACTCGGAGATTCGTACGCTCCGGACTGCCCCGGACGAGAGATCCTCGACCACGTCATGTCGAAGTGGGGGATGCTCGTGCTGATCGCGCTCCTCGAACGCACCTACCGCTACGCAGAGCTGCGGCGGCGCGTGGGTGGCGTGAGCGAGAAGATGCTCGCGCAGACGCTACGAACCCTGGAGGAGGACGGGTTCGTCCTGCGGCGCGACTTCGGCGAGGTCCCGCCGCGCGTGGAGTACTCGCTGACGCCGATGGGGCGTCAGCTCGCGAAGCACGTCGAGGCGCTCGGCATGTGGATCGCGACCCATACGCCGAGGGTGCTCGCCGCGCGGGAGAAATACCGGCAGGCCGGGTAGGGCCCGCGCTCGCGGCTCATACGGTCGCGCTGCAGCGATGCTCGATGCGCAGGCGTTCTCGATCGCCCCGCGGGTCCTTGTTCGCTACGGTCGTGCTGCGCTCGCGCAGGAGCTGGCTCCGAGCTCGAAGTGATCGACCGACGTGGCCGTCTTCGGTGGCGGCGCCGGTTGCGGCTGCGACGCGCGCGACGTGGTGGTGCGCGTCACGTCGAACGCGAGCGGCTTCTGCGCGGTCTGCTTGATCGCGATCGAAGTGGTATCCGACGAATACTCGCCGCCCGATCGCGCTTTGCCCGCGAATGTACATGCGAGAACATCGCTCGGCCCTGACGTGTCGAGCACGTAGTGGGTCTCGCGGCTGTCGTACTGCCACCCGCGCTCCGAACTCTCGACGACGGTAACGTCGAGCAGCTCGGCCTGACCGAGGAATCGAGCGACCGTCGCAGCTCGCTTGGCGTCCTTGTCACGACCGGCAGGTGCAAGCTCGACGGACGTCGCCTTGCCGGTCGGTCGCTGCGCCATGATCGTCCCGCGTTCGACGACGATGACGCGTGTGCCGCGGGTAAGGACCTCGGGCGTGGACGGCGCCGCTCCAGCGGCTTCGTGCTCAGGGCCGCTCGACGCTGACGCCACGGGCGACGCGCTCCCCTCGTGCGAGGCGCTCGCGATCGGTGCGCTGGGTCCCGGCGCGCTGGTCGTGGATCGTGGCTGGGGTGTCGTTCCACGATCTCGACACGCGGCCAGAAGAACGAACATCGCGCACACGCTCCCTGCTCGGATCACGCTCATACGTGCTCCCCGAACATCTGGGCGATGGCGCGAAACGTTGGTGCGTCGCACGCGTGGGCAGGCGCGATCTCCTCGATCCCAGCAGGGCCAGGTGGCAACAGGTTGCCCTGCGTACCGATGCGCAAGGACAATCCATCGCGCTTCAACTCGAGAATGGCCCACGGGCGTGGCTCTTCGCTTCGCGCGCCTCGGCACATCGCAGACTCGAGCGTCACCTCGGTACCTACCGTTGGCCAGGTAAGCTCCTGCCGGCGCGCGCGCACGACGAGTCGATCCGGATAACCCTCGAGGGAAGCTGCCGAACGTGCGCGGGCCCAGACCCAGAGCAGTACCAACAACGAGAACGCCACTGCCATGCTGCCGAAGACCCACAGCGCCGTGTTGTGCCCCAACGTGATCGAAGCTCCGATCCCGACGAAAGGAGAGAGCCCCATCACGGCGACGCTCACCCATGCCAGCCGCTTTTGAAACGCGTAGCTGACGAGCGGCGTTGGCCTGCCCCCCGCCTTGGTCCCACGCCACACGAGCCGCCCCTCGAACAGAAGTGGCATGGACGCAGGCGTGCGGTGGGGCGTCATACTTTCGAGGATAGCGAACTTCTCGCGTGAGGTTGCCTGCGGAAAAGCGTGCGGGAGAATGGGGAGCTCGTTGCGGCATGGTCCGTTCGAGGCGAGCCAATTCCTCCCTACCACCTGATCCATATCGAGCGCTTCAAGGGCCCCGTCCTCCTCGTGGCTGGCGAAAAAGACGACGTCTGGCCGTCGGCGGAGGCCGCCCTGCACCTCAACGCTCACCTCGTTGCGGCTGGGCGCACCGCCGACGTTCTCGTGTTGACGCGCTCGCCGACCGCGAAGCCGGCGACCGCACGGTCGACGCTCCGCCGACGCCGCGGCGCGCAGCGCACCAGTGAGCGCCTTCGTCAGGAAGAACGGTGTCTTCACGTTGAGGTCCGTGACCGTCACCGAGAGCGCGAAGGAGGCGGCGTGAGAGACGCAGAGCACACCGAGGAGCGCGCGGAGAAGAACACGGGCGACGTGCTGGTCGACGACTTCGCGTCTGCGACGACCCGTTCCATCGGGTCCGCAAGGAGCGTCGCGTGGTGCTCTCGGTGACGCCGCCGCCACCGAAGCCCGAGCCCGTGCGCAGACCCGCCAAGGTCGCCCAGATGCTCGCCCTCGCGCACCACCTGCAGCGGGCCATCGACCGGGGCGACGTCGCCGACCGGGCCGCCGTGGCGTGCAGGCTGGGGCTCACGCGGGCCCGCGTCACGCAGCTCCTCGACCTGCTCATCCTCGCGTCCGACCTCCAGATGGCCGTCCTCCGGCTCGAAGTCGTCGATGGCGCCGAGCCCATGGCCGAGCGGACGCTTCGAGCGGTGGCCCATGCGGGGACGTGGGTGCAGCAGCGGGCGGCGTGGGCGAAGATCAGCGCGGACGGAACTCGCCCGTGACCTGAGCTTGCCGCCATCGCCCAGTGGATCCGCAAGCGGCATGGGCCTCGGCTGTCCGCCTTTTCACGGAGGCCGAGCACACCGCGCGTCGGCCTCGTCTCAACGCTTCAAGTTGCCGGGGTCCAGTCGAGGATGAGGTCGATCAGTCCGGGGAACCGGGCGTTGAGATCGTTGAGACGAACCCGGCTGCGGCGCTCGAGTCCGTATTGGCGTTGGCTAATGACGCCAGCTTCGCGAAGCGCCTTGAAGTGGTGGGTGAGGGTGGATTTGGGGCGGTCGAGGCCGAACCAGCCGCAGGCATGGTCGTAGCGCTCCGCTTGAGTAAGGAGCCTCTGGACGATCGTGAGGCGCAGGGGGTCGGCGAGCACGGCGAGCACCTGTTCCAAGCGGAGGTCGTCACACGCGGGTTGCGGCAACGGCTCGGGCAGACCGGCCGGAGCCTCCTGAGCACGGTAAGTGGTCGCGAGCGCTCGCATGCGTCGAGCGCAATATAGTACGAGTTGGTTCGTACAAATATTTGTTCGACTCGTCTCGTAGTGGTACGAGTTTAGTCGAACTATGGCGCGTGATGAGCGGAGGCGAGCGGAGGCGACCACAGGACTGGGATGGTCGTCGGTGGCGGCCTGCACGGTGACGGCGGTGTTCACCCTGTCGAATGCGCCGACGCCGCTGTACGTGCTGTGGCGGAACGAATGGCACTTCTCGTCAGGGACGCTGACGGTGATCTTCGCCGTCTACATCGCCGGGCTCATCGGCACGCTGCTGGTGGCCGGCCGTATCGCGGATCGTTACGGCCGCGGCGTCGTGCTCGTGCCCGGCCTGCTGCTGGCTGTCGTGTCCAGCGGGCTGTTCTTGTTCGCTCGTGATGTGATGTGGCTGCTGGGTGCACGCTTGCTTGCCGGGATGGCGGTCGGTGCGGCCGTCACCGGGGGCATGGCCACGGTGGTCGACCTCGCTCCCACCCGGTCTCGCCACACCGCCTCGTTGCTGGCCTCGGCGGCGATGGTGTTCGGCGCCGGCCTCGGACCGCTCACCGCAGGGCTCTTGGCACGGCGGATCAACCGGCCGCAGGTTTGGATATTTGCGGTCATGACGGCGGTCACAGTGGTGGGGTCGATCCTCGCGCTGCTGCTCCCGCTCTCACGCCCCGAGCCGGCCCCTCGGTCCAGGTGGCGGCTGCCGAGCCCGCCGCTCGGGCATCGTCGTCACGTGGCGTGGGGCATCGCGACGTTCGCGCCCGGCATCACGGCAACCTCGTTCTTCCTCTCGCTCGGCCCTTCGGTGCTGCGCGACGCGCTCGGGATCGCCGACCCGTTCCTGGCTGGCGTGATCGCATGCACGATGTTTCTGACCGCCACCGGCGTCCAGTTTGCTCTCGCCCGCCTGCCGACCCGCACCCACCTGTTGCTCAGCTCCGCGTCCGCCATCACCGGCATGACCATGCTCGGCCTCGTCGTGACAGCGCTCCCTTCAATCGTCGTGCTCGTGGCGGCGGCGCTGCTTGCTGGCTGTGCTCAGGGGCTCGGGCAGCTTGCCGGGCTAACGCTCATCGCCACCGGGATACCGGCCGCACGGCGGGCCGAGTCGAACGCGGCGCTCAACATCGCCAGTTACATCCCAGCCGCCGTTCTCCCGGTCGCCACCGGTTCTCTCGCCGACGCCACCAGCCTCCCGCCCGCGGTGCTCGCCTTCGCTGCCGTCGTCGGCCTCGCCGCCCTGGTCGCACTCATCGTCGTTCGCACCGACACGAGCGGCAGACGGATCGTGGGAGGAGAGCTGATGACCATGCCGGGCCCCATCGATGAAACCTCCGGCTACTTCCGCGAAAAGGAAAGGAAGACTCAACCATGGAATATGTGAAGCTCGGCTCGACCGGCCTGGACGTGTCGCGCCTCTGCCTCGGCTGCATGACATTCGGAGAGCCGGGTGCGGGCACGCATCCCTGGACCTTGGGTGAGGCGGAGAGCCGCCCGATCTTCCAGCGCGCGGTCGAGCACGGGATCAATTTCTTCGACACGGCGAACAGCTACTCGGCCGGCACGTCCGAAAGGATCGTCGGCAAGCTGCTCAAGGAGCTCGCCCGCCGCGACGAAATCGTGGTCGCGACCAAGATCTTCTTCCCCGACGGCGCGCTGGGCGGAGCGAAGGCGGGGCCGAACCGCCAAGGGCTGTCGCGCAAGGCGATCTTGAGCGGGATCGATGCGAGCCTCTCCCGGCTCGGTATGGAATATGTCGATCTCTTTCAGATCCATCGCTGGGACCCTACGACGCCGATCGAAGAGACGATGGAGGCGCTGCACGACGTCGTGAAGGCAGGCAAGGCGCGCTATCTCGGCGCTTCCTCCATGGCGGCCTGGCAGTTTGCCAAGGCGCAAGGCGTCGCACGCGAGAACCGCTGGACGCGATTCGTGACCATGCAAAACCATGTCAACCTGCTCTATCGCGAGGAGGAGCGCGAGATGATCCCTCTTTGCCGCGACCAGGGCGTGGGGCTGATCCCGTGGAGCCCGATGGCACGTGGGCGCCTCACCCGTCCAGCAGGTGAGCAGACTGGGCGCATCGAGACAGACCAGTACGGCAAGGCGCTCTACTCCGCGACGGAGGATGCAGACAACCGCGTCATCGCCGCCGTCGAGGCGCTGGCTGGGAAACGTGGTGTCCCGATGGCGCAGGTCGCGCTCGCTTGGTTGCTGGCGCAGCCAGGCATTTCGGCACCCATCATCGGCGCCTCGAAGCCGCACCATCTCGACGATGCCGTCGAAGCGCTGGCGCTCGAACTCGACGCGGACGAAATCGCGGCGCTCGAAGCGCCCTACGTCCCCCATGCCGTCACGGGGTTCGCTTGAGCCGTGGCAACTTCGCTCTCGACGCAGCAATCGAGGGCGCCCCGCGCGAACGTGGGGCGCCCTCGTGGCGCTCGCGCAGGACAGCGCCCCGTTGGTCAACGGTCCCCGAATAACGCCGTTTACGAACCCGTTCGCAACGCTCTCTACGGGACGCGCCAACTTCGCTCGCACTGTCCCGAATCTGCGATTCGTTGCGAACCTGCCACGCACCTTCGCTCGCGATTTCGTCCCCGGCCTCTACGAGCAAGCGCGTCTTTCCTGTTCCACCAGCTCCGTGGGCGAGGAGGAAGAAATTGTCGGAGGCGAGGAACTTTCGGAACTTCGCTTTCTCGTTCTGCCGTCCGCAGAATGAACCAAGCTTGTCGCGACGCAGGAACGGCTCGTCGATCGGCAACCGCTCCTTAACCTCGGGGAGAGAGAGAAACACCCGCATCTCGTTCTCGAAGAACGAGCGATGGATCTCGGGATGCGTGTCGAGGAGCGCGTTGAGGTTCTCGCGCTCCCAGTGATCCGCCGTGAGTCCCTGCTTCGCGAAGAGTGGAACGACCTCTGTGTCCCACGTCAGTTTGTCCGTCGGGTTGAAGGCGGCGTTGGTCACGAGCCGCCAGTGGATGACACCCTTCCATTGGTCGTGCCGAGCGTGACCAGGCTGACGGTACTTCTCGATCTTCGCGGCTTCCTTTTTGGCGTCGCTGATCGCGGTGGCTGCTGAGCCGCTCTCGTGATGTTTCGCCTGAAAGACCCGCGTGCCGTCGCCCGAACGCGCGTCTTGGCCGCCGTCCTTGCCGCGACGACCAAACAGCGATGCCTTCGGGTCATCGAAGAACACGATGGTAGTGGCCAGTGACTCGAAGGTCGCGCCGCTCGCAAGAGCTCCCCACTTGCGTTCAGCCATGGTTTCTTCCTCCTGCTACCGGGGCGCTCGCGTTCGGAGAGAGCCGCGCATAGAGCTCGTGGAGCTTCGCGCGGAGCACCGCCTTCGGTGGCAGCAACGTCTGGTACTCGGCGACCAGCGTGGGTGAAGTCGTGCGCGCGAGCGCGTACTCGACGACCTCGTCGTCCTTCGTCGCGCAGAGGAGCACGCCGATCGAGGGACGCTCGTGCGGCTTCTTCACGTCGCGATCGAGCACCTCCACGTAGAACGAGAGCTGCCCGAGATCGGCGGGCTTGAACTTCTCTGTCTTTAGCTCGAAGGCGACGAGGCACTGCAGGCCACGGTGGAAGAACACGAGGTCGATCGCGAAGTCCTGGTTGCCGACCTGCACCGGGTACTGCGAGCCGACGAAGCAGAAGTCGCGGCCCAACTCGGTGAGGAATCGACCGAGGTTCCGCAAGAGCGCTCCGTGAAGGTCGGCCTCGGAGTGATCGGTGGTGAGGCCGAGGAACTCGATGTTGTAGGCGTTCTTGAACTCGTCGATCGCCGTCGGGTGAAATTGTGTCACCGCTGGTGAGACTTTCTTCGTGATCTTCGCCTCGCGCAGCACGGCGCCCGAGCGGATCTGCCTCTCGAGCTCCCGCTTCGACCAGCGCTCCCTGATGGCGGCGAGGATGTAGAACTCTCTCGTCTCCACGGGCTTCGCCTCACTCAGGATGATGAGGTGATGGGTCCACGGCAATTGTGTCACCAGCGGTGACACTTTCTTGTGCGCCCGGTACGCCTCGAAGAACTGACGCATGCGGAAGAGGTTGCGGCGCGTGTATCCCCGCGCGCCCGGGTAGCGCCGCGCGAGATCGACGGCGAGCTCCTTGACCACGCCGTCGCCCCACTCGGCGCTCGCGATCTTACCGCTGATGTACGCGCCGAGCTCCCAGTAGTGCTCGACGAGCACCGTGTTGACGGCTTGGTACCCGCGAGCGCGTGCGGTCTCGATGAGAGCAATGACCTCGGCGAAGCGTCCGCTTCCGCTGTCGATGATCTGCCTCGAACGAGGCACCGCTAGCGCCGACGCCTTGGTGGCGGCGGGCTTCGCGGTGCGCTTCTTCGAGGAGGTCTTGGTGGCCATGCGGAGCACACATGATCCGGCGAACCTGTGGTTCTTACAACCGGGTCAGGCCCGGACGGTTTCAGGCCCGGACGGTTTCGTGTCCCCCGACTTCGCGTCCGGCGGCTTTGCCCCACCAATCGCCGCGTCCAGGCGCTTACGTTTGGCCGGCCTCGCGTCGGTCGATGCTCGCGGACGGCGAGAGCTCGCTCGCCGTTGCTCGCCGGGTTCTCGCCGAGGCTCGCGGACACGCAGCGTTCGAGAGCCCGCGTCTTCGCCTCCTCGAGAACGCAGTTGCGAACCTCGAGCGGAGCCTTGCCACCGGGTCCGCGTTCGTCGACAGCCATCCAGTGTGGGGGATGACCGAGCGTGTGGCAGCATCGGAGAAGTAATCCCACCGTCGCTGCGATCGGGTTACGGAAGTCGTGAAATGAAAAGTGGGCCTCGTCGCGGCGCAGGAAATGCAACGAGGTCTCAACGTGGTCCGCCTGCTGCATCGGACCTCCGGGAAGAAGCGCCGCGTGCGACCAAAGTCGCAAAGGAACCTGTCATGATCCGCTCAACGAACCCGCTCGGACCCGTCACCGTGATGCTCGGCGTCCTTGCGTCGCAAGCCTGTTCGCACAACGGGCGTACGGGCGCAGCCGCGAAGACGAAGACGCAGACGGGTGAGACACACACGACGGCCGCGGCGGCCGCTGGGACCACATCGACTGCGGCGAAGCCTGCCAGCGAGGCGACGAAACGCGCTCAGGCCGAGGAGCTCCGTCGCGCACCGTTCGCGGATACGAGGGACTTCGCGAACGCCAAACGAGGATTGATCTCGTCGCTCCCGAACGAAGGCATCGTCAAAGATGCGCAGGGCAAGATCGTCTGGAACCTAAAAGCGTTCAAGGACTACGTAAAGCAAGGCGAGAAGGCTCCCGACACGGTGAACCCAAGCCTCTGGCGAATGGCGCAGCTCCTCGCGAACGACGGGCTCTTCGAGGTCGTGCCTGGTGTGTATCAGGTTCGCGGCGCCGACCTGTCGAACATGACCATCGTCGAGGGAGCGAAGGGCATCACGATTTACGACCCGCTCCTCTCGGTGGAGACTGCCAAGTTCGCGCTCGATCTCTACCATGCCCATCGACCCAAGCGCCCCGTCGTCGCCGTCGTCCATTCTCACTCGCACGTCGATCACTTCGGCGGAGTGCGCGGTGTCGTCGACGAGAGGGACGTGAAGTCGGGCAAGGTGAAGATCTACGCACCCGACGGCTTCCTCGAGGAAGCGGTATCCGAAAACGTCTTCGCGGGCACGGCGATGTCGCGACGCGCGGCCTACATGTACGGGAACTCGATTCCGCGGGGACCAACCGGGCAGACGACGGCGGGGCTTGGCGTAAGCACGTCGTCGGGTCAGGTCACGATCCTCCCGCCGACCGACATCATCAAGAAGACGGGGGAGCGGCGGACGATCGACGGCGTCGACTACGAGTTCATCATGGCTCCGGGCTCGGAGGCTCCAGCCGAGATGATGTGGTACCTCCCGAACAAGAAGCTCGTGAACACGGCCGAAAACTCCGTGCGCACGATGCATAACCTTTACACGCTCCGCGGCGCCAAGACGCGCGACGCGGCGAAGTGGCCGGCGTACCTGAACGAGGTGCTCAAACGCTGGGGCAAGGAGGCGGAGACGGAGATCGGCATGCACCACTGGCCGACGTGGGGAAACGCCGACGTGGTCGAGCACATCAAGGCGCAGCGTGACGTCTACAAGTTCATACACGATCAGACGCTCCACCTGGCGAACCAGGGCTACACGCTCAACGAGCTCGCCGATCGGGTCAAGCTCCCGGAGGGGCTCGAGAACAGCTGGGCGGTTCACGGCTACTACGGCTCCAAGAGCCACAACGTGCGCGCAGTCTACAACTATTACCTCGGATATTTTGACGGCAACCCGGCGCACCTCGACCCGCTCTCGCCCGAGGAGGTCGGTCGAAGGTATGTCCACGTGATGGGCGGTCCCGAGGCGGTGCTTGCGGCCGGAAGGCAGGCTTTCGCCGCAGGCGACTATCGTTGGGGGGCAGAGCTCATGAATCACCTGGTCTTCGCGATGCCGAACAACGCCGAAGCGAAGAATCTACAGGCGGACATCCTCGAGCAGCTCGGCTATCAGGCCGAGAACGGAACCTGGCGAAACTTCTATCTCACCGGTGCCCAGGAGCTTCGGAGTGGTGTGGCCAAGGGCGGTGCGCCCGTGGCGGCGAGCCCCGACGTCATCGCGAACATGTCGCTCGACATGGTCTTCGCATACATGGGCATTGAGCTCGATCCCGATCGCGCCGCTGGCAAGAAGCTGGTGATCAACTTCAACTTCCCTGACACGAAGCAGAAGTATGCGCTCTACCTCGAGCGCTCAGTCCTCAACGCGTGGCCGGACTATCAGGATGAGAAGGCGGACACGACCGTGACCCTCGATCGATCGACGCTGAATCGCCTGCTGACGAAGGCGGCCAAGACCCCGGACGCGATCCGCGAGGGCAAAGTGCAGCTCGCGGGCGACGCTGACAAACTTGAGCAGCTCATCGGCTCCCTCGACGACCTGGGCAAATCGTTCTGGTTTAACGTCGTGACACCGTAGTCCCTCGGCCACGAGTTGCTGTCCAACTCCAAGCCGGCCGGCTCCCGCGCCCGCCGCGCAGAGTGCGCTACAAGTGAAGGGCGATGATGGTGACGGAAACGCAAGCTGATCATCGCCTCTATGGCGTCCCGGGTTGGGGCTCCGTGCTGGTCGAAGCGGCGCTGGTGCGTGCGCGGCTGCCGTACACGGTCGAGGACGTCACCGGGTTCGACGAACCAGGCCCGGCGCGGGATCGTCTTCTCACCGTCAACCCGCTCGCTCAGGTGCCAGCGCTCGTACTGTCCGACGGTACGGTGATGACGGAGAGCGCGGCGATCCTGCTTCATCTGGCGGAGACCTATCCTGAAGCGGGGCTCGCGCCTCCGGTCGGGCATCCACTTCGTCCCGTCTTTCTGCGCAGGTTGATCTGGCTCGTGAGCGCCGTCTACGCAACCTTCACCTATGCCGACTACCCGGAGCGCTGGGCTCCGAGCGCGCCCGAAGAGCTGCGAGATCGCGTGCTCGCGCGACGTATGGACCTGTGGCGGCAGTGGGAGGACGAGATCGCACCCTCGCCGTGGGCGTTGGGTGAGCGGTTCTCCGCACTCGATCTCTGGCTCGCGCCCATGACGCGGTGGCGACCGGGGCGCGACTGGCTGGTGGCAAACTGCCCGAAGCTGCTCGGTATCGCTCTACGCGTCGACGCGGAGCCCGACCTCCGTGACTTGTGGGCCCGCAATTTCGGTGCGGTGTAAAGCGCACGAAGCGCTGAGGGTCGACGGACACCCGAAGCGGGAAGAAGCCCCGGTGAGCCCGGCGCGGGACCGCGACCCAGCGTTCAACAGTCCCGCGCCCGCCACCCGGAGCGCGCCGTCGGCGACGCTCACGCCTCATGCGTGGAAACCGCGGAGATCGGCGCCCTGCGCTGCGGATCTCGCGCGCGCGTGAGCGCCGGGATCGCGGGCACGTGAACGCTCGGATCGCCGTCATGTGAACGCCGAGATCGGACCACGTGAACACCGGGATCGGGGCCACGTGAACGCCCGGATCGGGCTCACGTGAACACCGAGATCGGCGCGATGTGAACACCAGGATCGGCGTCGTGAACGCCGAGATCGGAAGGAAGTGCCGCGTGGGGTCGCAGCTGCTCATCCGGGTCTTCGACGAGGAGACCGGAGAGCCGATGGAGCGACTGGCGATGAGCAAGACGAGAGAGATTCTGCGGCTGCGATGGGCGCTCGGCAGGAGCGTTCGGGAGACGGCGCGCGCGACGGGGCTGAGCGCGGGCGCGGTGTCGAAGACGGAGA
>JAHBWF010000037.1 GCA_019637105.1 Labilithrix sp.
CGGCCGTCGTGGCCGTCGCGTGCGTCGCGCTCGGCGCGCGGCTTCGGCGCCGCGCGCGACGGGACGCGACGAGGCTGTACTGGGCGACCGGGCTCCACGCGGATCGAGCACACGAGCGCGCGGCGAGCCTCGAGGCCGTCGCGCTCGCCGCCTCGCTCCTCGGCGCCGCGCCGCTCGCCGCGTGGCTCGTCATGATGCGATGGGGACCGTGAGGCGCGCGCTCCGCCGCGGAGGACCGGCCGGCCGACCGCGGCGCGCCCTTCGCTCCGGCGCCTTCAGCTCGGCTCCTCCACGAACGCGCGCAGGCGCTCGATGGCCTCGTCCCACTGGCGCGAGATGAGCGCGAGGTGCTCGCGCGCCGCGTCGAGCGAGCGCGGCTCGAGCGTCCAGACGGTCTCGCGCCCCGACCTCTCGCCCCGCGCGAGGCCCGCCGCTTCGAGCACCCGGAGGTGCTTCGTCACGGCCTGCCGCGTGACCTTGGTGCCCTCGGTCAGGCGCGCGATCGAGAGCGGCCCGTCATGGCAGAGGCGCGAGACGATCCGGAGGCGCTGCGCGTCGCCGAGCGCGGCGAAGACGAGCGCCGAGGCCGCGAGCGCCGCGACCCGGTCACGCCGCATCGAGGTACTTCGCGACGAGGCCGAGCTGCGCCTCCCAGCCGCCCTCGTTGTCGGCGAACGCCTTGGCGCGGCGCTCGGCCGAGAGCTGGTCGAAGCCCGACTCGGTGATCGTGAGGCGGGTGCCGCCGGCGACCTCCTCGAGCTCGAACGTCACGAGCGTCATCGGCGCGTCCGGCCCGGTGTCCGGCTCGGCGCCGGGATGCCAGCGGAACGCGAGGCACCGCTCGTGCTCCACGCGCTCGATCCTGAGCTCGCAGGGCAGCCCCACGTAAGGCTCCTGGTGCTTCGCGATCTCCGGATCGACCTGCGTCTTCGCGATGGCGCCGTGGACCGTCTGCCCCGCGACGAAGGGCCCCTCGATCGTCATCCCGAACCACGTCCCGAACGCCTTCGAGTCGCTGATCGCCTTCCACACCTTCGCGAGCGGCGCCTTGAGCACCACGGTCTTCTCGATCCGGTCCTGCATGATGGGCAACCTCCTGGTTGCCTCTTAGCTCACGCCCCACCAACACGCAACCGAATGATTGCCTTTTGGCCGGGACCGCGACCGCGCCGCGACCGACCCCCCCCGTGGCTCGCGGACGGACTCCGGTGGCGTTCGCGGTCACGATCCGGAGCCCTGCTCGCGGACGGTCGTGGGCCGTCGCCCGCGCGTCAGCGGTTGAACCAGAAGTGCCAGCCACCGCGATCGAGGTGGAAGTGATCGCGATGGATCGCGTTGAAGTCCGGGCCGACCGCGTACGTGAGATCGGCCTCACGACGCAGGCGGCGGAACACCGCGTGGAGGAAGTTGCGTCGATCCTCCTGCGCCGCGGAGGGCCGCTTCGGCTCGGCGTAGTCGCGGACGATGATCGCGGGCGTCCCCTTCACGGGATGGAACGACGCGACGTCGACCGCGCTCCCGAACGCGTGCGCGCTCAGCGACGCGCCCCTCCGGTAATTGCGCGGCCGGCACGCGAAGCCCCCGAGGTTGCCGATGCGAGCGATCCGCGAGCGGAGGTGCGTCTCCGCCTCCTCCTGGACGACGCGCTCCACCGACGCGAGCGCTCCGGCAAGCGAGCAGTCGACCGTGACCGGCGGATCGTACGCGATGCCCGTCGGGCCGCGCGAGACGACGATCCCGTGCGGGATGCCGCAACCGTTCTTGTCGGGTCGCTCCTTGTCGGGATACGCCCGAAACTTGAACCCGGCCGCCGCGAGCGCTCCGCGGCACGCGTCGCCGTCCTAGCGCGCGGCGAGCGACCACGTGTCGAGGAGCGGCGGCTCCGCGGACGCCATCGCGACGTCCCCCTCGGCCGCCGTGGGTTCCCGCTCGACGCCCGCCGCCTCGCCTCGGGTCGCCGCGATCCCCGTCGACGAGACGCGCGGGGCGAGCTCGGAGCGCACCGGCGTCGGACCGAGGTGCGGCGGCGCCGAGACGAAGCACGACGCGCCGAACAGGCACAGCCCGGTGATCGCGCCGAGGAGGAAGCGCATCGAGGTGATGCCTCTTGAATGCCCCCCCGCCGGCCTCGACCGCAAGCTGCGCGTACGGTCGCGCTATGGACGGCGCGCGCGACCTGTCCACGACGGCGTCGACGGTCCGCGATCGAGCGCCCGACGGATCGCGATCTCGACCGGCGACGAGCTCCCGTCCGGACGACTGGACGATGGAGGTGACGCGACCCTCGGACCGACTTCACGCGCTGGGGACACGTCGTCGTTCGGATCGGCGTCCGGACCGGCAGAGCTCGCGTCGACGTGCCACCCTACGTAGCTCGGCTCCTTCGCGCGCGGGAAGCGGACGGGGAAGGTGCTGAGCACCATCCGAGGGCGACGGCGGCTCGGACGCGCGCTCGGGGGTTTCGTCCTCGACGAGCGCTCCGAAGCAGCCGGATGTCGACGCGGCGAGCGCCGCGAACGACCGCGACCTGCCGCGTGAAGATGTCCGCATCTTCACAGCTTCCACGCGCACTTCTCGAGGGCGCCGCACGACTTGCTCGCGGCGGCGTCGAGCAGGCACTTCGCGTCCGCCGGCGTGAAGCACTCGACGGTCGACCACATCTCGCAGTTGATGCTGCATTCGCCCGCGTTCGTCGTCGCGCCGCAGTCGAGCGCGTGGTCGCAGACCGCGCCGTCGGAGGCGCTCCCGCAGACCTGCTGCGCGGCGGCGTAGGTGAGACAGCCCTCGTCGTCGGTCGGCAGGTCCTTCGTCGGATCGTCGCTCTCCTCTTCCTCGGGGAGCTCGCCGTCCTCGTCGGCGGCATCGCGTTCGGACGCCGATCGTCCGGCTTCGGACGCCCCGTCGGGGGCCCCAGCGTCGGTGGGATCGGTCGGATCGCCCGAGCCGCGCGGCGCCCCGTCGGCGCCGCACGCGGCGAGGAGCCCGACGACGGCGAGCGTGACCATGGAAGAAAAGGCGGAGTGAAGGAGTCTGTCTTTCATGACACTTCGACCTCCCGCGGGCGCGCGACGGCCGTCATGAAATCGACCGTCCGTTTCCGTTTTCGACGCGGATGCCTGCCGGCCTATCCTCGCGCGAGCTCCCCGTGCGTCGCTCCGCTCGCCTCATCGCCGCCGCCGTGACGTCCGGCTCGCTGGCGGTCTCCGGCTCCGCGTCCGCGTCGGACGCCGGCGAGGCCGTCCGCCTGCGGGTCACGCGCGCGGCGAGCGCGGCGGAGTGTCCGGACCAGCGCGCGGTGCGCGACGCGGTCTCGGCGCGCCTCGGCTACGAGCCGTTCGCGGACGGCGCTCCGCGGGAGCTCGTCGTGCTCTTCCAGCGCAAGGACGCGGAGCTCGAGGCGACGGTGCAGCTCTTCGGCCCCGACGGCGAGCTCCGCGGCGAGAAAGCCCTCACCTCGGCGCGCGGCGACTGCGAGGAGCTCGCGTCGGCGACCACCCTCACGATCAGCATTCTGCTCGATCCGCGGACCGGCCTCGTCCCGCCGCGGCCGCCCGAGCGCGAGGTGACGCCCGAGCCTCCTCTGCCGCCGCCGGCCGATCGCGCGCCCGCGCCCCTCCCGCCGGACGAGCCAGGATGGAGGCTGCGGATCACGTCGAGCGTCTCGGGCTCGATCGGCAGCGCGCCCCGTCCTGCCGCCGGTCTGCTCCTCGGCGCGGGAGCGGAACGACGCGGGTGGTCGTTGGGCGCCGAGCTCCGGATCGACCTCCCGTCGTCGGACACGTCCGGCGCGCTCCGCGCGCGAACGGCGCTCACCGCCGGGAACCTCGTCCCGTGCGGACACGTCTGGAGGGCGTACCTTTGCGGCGCGCTCACGCTCGGGGTGCTGCGCGGCGAGGTCCTCGGAGCCTCGCCGTCACGGCGGGAGACGTTTCACGCGACGCTCGGGCCGCGCGCCGGGGTCGCGCTCCCGCTCGCGGCGTGGCTCGCGCTCGACGCGCACGTCGACGGCGCCTTCGCCCTCACGAGCACGTCGCTCCGCGTCGGGGACGCGGACGTCTGGACCACCCCCGCGGTAAGCGGCCTCGCCGCGATCGGCTTGCTGGGGCGTTTTCCGTGACGGACGACCCCCCGCCCGGCGCAGTTCATGGAGGACCCCTCCGTGGACCCGCCGTCCTTCCGCTTCCTGTTCGAGACCGAGTTCTCGTACGTCTGGAACACCCTCCGGCGCCTGGGCGTGCCCGAGCGAGACGTCCTCGATCAGGCGCAGGAGGTCTTCGTCGTCGTGCACGGGCTCCTCCCGGACTACGACGCGAGCCGACCGGTGCGGCCGTGGCTCTTCGCGATCGCCTACCGGGTCGCGTGCCGCTACCGCTCGCTCTCCAGGAACAAGCACGAGCTCCCCTCCGAGGACGTCCCCGAGGAGATCGATCCCGCGCCGCTGGGGGACGAGAAGATCGAAGCCGACGAGGCCCGCGCGCTGATGCTCGAGGCGATCGAGGCGATCGATCTCCCGCGTCGCGGCGTCTTCATCCTCGCCGAGCTCGAGGAGCAGCCCGTGCCCGAGGTCGCGAAGGCCCTCCAGATCCCTCTCAACACAGCTTACTCCCGCCTGCGTCTCGCGCGGGAGGACTTCGAGAAGGCCGCGACGCGACTGCTCGCCCGACGGAGAACCGCGAAACGTGCCGCCGATCCCGACCGTTCCGAGCGACAGGTGCAGCGATGAACGACACGCCGATCCCTGCGCGCCTCCGCGTCCTGCTCGAAGCCGAGCGCGCCCGCGCGGACGCTCCCGACGACGCCAAGGAGGCCGCGCGCGCGAAGCTCGCGGCGCGGCTCGGTCCCGGAGCCGGCCTCGACGGGGCCGACCCCCACGACGGCGGCGGCACCGACGACGGGGCCGGCTCCGCGACGCCGGCCGCCCCGGCCGCGCCTTCGAACGGCGCGCTCGCGCAGGCGCCCTCCGGCCTGGCGATGAAGCTCGCGAGCGCGCTGCTCGTCGGAGGCCTCGTCGGCGGCGGCGTGGTCGCGACCGTCGCGAAGCCGGCGGAGCGGATCGTGTACGTGACCGCTCCGTCGACGCCGGCGTCAACGGCCGCCGCGGAGAGCGCGTCCGGGGCGCCACGGCCGACGGCCTCCGCGACCGGCGCCGCGGAGAGCGCGCCGGGGACGACCGTGCCAAACCTGCCGGTGACCGCGCTCCCCGACGTCACGCCTGCGCGCCCGCCCGCGCAGGCCGCGGCGGCGAGCGCGCCGGTGGCCGCCTCCGCGGACGGCGGTCGCGACACGGATCTGTCCGCCGAGCGTGCGCTCGTCGAGCGCGCGCGATCGGCGCTCGCGCGCGGCGACGCGGCGGGCGCCCTCGCCGCCGTCGAGCGACACGAGCGCGAGTTCTCTCGGGGTCAGCTCGTCGAGGAGCGAGAGGTCCTCGCCGTGCAGGCGCTCGCCGCCTCGGGCCGCGCGCAGGAGGCCGCCGAGCGCGGCGCGCGCTTCCGCAAGGCGTACCCGACGAGCCTCCTCCTTCCGCTCGTCGACGCGGCGCTCCGCTGAGCGCGATCGCGGCGCCGCCGGCCGAATCCGTGACGGGCCGGGACGGCCCGGAGCAGGTATCGACGGCCGACCCCATTGCGGTCGACCGATCGCGAGCTATGAACCTCTCCGCCATGAACCGCAGCGCCCTCGCCCTCACGTTCCTCGGAGCCGGGGCGATCGGGTGCAGCTACACGCAGGTCTTCGAGCTGGCCCCCGCGCCCGACGCCGGCGACGATGTCGAGCCCCCCACCGCGATCGTGCCCGACGCCGGCTGCGGCGGCGCCTCCGATCCGGACCACTGCGGCGCCTGCGGTCACGGCTGCCTCGGCGGGACGTGCCGGAGCGGTCGCTGCCAGCCCGTCGTGCTCGCGTCCGGCCAGGGCGACGCGTCGTGGCCGGGCTACACGTCCGACGTCGGCAGCCCGCACGAAGGCCCCGACCGCCTCGCGGTGGACGCGACGCACGTCTACTGGCTGAACCTGCGCGGCGAGGTGAAGCGCGTGCCCGTCGTCGGCGGCGCCTCGGAGCTCGTCGCCACGACGGCGCAGGGACCTTGCTGGATCGCGCTGCACGGCTCATTCGTATACTTCGCGACGCTCGCCGGCGAGATCCATCGCGTCGCGAAGGAGAACGGCAACGCCGCGGCCCCGGAGCGGATCGCCGCCGCGCAAGGTCCCCGCCGGGCCATCCACCTCTTCTCGAGCGTCTACCCGACCGAGCTGTCCGTCATCGACGAGCGGCTCTACTGGGCCGACGGGACCGGCGTGTACTCGTGCCCCGCGTCGGGGTGCGCCGGAGCGCCGACGGTCGTGGCCAGCGGCTCGCTCGAGCTGCGACCGATGTCCTTCGCGATCGACGCCTCCGGCGTCAAGTACCGGAGCGCGGAGCTCCACCGCTCCACGGGCCCGTCGTCCACGAAGCTCGAGTACTCGGTCAGCACGTTCCGCGAGAGCCAGTGGCTCGGCCTCGCCGAGTCGACGGCGTATTACGAGCTCCACGGAGGAAAGGACGAGGTGTACGCGCTGGCGACCGCCATCTCCGGCGCGACCGGCGTGGTCCGATGGACCGAGTCGGCCGTCACGTTCCTCGCGTCCGGCGCCGCCGTCCCCGCGGCCCCGCGCGGCCTCGCGCTCGACGGCGCGGCCGTGTACTGGGCGAACGCCCCGCCGCCTCGGATCGCCGTCGAGGAGCGGACGGCCAGCGTCGTGCGGTGCACGAAGACGGGCTGCGCGTCGCCGGAGGTCCTGGCCGAGGGGCAGATCGTCCCACGCGCCGTCGCGGTGGGCGAGGACGCCGTCTACTGGACGACCGGCGACGGGAACGTGATGAAGGTCGCCAAGCCGGCCGGCGCGAGCCCGTCACTGCCGTGACCGCCTCCTCGCGATCGGGCAGGCGCCGCGGGACGGCCGCGCGCGGGCCGCGGCCGGTGCGCCGAAGCGACGCTCCGACCTCGCAGCGTCGCTCGAGCCCCAGCGTCGGCGAGAGCCGACGTCGGGTGCCTCGACGACCGTCGCGCGCCGACGTCATGACGTCATGGAGGGCGCGCGCCGGACGATTCTCCGAGAACGTCACGCGGCGGGAATGGCGCCGGGCTAAAGATCCTTGGCCCCGTCTCCGTTCCGCCGCCGCCGACTCGAACGATGCACCGCGAGCCCCATCGCCTCCTCCTGCTGACGCAGCACTTCCCGCCCTCGTCCGAGATCGCGGGGAAGGTCACGGCGCGCCTCCTCCGCTACCTCGGGCGGTTCGGCTGGGAGACCACCGTGATGACGGTCCCGGCGGAGCAGGCCGGCGCGCCGCTCGACACGCGCGGCTACGCCGACGTCTACGATCGCGTCCGCGTCGAGCGCGTCGCGCGCTGGCCTTACCCGATCGACGGCCTGCGGCTCGCGACGCGCACGCTCAAGCAGCTGCGCGGGCTGCGCCCTGCTCCGGCCGCGAACGGAGCGCACACCTCTGCTGCACCGTCGCCGTTGGCCGACGCCTTCAGCTGGGCCGCTCCGCAGAGCGCCGGCGCGCTGGCGCGAATCGCTCGCTACCTCTCCTTCCCAGACTCGCGCTCCGGCTGGATCGCGCCGGCCACCGCGCGAGCCCGCCGGCTCCTCGCGCGCGAGCGCTACGACGCGCTCCTCACGGTCGGGCCGTCGCACTCCACGCACCTCGTCGCGCTCCTGCTTCACCGCCTCGCGGTCACGCCTCCGTGGATCGCGCACCTGCACGATCCGTGGGCCGACTTCGAGGATCGCGAGGAGCGGTCACGCAACATCCGCCGCGCCCAGCTCTTCTTCGAGCGACGGATCCTCGAGCAGGCCGACGAGGTCCTCTTCGCCACCCGCGAGGCTCGAGACGGGTACGCGGCGCGGTTCCCCGGCGTTCGGCGCGACAAGCTCGGCGTCCTCGTCAACGGCTACGATCCCGCCGACTTCCCGTCCGCCGACTCTCCGTCCACCGGCTCTCCGTCGGCGGAGCGCGACGCGCGGCCGCTCACGTTCGTGCACGTGGGCACGATCTACGGCGGGCGCGATCCGCGGCCGTTCCTCGAGGGGCTCGCGCAGCTCGTCACGTCGAAGGCGCTCGATCCGCGCGACGTCGAGGTCCACTTCCTTGGCGGATGCGACTCGCGCGAGGCCGTCGAGCGCGCCGTCGCGGACGCGGGGCTCGCCGGCGCCGTCACCCTCCACGGCGTCGTCGATCACGAGGAGGCGATCCGACGGATGCTGACCGCGGACGTCCTCGTCCTCCTCGCGCAGGAGCAGGACTACCAGATCCCCGCGAAGCTCTACGAGTACCTCAGCGCGGGCCGCTTCGTCCTCGCGTTCACCGGAGGCGCCTCGGCCACGGTCATCGAGGACGCCGGCGCCGGGCGCGTGGTCGGCCCGCGCGACGACGTCGCCGCGGCGCTCGCCGACGTCCTCGCGCGCCACCGCGACGGGCGCCTCGCGGGTCACCACGTCTCCCGCGCGCGGCTCCGCCGCTACCAGGCCGACCACCTCGCCGGCGAGCTCGCGGCGCGGATGGACCGGCTCGTCGAGGCCCACCACGCCTCGCGCTGAGCTCCGTCGGGGCGCGCGGGTGTCTCTTCCGCCCGACAAGCCTTCCGGCTCAAGACGCGTGTTTGGTTCATGATTTCACGCGCGAGCTGTTGACGGCCCCGGCAAGTTTGATTCTCCTTCGCGGGATGGCCCGGGCGACGGTTGCGGTGCGGGCTGCCAGGCTCGACGAAGATCGCGACGCGATCCTCGCCGTGCTCTCGCGCAACCTGTCTGTGGCCGGAACGAAGAGTCGATTCGATTGGCTCTATCGCTCCAACCCGGCGGGGACGTCGCTGGCGTGGGTCGCCGAGGACACCGCGACCGGCGAGGTGGTGGGCACCTCCGCCGCGCACCCGAAGAAGCTCGTGATGGACGGACGCGTGGAGACGGTCCTCAACCTGAGCGACTTCGCGTTCGATCGGGCCTACCGCACCGTGGGCCCCGCGTTGAAGCTGCTTCGTGCGTCGCTCCGACCGATCGACGAAGGCAGCTACGTCCTCAGCTACGATCACCCGAGCCCGGCGATGAGCGCGCTCTATACGCGGCTCGGGCGACGTCCGCTCGCGCCCTGGCGGCGGTACGCGCGGCGCCTCCGCGTCCAGGACCTCGCCCGCGCGCGCTTCGGCGATCGTCGCGTCGTCGACGTCGCGCTCGCCGGCGTTCACCTCGCGATCCGCGCGCGCGACCGCCTGCTCGACGGGCGCAGCCACGGCTTCGACGTCCGCGCCGAGCTGCCGCCGGCGGCCGAGCTCGACCGCGTCGACGCGGAGTGGAACGCTCCCCGCTACCGCGTCGCCCGATCCGCGGCGTACGTGAAGTGGCGCTTCGTCGACAACGCGATGTGGAGGCACCAGGTCCTCGCCGCCTACGCGAAGGGCGGCCGGCTCGCGGGCTACCTCGTCCATCGCGACGGCGAGAACGACACGATCAAGGTGCTCGACGTCGTCGCGCCGGGAGACGCGCGCGTCGCGCGCGCGCTGCTCGGCGCGGTCCTCGGCGTCGGGTGGGCGACCGCGAAGCGCGGCCTCTCCGTCACGGTCCTCGCGGGCAGCCCCGCCGAGCGGCTCGTCGGAGAGCTCGGCTTCTGGAAGCGACAGGACGGCCCGGGCGTGGTCCTCTGGTCGAGAGCGGAGCGACGCGGGCTCGACGACCCGGGTCAGTGGTGGATGGTCGAGGGAGACGAAGATGTCTGACGTCGAAGCCGAGAAGAAGGTCCGTGCGTTTCTGCTGCAGCGATTCCCCGACGCGAAGCGGGCGGGAGACGACGACTCGCTGCTCGACATGGGCGTCATCGACTCGCTCGGCATCCTCGACGTCGCGGAGTTCCTCTCGTCCGATCTCGGGCTGAAGGTCGAGGACGACGACCTCGTGCCGGAGCACTTCGAGTCGATCGCGGCGCTCCTGCGGTTCGTCGCGGCGCGACGGAGCGGGAGCGCCTGAGGCGATGGCCCCGTACCTCCTGCACCACCTGCTGGAGCGGGCCGCGGCGGGCGCCCCCGAGAAGGAGGCCGTCGTCGACGGCGAGCGGCGCCTCACGTACGCCGATCTCCACGCGTGGGCCGGCGCGGTCGCCGCTTGGCTGGAGGCCGACGGCCTCCGCCGGCGCGATCGCGTCGGCGTCTACCTCGACAAGTCGGCGGAGGAGGCCGCGGCGATCTTCGGCGCAAGCATGGCCGGCGGCGTCTTCGTGCCGATCCACCCCGCGCTCAAGCCTCTGCAGGTGAGCCACATCCTCGCGGACTGCCAGGTCCGCCATCTCGTGACCACCGCCGCTCGCCGCGACGCGCTCGCGTCGGCGGGCGCGCTCGCGTCGGTCAAGCACGAGCTCCTCGTCCCCGGCCCCGACGCGGAGCTCGCGGGGCACCCGCTGGCCGGCGCGTCCGGGCGGGCCGCGCGCTCCGCCTGCATCGGCGAGGACCTCGCCGCCCTCCTCTACACGTCGGGGAGCACCGGCCGGCCGAAGGGCGTCATGCTCTCGCACCGGAACTTGCTCGCGGGGTCACGCATCGTGAGCGCCTACCTCGCGATCGGCCGCGAGGACCGCGTCCTCTCGGTGCTGCCGTTCTCGTTCGACTACGGCCTGAACCAGCTCGTCACGACGGTGGAGCACGAGGCGACGATCGCGCTGCTCCGGAGCTTTCGCTTCGGCGACGAGATCGTGAGGGCGCTCGCCGCCGAGCGCGTCACCGGCCTCGCGGGCGTCCCGACGCTCTGGTCGGTGCTCGCGCACTCGGCGCCCTCGCTGAAGAAGACGACGCTCCCGCACCTCCGGTACATCACCAACAGCGGCGGCGCGCTCACGCCGGAGATCTCCGGCAAGCTCCAGAGCTTGCTCCCGACGACGAAGATCTTCGCGATGTACGGCCTGACCGAGGCCTTCCGGTCGACGTTCCTCCCGCCGGAGGAGCTCGCGCGCCGGCCCACGTCGATGGGCAAGGCGATCCCCGAGACCGAGGTCTTCGCGCTCCACGAGAGCGGACGCGCCTGTCTGCCGGGCGAGGAGGGGATCCTCGTTCACCGCGGCCCCACCGTCTCGCTCGGCTACTGGAACCGCCCGGACGCGACGCGCGAGGTGCTCGTCCCGAACCCGCTCGTCGACCCCGACGAGGGCGCCGACGTCGTGTGCGTCTCCGGCGACGTGGTGCGGATGGACGAGGACGGCTTCTTCCATTTCGTGGGCCGGCGCGACGGGATGATCAAGTGCTCCGGGTTCCGCGTGAGCCCCACCGAGGTCGAGGAGGTGCTGATGGCCTCGGGCGTCCTCGCGCAGGCCGCCGTCATCGGCCTGCCCGACCCGAACGCGGGCGAGCGCGTCCACGCGCTCTGCGTCGCCGCGCCGGGGAGCGAGCCCGCGCCCGAGGCGCTGCGCGCGCGATGCGCCGAGCTCTTGCCGCTCCACATGCAGCCGAAGGACTTCGAGTACGTCGCCGAGCTCCCGCGATCGCCGAACGGCAAGGTCGACTATCGCGCCCTCCGCGCCGAGCGGACGACGCCTCGATGACGACCGCCGGGCTCGCGCTGCGGCTCGTCGAGCGGCACTTCGCGACGCGCGACGGCGAGCTCGTGCTCGGCGGCGTGAGCGTGCGCGAGCTCGCCGAGCGCTTCGGCACGCCGCTCTACGTCTACGACGCGACCGTGATGCGGGCGCAGCTCGGGCGCCTGCGCGAGGCGATCCCCGCGCGCGTCGAGGTCTTCTTCTCCGTGAAGGCGAACCCGAACGTCGACGTCCTGCGCATCTTCGTCGGCGAGGGCGCGGGCCTCGAGATCGCGTCCGCCAGCGAGTACCTCCGCGCCCGTGCGGCCGGGTGCGCGCCGGACCGGATCGTGTTCGCGGGGCCCGGCAAGGGCCGCGAGGAGCTCGCCCGGGTCATCGAGGGCGGCGTCGGCGAGATCCACCTCGAGTCCGAAGAGGAGATCGCCCTGGTCGACGCGCTCGCCGGAGAGGAGGGCCGGCGCGTCCGCGTCGCCCTCCGCGTCAACCCGCGGGCGGCCGGCGGCGCGATGCAGATGGGCGGGCAGAGCGCGCCGTTCGGGTTCGACGAGGAGCGGCTCGAGGAGGTGGCCCGCCTCGTGCTCCGCCACCCGCGGCTCGACCTCGTGGGGCTCCACCTCTACGGCGGCACGCAGATGCTCCGCGCCGAGGTGGTCGTCGCGCAGTGGGAGGCCACGGTCCGGCTCGGCCTCGCGCTCGCGCAGGTCCTCGGACGTCCGCTCGAGTCGCTCGACTTCGGCGGCGGCCTCGGCGTCCCGTACTTCGGCAAGGAGACGGAGCTCGATCTCGCGGCGGTCCAGCGCGGCCTCGGAGAGAAGGTGGGCCCGACGCTCGGCGATCCCGCGCTCGCGGGCGCGCGCCTCGTGGTCGAGCCGGGGCGCTTCCTCGTAGGCCCGGCCGGCGTCTACGTGACCGGCGTCCGCGCGGTGAAGACCTCACGCGGCAAGACGTACGTCGTGACGGACGGCGGCATGCACCACCACCTCGCGGCGTCGGGCAACCTCGGACAGGTCATCAAGAAGGACTACCCGCTCGTCCACGGCACGCGAGCGTTCGCGCCCGAGGCGCTCCTGGCGGTCGTCACGGGCCCGCTGTGCACGCCGCTCGACACGATCGGGCGCGCCGTCGAGCTTCCGGAGACGCGCGCCGGCGATCTCGTGTGCGTCCTGCAGTCCGGCGCCTACGGGCTCTCGGCGAGCCCCGTCGGCTTCCTCAGCCATCCGATGCCCGCCGAGGTCCTCGTCGGCGACGGAGAGCCCCGCGTCGTTCGATCGCGCGGGACGTTCGAGGAGCCGCTCGTCGGCCTCCCGGGCTGACCGCCGGCGGGGCGCGCGTTCACTCCCAACGTCTTTTTCTGCCGGACCGCGCGCGCGCGTCGATGCTCGTCGAATCCTCGGCGCCCGCGTGTTCGGTGCTCTACGCTGCGTGGCGCGCGTGAGTACGAGCGACGACGAACCCGCCGCGTGGCCGAAACAGTGTCGCGGCTGCGGCGCATCCTACGACGAAGAGAGCTGGCAAGAGCTCCCCTTCGTCGGGGTCGACACGAGCTACCGCCTGGAGTTTCGCAACTGCCCGTGCGGCTCGACGCTCGCCGTCCCGCTCCCCTCGGACTGAACGCGTTACTTCTTCCTCACCGCGCACGCGAGAGGATCGCCCGCGTTGCACGCCCGATCGAGCGACGGCGCCGCCAGCGCCTTCTGGCCGGAGGCGGCCTGGAGGGTGCCGGCCGCGGCGCAGTCGCGCGTCGATCCCGCCGTGCACGCCTTCTGCAGCGCCATGAGCTCCGGCACCTTCGGGATCACGTTGCGGGTCCCGCCGAACAGGACCTTGTGCGCGGCGCAGCCGAGGTCGTCGAGGCGCATGCACGCCATCTCGAACGCGCGCTTCGCGGCGTCCTGGTTCCCGCCCTGCCCGAGCTCGAGCCGCCCCTGCCCGGTGCAGCCCCTGGCGTCGCCGCCGTAGCATCCGCGCTGGTAGAGGAGCTTCGCGGCGACCGCGTTCTTCGGGACGTCCTTCGAGCCGCCGTCGTGGAGATCGCCGAGCTCGACGCAGCTCCGCGCCTGCCCGCCGTCGCAGGCGCGCTTGAGGAAGTCGGTCGCCTTCGCCACGTCCTTCGAGGCGCCGCGGCCCTCGAGGAGCATCCTGCCGACGACGCCGCAGCTCGCCTCGTGGCCGCCCTCGCAGCCCTTCTGCAGGTACGTGACCGCCTGCTTCTCGTCCTTCGAGACGCCGTCGCCCGACTCGTAGGCGGCCCCGAGCAGGCCGCACCCGAGCGCGTCGGCTTCACCGCAGGCCTTCTCGAAGCGCTTCACCGCGCCGGCGGCGTCCTTGGCCCCGCCGCGCCCGTTCATCAGGACGAGGCCGAGGTTCGTGCAGCTCTTCACGTCGTCGCCGTCGCACCCCTTGCCGAGGAGCTCGCGCGCCTTGGCCTCGTCCTTCGAGGCGCCGCCGCCGCCGGACGCGAGGAGCGCGCCGGCCGCGCCGCAGCTCCCCGCGTGTCCCTTGCTGCACTGCGCGAGGCACTCCTTCGCGTCGCCGGGCTTGCACTGGAACGCCGGGGCGGCGGCCGGCTCGGTGCACTTGCCGTCGGCGAGCACGAGGCCCTTCGGGCAGGCGCTCTCCGGCGTCGCCACCTCGGCGGCCTTCGGGTCGGGCGGCGGCGCGGCCTTCTCGGTCGGCGGCGCCTCGGCCTTCGCGCCCTTCGGGACGATGCTCTTCAGCTCGAGCCGGACGATCGCCTGGCACTGCGCCGGCGCCTTGGTCGAGTCGGGCTGCGCCTTCGCGCAGTCGGCGAGGTCGCCGTCCTGGTTGCGGACGTTCTTCGAGCTCGACGATCCGCCCGACCCGCCGGCGCCGAAGAGCTGCGCGGCGGTCCGCGCTTCGCCCTTGGCGCCCGTCTCCATGACGAACGCGCCGACGGTCGCGCCCTTCACGAAGTGGGTGGCGCCGTCGCACTCGCCCACGAGCTCGTCGGCCGCGACCTTGCCCCAGGTCGTCTTGACCTTGCCGATCATGACCAGCGCGACGTCGAGCGTCGCGCCGCGCTGCATCTCCGCGCCGAGGTTGGCGGCGATGCCGACGCCGGCGAAAGGCAGGTTCGCCTTCACCTCGTCGGCGTTGTTGAGCCTCACGATCTGCTCCTTCTTGGTCATGCCGAGGAAGCCGTACTTCCCGTCGACCTTGCAGTCCTTCAGGAGCTTGAAACCCTGGCAGGTGTACGAGACGACGGCGACGCTGTCCTTCATCAGGACCTCGAGGTCCCCGCGCTGTTCGGGCTTCCAGTCGACGACGAGCGGTTCGGCGCCGCTCTCGGGCTCGCGGCACGGCCCGGAGCTCGTCTCGCCCATCGCGCCCGCGAAGGTCTGGTCCTTCGGGCGGACCTGCTCGCCGGGCGTTGCGCCGCCGCAGCTCACGAGCGCGGAGCCCGCGGCGACGGATAGGACGAGGGCGACCAGCGGGGAGCGGGAGGACGAGCGGAGGTGCATGGTCGCGGAGGGTATCGGCGCTTCGTTCCGCTGCACAAGCGCCGTCTGGTGCGGCGAACGACCCTCGTTTTTACGCGCTGTTCGGGGGGTGCGACGCGTCGAGCGGCCGGTCGCGCTCCTGCGGCCGCCGTCGCTGATACGCGGTGGAGACGGAGCGACGGTGACCCCTTTCTCGAGGCGCCGGCGACTTCACGGGCAAGCGCGATGCGATCCCCTTTCGACGACGCGGGCGACTCTTCGTGGTGGGCGGTGCACGGCGCGTCTCGGAGCGCCGCGCCGGCGGTCGTCGAGCTCGACCGCGACGACGCCTTCGAGGTGCTCCTCGCTCCGCGGGCCGAGGGCGTCGACGGCGCGCTGCGCGGCGAGCCCTCCGTCGAGGCGCCCGAGGACGCGGCGCTCCGCGAGCAGATCGCGGCGAGCGAGCGCGAGACCGTGAAGGACCTCGCGCTCGTCCGGGCCACGGCCGCGCTCATGAACGAGACGCAGCCGACGGCGTAGCGACGGGCCCCGCCGGCGTGGCGCCCGTCGCGCGGTCAGCGCTGGACGAAGAGCTTCTCCGCGATCTGGACCGCGTTCAGCGCCGCGCCCTTGCGGAGGTTGTCGGCGACGACGAACATCTTGATCGCGCCGGCGACCGCGAGGTCGTCGCGCACGCGGCCGACGTACACCGGATCGGTCCCCGCCGCCGAGAACGGCTGCGGGTGCTTGCCGGGCGCGTAGGCGTCGTCCATCAACACGACGCCCTCCGCGCCGCGGAGGAGCCGCTTCGCCTCGTCCGCCGTCATGGGCCGGTGGAACTGGACGTGCACGGACTCCGAGTGCCCGTTGACGACCGGGACGCGCACCGTCGTGGGAGAGACGCCGATCGCGGCGTCGCCCATGATCTTGCGGGTCTCGTTCACCATCTTCAGCTCCTCTTCGGAGTAGTCGTCCTCGCCGGCCTTCCAGTCGCAGAGGACGTTGAACGCCATTTGTCCCGGGAAGACCGTGGGCGTCACCGTCTCGCCCGCGAGCGACGCGCGCGTCTGCTGGAGGAGGTCCTCGACCGCCGCCTGTCCCTTGCCGCTGGTCGCCTGGTAGGTGCTGACGATGATCGTCTTCACGCGCGCCGCGTCGTGGAGCGGCTTCAGCGCGACGACCATCTGGATCGTGGAGCAGTTCGGGTTCGCGATGATGCCCTTCGGGCGCGTCTTCGCGGCCTCGATGTTCACCTCCGGCACGACCAGCGGGACGTCCGGATCCATCCGCCACGCGCTCGAGTTGTCGATCACGACCGCCCCGCACCTGGCGGCGATCGGCGCGTACTCGCGCGACACGCTCGCGCCCGCGCTGAAGAGCGCGATGTCGACGCCCTCGAACGACTTCGGGCCCAGCTCCTCGACGACGACCTCGCCGCCGCCGAACGGCAGCTTCTGCCCCGCGCTGCGCTCGCTCGCGAGCGCGACGAGCTTCGAGATCGGGAAGCTCCGCTGCTCGAGCGTTCGGAGCATCTCGCGACCGACGGCGCCGGTCGCGCCGGCGACGGCGACGACGAAGGAGGCTTTCGACATGGTCGGTTCCATACCAGGCCTGCCCGAGAAGAGGACAGCTCGCGAGCTCCGCAGCGCGCGAACTTCGCGTACATGTCGCACCCGCCGAACGAGCTCGAGCTCGAGCCGCGGCGGCGCGGCCGCGCCGAGGGGCACGGCGCCTCGTGTCCGGGAGGAGCCGACGCAAGCGCCGCCGGCCCCCGAACGGACCGACCCCAGAAAGCGCGGAGCTCGCGTGTTACTCTGAAGAGCCATGCGTGCTTCGACGGTCGGCGTAGTCGTCCTCGCGCTGCTCCTCGTCGCGTGTGGCCGCTCGGGCTCCGGCACGCGGAGCGCGGAGATGCGCAGCTTCCGCGCGACGGGCGCCGGCGCCGGCGCCGATCCGACGCTCCGGCCCGCGCGGCTCTTGCCCGAGGACGTCGACGCGACGACGACCTACGGCGCGGAGGCGGGCGGCGGATCGCGCGTCCTCACCGCCGGCCTCCGCGTCGTCACCTACCCCAAGGGTGCGATCGTCGCGGCCCAGGACCGTCTCCCCCAGGCGCCGCAGACGACCATCGCCCTCCCCGATCGTCTCGGCGGCGGCTTCCTCTTCGTCCTCGGCACCACGCTCTGGCGCGCCGATCGCTGGCTCGGTCCGGCGAAGCCCATCTTCACCTCGTCGTCGCCGCTCCAGGCGATCCTCCCGGGCCTCGACCGCGTCTACCTGCGGGCGCAGAACACCGTCCTCGCGATCGACGGCCGGAGCGGCCAGGTCCTCGATCTGGGACCGTGGCCGGCGAGCCCCTTCGTCGCCAGCTACGCCGCGGCGGACGGGTGGCGCGCGGCCGCGGTGACCGACATGCGCGGCGTCGTCGCGACGTTCGACGCGGGAGCGACCTGGAAGTCCCTCGACCTCCCGCTCGAGCCCAAGGAGATCGTCGTGTCGAGCGACGCCCTCGCGATCGGCGGCTTCGAGAGCGGACGCGCCGAGAGCTGGTACGAGCTCCGCGCCGACGGGAGCGTCGCGCGCCTCGGCGCGCCGCCGCGCGAGGCGAAGACGGCGCTGACGCCGACGATACGGCCGGCGCCGCACGCCTCGATGTACCCGCCGACGTCGATGAGGCCGCCCCCGCCGCCGGCGTCGGCGCCCGCGCGCGCCGACGGAGAGACGCGCGCCGACGCCGACAAGGAGGACGTGGCGGCGAGGACGTTCGGCAAGCGGCCGCTCGCGACCGCGATCGAAGACGGCTGGCCGCTCACCGACGGGACCGCGGTGATCGCCCGGGACGGCGCGCTCGCGCGCGTGCGGCTGTCGGACGGCGCGCTGCTCGAGCTCGTCCGCGACGCGTTCCCGCTCGAGTCCGCGCGCTGTCACCCCGTCTCGCTCGCGCGCCCGCGCGCCGCGGGAGCGTTCGGCTTCGTCTGCGGCGAGCCGCGCGGCAAGACGGTCCTCTACGCCTACGAGCCGCGGTGGGGACGCCTCGCCGAGCTCAAGAGCTTCGACCGCCCGCGCGTCGTCACCTCGTCCGGCAACGGCGCCCTCGCGGTCCGCGGACCGTGCGCCGAGGACGGCGAGCCGCCCCCGCCGCCGCGGCCCGAGCCCGCGAAGCTCGAGAAGGAGAAGAGCAAAGAGGAGCTCGAGCGCGCGAAGGATCCCGCGGCGAAGTCGAAGGGCAAGGCGAAGGAAGAGGCGCGCGCGGGCGCCGAGCCCGAGCCTCCGGAGGCGAAGGTCGCGGGCGAGCCCGCCCGCGCGCCGCGGCCGCCCGTGAACGAGGTGCACCCCTACTGCGTCCTCGGGCACGACGACACCTGGCGCGAGATCCACGTGCGCGGCGACGTCGGCGGCGAGCGCGTGGTCGTGCTCGCCGACGGGCGCATCGTCGTCGTCTCGCCGCCGCAGGGCCTCGGCACGCCCGCGCGGCTCACGCTCCTCGATCGCGCCGGCGGCTCGGCGCGCGCGACGACCGTGCCGATCGTCTTCCCGCGCGTGACGAACGACGTCGGCCGGGTCCTCCGTCTCGGTCTGTGGCTCGACGGCTTCGAGGAGCGCCGCCCGGGCGTCGTCGGAGGCTGGATCGAGGCGGGAGGCGTGATGCTCGGCGTCGAGATCGCGCTCGACGGAAAGGCGACCCCGGGGCAGTACATCCGCGACGCCGGGATGCCCTTCGTCGCGGGGAGGTACGGGCTCGGCTGGACGGCGTCGCGGCGCGGGTACGAGACGACCGACGGCGGCATGACGTGGTCGCCGATCGATCTGCCCGATCCGCTCGTCCCGGCCGCGCGCGTCGAGCGCCGCGCCTGCGGTCCGATCGGGTGCTTGGCTCACGGCTGGCTCCGCGTCGGCTGGGGCGAGTCGGGCGCGTCTCCGCCGCCGGTCGTGCCGCCGCCGCCCTACCGCTCGACGACCGCCCCTCCGGCGATCCCGCAGCTCAACCTCGCCTGCGAGCCGATGGCGTCGATGCCGCAAGCGGCGGCGACGCCCCGCGCGAAGAGCGCCGACCCCGTCGCTCCCCAGAGCCGGGTGCGGCTCGGCGGCTTCGGCGGGCCGCCCGTGCTCTCCACCTTCAACGGGCTCAGCGAGCTGCCTCCGTTCTTCGCGCAGGCCGCGCCGGCGCTCCGCGAGTCGGAGCGCGGCGTCAACGTCGACGTGCGCGAGCACGTCGAGCGCTACGTGAACGTCGGCTCGCTCGCGCGCGTCTACGGCTGGGGGCCGAAGACGGGCGAGTGGGAGACGCTCGGGCGCTGGCAGGTGAAATGGCTCTCGCCGTTCGCCGGCTGGCCCGAGGTCCGGGCGAGCCTCCCCGCGCCGCCGCCGCAGGTCATCCTCGACATGACGCGCGCCTCGACGACCTACTACGGCTACGGCGTGCCGAGCAGCGGCTTTCAGCTGGCGCAGGGCGACGACGCGGCGCACGCGCTCCTCGTCGGCAAGCGCGCCGGACGCGCCGAGGGCCTGCTCTACGAGCTCGAGGCGGAGCGCGCGCCGATCGAGGTCCGTCGCGCCGACGGCGAGCCGTTCGGCGAGCTCGAAGGCGTCGTGCGCGCCGCCGGGCGCTGGTTCATCGCCTCGCCCAGCTCGGGAGCGGCGGCGCCGACCACGCTCGTCTGGCAGATCGAAGGCGGGGTCGCGCGGGAGCTCGTCCGCGTTCCCCGCGCGAGCGCGTCCGTCTCGTCGAGCGCGCGCACCAGGCTCGCCTCTCGCTCCGACGGTCGCGCGATCGCGCTCGTGGTCGACGGTCAGCCGACGGCCGAGCGCAGCACGAGCGTGCGCTGGGCCCTGCCGATCGACCTCGAGAGCGGCGCCCTCGGGGAGCCCGAGCCGCTCGGCTACGTCGATCTCGCCGGGCGCACGCTCGACGCGTGCACCGACGACGTCGTCGGGTGGGTGCTCGACGCGACGATGCCGGCCTCGTCCGTCCGCGTGCGCGTGCCTCAAGGAGGCGGCGCGCTGAGCTCCGTGCTCGCGCGCCTCCGGCTGACGCGCGCGCGCGCGTGCGTCGAGCGCGTCGCCGGCACGTACGAGGGCCAGTCGCAGGAGCGCGCGGCCCAGCTCACGCGCGCCGGCGCCGGCGCCGCGCGCACGACGGCGCCACTGCGCTCCGGCGAGCTCTACGCCACCGTCATGAGCGCGCAGCACCGGTTCCCGCTCAAGTGCTCGGTCGACCGCGCCCCACGGTGACGGAGCGACGCGGCTCAACTGCGTCTCGGTCCCGCCGATCGAGCCCGGCCCTCGACCGACTAAGCACGGGCTAATCGCCGCGCCGCGTCTTGCAAGATCGCAGCAAGCCCCCTTTCAGAACTGCATCGCGTGGCGCGATTTCAACCATGAACACCCCCAAAGTCACGGCGTTTTTCGGCGACCCATCCGTGGCACGGACCTCGCATATGCCGGAATCGCTCGCGTGGAGTGTGGCTGCCCCCCCGGCCCCTTCGCGCGGGCTTTTTCTCTTTGTCGTGACGGAAGGCCGCGTTCGCCGCCGCCGATCGCTCTCGGCGTGCCTGTATCCTCGGCGCCCGCATGAGCCTCTCTTCGATCGGCCGGTCCCTCGGTCGCGCCTCGCTCCTCCTCGTCGTCGTCGCGTCGTGCTCGGACGATCCCGCGCCCGCGAGCGATCCGCCGGCGCGGCTCCTGCCGGGCGAGACCTGCGACAACCGTCACGAGCTCCGGCTCTCGATGGACCCGCCCGACGTCGTGGTCGCGCCGGGCGCCACGCGGCCGGTGCGCCTCACGATCGAGCCCGACGCGTGCGATCCGGCGACGGCGCGCTTCGCGTCGGCGGACGCCGCCGTGGCCGCGGCTCCCGGCGAGGCGCGCTTCGATCTCCGCCACGCGACCTTCGACTTCCTCGTGACCGGAGGCGCGACGGGCCGGACGACGATCACGGCGTCGATGGACGCCAAGGACGTCGACGACGTCCCCTACACCGCGACCGTCGAGCTCCCGATCGACGTGCGCGACGCGGCCCCGCCGACCTGCGACGCGACGGGCGCCGCGCAGGGGACGCTCGGCGCGAGCCAGACCGCGCTCCACGGTCAGGGCTCGCTGGCCAAGGCGGCCGTGTCGGCGCGCCCCGAGGCGTTCACGCGAGAGGACGAGTTCGCGCTGCCGTCGTTCCCCGCCGAGATCGCCTGCGCCGACGACCTGATCGCGGGCGCGCCGAGCGCGAAGCTCCGCAAGCTCGGGCCGGCGGTGACGTTCACCGCGCGGGCGCCGCTCTCGACGACGAAGGCGATGCGACGCGACATCGACTTCGCCGTGCCGGTGAACCCCGCCGCGTTCCCCTCGGGCGCGCGCCTCCGTCACCTCACGATCCTCTACTCCGGCCCCCGCGCGAAGGCGCCGCGACCGATCCCCGTCTCCAACGCGCGCATCGAGGCGGACGGCGACGACTACGTCCTCAAGTTCGCGTCGCCCTGGTTCGGCACCTACCAGGCCGCCGTCGCCGAGGACGCGGGCTCGAAGCGCCGCACGCGCAAGCTCACCCACCGCGCGGTCATCGGGTTCTCGATGGGCGGCGGCGGCGCGGCCGTGTTCGGCGTGCGCCACCACGACATGTTCGACGCCATCGCGCCGCTCGGCGGCCCCAGCGACTGGACGTGGCTCCTCTGGTACCTCGAGAAGTACCCGCTCGGAGGCTTCTGCCCCGACGGGCAATCGTGCCCGACGTACGCGCCGAACCGCTACCCGCTCGACGAGCCGTTCGCGCACACGATGGACTACGACCACTGGTGGTCCGAGTCGGGCAGCGGCAACGGCGGGCGCTTCCCGCGCTCGGAGTACATCCAGATCTTCGAGGACCTCGCGCTCGCGATGGGCAACGGCAACGGCTGGAACACCGCGCCGGGCCTGCTCCACATGGCGCCCGGGCCGAAGCCGACGGACCCGTGGGTGAAGGGCCCGGACGGCCTCGACTGCACCTACGCCGTCGAGCCGATCAAGGACGATCCCAACGAGCAGAGGCAGCGCGAGCGCGAGCGCGCGTGCCAGGCGTGGCGCTGCGATCCGAAGAACGTCTGGAAGGCGGAGAGGGACTACTTCGACGACGAGTACAACCCCGACGGCACGAAGCCCGTCATCGCGTTCTGCGACGGCAACCAGGAGGGCGAGAGCCCCTACCGGAACACGTTCGCGCCGGGCGGGACCAAGCCGGTGAACCTCGCGCTCGCGGTCGACCTCAACGGCAACGGCGTGCGCGACAAAGGCGAGCCGATCATCCGGAGCGGCCACGAGCCGTTCGGCGACTGCGGAGCCGACGGCCTCTGCGACCCCGACGAGCCCGGCTACGATCCCGAGACGAACCCGGATCCGAACCAGGACGACTACGACTACGTCCTGAACCCCAACGGCCTCGAGGGCAACCACCGCTGGGACCCGGGCGAGCCCTGGGACGACGTCGGCCTCGACGGCGTCCCGGACACGGCGAGCCGCCACGTCGCGGGCGACCCCGGCGAGGGCGACGGCAAGTACAGCGAGGCGCCGGGCCTGACGAACTTCTACGCGAACGATCCGCACAGCATGCTCGCGCGGCGCACGACGGCGATCCCCGGCGGCCCGATCACCGACGGCGCGCTCCAGCGCGTCGACATCCTCACCGACGGCGGCGTCCGCGATCTGTTCAACTTCGCGTCCGTCGCGAGCCACCTCAAGGGGCAGGTCTTCGGGCGCACCGGGCCGAACGGGCTGCCGCTCCGATCGGTCGCGTTCTACAACGGCTTCGACATGCTGCCCGGACAGGTCCGCGGCAAGCCGGACGACTTCTCGCCGGCGCTCCTCCGCTGGGCCGACATCGCCGACATGCCGAGCGTCCGCTACGGCGACCTCGACGCGACGAGGCAGCAGATCGAGCAAGGAGACGGCCAGCACGTCGGCAAGGCGAACCAGCTGCTCTTCCGCCTGGAGACCGCGTTCTTCTACGTCGGACAGCGCTGGCCGGACGCGGATCGGCGGACCACGATCGACGCCCGCGACGACGCCGCCACGACGACCAAGAACGAGCTCGGCGTCGAGTGCGAGGTCTTCGGGAAGTGCGAGACGTTCTTCACCGGGCCCGTGACCAAGCGCACCGGGCCGATCGCCGTGTCGCTCCCGCCGGGCTACGCGCAGAAGGACAACGTCGCCCGCGACGTCCGCTACCCGGTCCTCTACGTGCTCCACGGCTACGGCCAGGACCCGCGCGACCTCGAGGCGGTCGCGATCTTCACCAACAACTTCATGAACGGGACGAACCGCTCGTACGCGACGCGGCTGCCGAAGTTCATCATCGTCTACGTCGACGGCCGCTGCCGCTCGCCCGACGGCGCGGACGAGTGCATCCGCGGCACGTTCTACATGGACTCCGCGCGCGACGGCGGCGCCAAGATGGACGCCTGGTTCTCCGAGGTCGTCGACTACATCGACAGGAACTACCGGACGATGCCGCCGAGCGAGATCGAGGTCGTCGACTGACTCAGCTCGCCTTGCGGCCGACGAAGTCGATGCTCGTGATCGCGAGCTGATCGCGCGAGTAGCGCTCCGCGAACCACGGGTGGACGCGGATCTCGTCGAGCTGCTTCAAGCGGGTCGGGTGCGGGCGCGAGGTGTCGATCTCGATCGCGAACCCCGCGCTCTTCGCCATCCGGGTGAAGTCCTCGGCGCGGAGGCGGTTCTGGTAGAGGAAGGCGTTGTTCCACTTCCGCCAGGCCGGCTCCGAGTACTTGAGGTAGTGGAGCTGGCTGATCGACCGGTCGACGTAGGCGTAGTGGTCGCCGCAGTTCACGGAGTGGAAGACGACGCCGCCCGGCCGGAGGATGCGCCGCGCCTCGCGGAAGCAGTCCTCGATGACCGGCCCCGGGATGTGCTCGAGGACGCTGCTCGAAAAGACGACGTCGACCGAGCCGTCCGCGAGCGCCGTCCTCGCGGCGTCGGCGGGCGCGCGGTAGTCGATCGCGCCGTCGGTCGCCGTCGCGATCGACGCGCCGCGCCGGAGCGCGCGGAGGAGCTCGCGGCGGCGCGCGTCGACGTCCGAGGCCTCGAGCCCCGACTCCTCCGCGATCGTCCCGACGTGCTTGTCGAGGTGCTCGACGAGGGCGAGCGTCGTCTCCGTCCTGACGTGGCGGTTCAGATCGAAGGTGTGGATCCGCTCCGCGCCGCCGAGCCAGAGGCAGACGGGGAGCGTCGGATACCACCCGGTCCCGATCTCGACGAGGGTCGCCCCCGCGATCGGGAGCTTCGACGCGCGGAGGTGGCCCACCATCAGCCGCCAGTCCTCGACCCTCGTGTCGCACTCCGCGCCGAACTTCGCGAGCCCGCCGCCGAACCGCTGGAGGACGTAGTGCACGCGCGCGCCGCCGGGGACGTGGCCGAGGACCTTCTGGATCGCACCCTTCACGCGCCAGTGCATGGGCGGACCATAACGCAACCCGCCCAGCCACGGGAGAGCTCGCGCGGCGCCGCTCGACGCCGTCACGCGCCCGCGCTCGTGCTATTTTCGGCCGCGATGGCGAACGAGAGGCGCGTCCCCGTCGTGACCGTGGCGATCCCGTGCTTCAACGAGGAGCGCTTCATCGAGAGGTGCCTCGAGGACGTGCTCGACCAGGACTACCCGGCCGAGTCGCTGGAGGTGCTCGTCGGCGACGGGATGAGCACCGATCGGACGCGCGAGCTCCTCGACGGCCTGGTCGCGAGGCACCCCGGCCGGCTGCGCGTGATCGACAACCCGCGCCGCCTCCAGGCCGCGGCGATGAACGCGATGATCGACGAGGCCCGCGGCGAGATCGTCGTCCGCATGGACGTCCACGCGCGCTACGCGCCGGACTACGTCCGCCAGTGCGTCGCCGTGCTCGAGGAGACCGGCGCGGACAACGTCGGCGGCGCGCAGCGCGCCGTCGCCGAGACCTGGTTCCAGCGCGCGCTCTCTGCCGCGCTCGACAGCCCGCTCGCCGTCGGCGGCGCGCGTTACCGCGACGCCGACGCCGAGGGCTTCGTCGACACGGTCTTCCTCGGCGCGTTCCGGCGCGAGGTGTTCGAGCGCGTCGGCGGCTACGACGACAACGCGATCACCAACGAGGACGCCGAGCTGAACCAGCGCATCCTCGCCGCCGGCGGCAAGGTCTACCTCAGCCGGAAGATCGTCGTGCGGTACTTCCCGCGCGACTCCCTCCGCGGGCTCGCGAAGCAGTACTTCAAGTACGGCAAGGGCCGCGCGCGCACGCTCCTCAAGCACCGGACGTTCCCGACCCCGCGCCCCGCGATCCCCTTCGCGATGGTGGTCGGGGGCGCGGCGCTGCTCTCGACGCCGGCGCTGCACCCCGTCGCGCCGTTCGCCTTCGGCGCCTACGGCGTTGCGACCCTCGCGGAGGCGCTCCGCGTGTCGCTCCGGCACGGCGTCGCGCTCGCGCCGGCGGTGGCGGCCATCTTCCCCGTGCTCCACGTCTCGCACGGCGTGGGCTTCGGGGTCGGGCTCGTCCAGTACGCCCTCGCCCCGGACTGGAGCGAGCGCCGGGTGCGCGCGCGCGCCGAGGCTCCCGTCGAGGTCGCGCTCGACGGGAGCTGACGCGGCATCGAGGCCGCGCGTCAGCCGATCACGAGACTGAAGGTGTCGTAGACGACGATCTCGTCTCCCTCGACCTCCGCCTCGTAGGTCCGTTGATCGCCGCAGAGGCCCTTCGGACGCTGGAGCCGCCCGGTCCTGAGCTCGAAGACGTAGGCGTGCATCGGGCAGACGACGCAGTCCTCCTCGAGCCAGCCCTCCGAGAGGCTCGCGCCCGCGTGGTTGCAGGCGTCCTCGATCGCGAACACCTCGCCGTCGACCCACGCGACGAGCACGTCGAACGGCGGATGAGGCACGCGGACGAGGCCCTTCTCCCGAACCTCGGCGAGCGCGACGCGTCCGACCTCTTTGCGCGGCGTCGCGTCCGAGACCACCGTCAATTGAGGACCGAGCCCTTCGTCTCGCTGAGCATCGCGCCGTGCTGCATCGCGAGCTGATCGGTCACCATCCTCACGCGCGCGCGCGGGTCGAGCTCTTCGAGGATGGCTTGCCGCGCTCCGGCGTCGACCACGAGCTGGAACGCGCAGATGTCGGCGAGGACGCCGGCCTGCGCCCGCGACGCCTCGCTCCCGCGGAGGCTCTTGGGCATGCGCAGCTCGAAGCCGGCGTCGTGCTTCTTCACCTCGGTCACGAACATCGTCGCCGCGGTCAGGAGCGCCGCGTACTCGGCGTCGTTCACCGTGACGTCGACCTCGTGGAGCCGGGTGGCGCGCGCGCGCTTGTAGGGGTGGCGCGGCGGCTCTTCGGCGCGGATCTCGTCCAGGCGCACCCGCGCCGAGCCGGCGACGACGATGTTCGAGCGCCCGTCGGGGAGCGGCTGGTGCTCGATGACGACGCCGATGGCCGCGACCTCCGCGATGCGCGCGCCGTCACGGTCGAGCTGAGCGATGACGATCGCGCCGTCGTGGTCGAGGCAGTCGGAGAGCATCGCCCGGTAGCGCGGCTCGAAGATGTGGAGCGGCAGCACCGCCTCGGGGAAGAGCACGACGTTCGGCAGCGGAAAGACCGGCACGTCGGCGAAGGCTTCGTCTTCGAGTCGCGTCATGGTCGGCGAGGTTCAGGGCCCGAAGGCGTCGACGCAGCTCCCGTTCATCGCGTCGGGCGCGTCGAGCGCGACCCACGCGACGATCCTCGCGACGTCCTCGGGCGTCATCGCGGGGGAGAAGCCGCTCCCCCGGAGCATATCCGTGTCGACGGATCCGGGCATCACGCACAGCGACTGGAGCCCGGTCCCGCGCAGCTCCTCGGCGAGGGACTTGACGAAGCCCACCGTGCCCCACTTCGACGCGCAGTACGCGCTCAGCCGAGGCGTGCCCAGGGTGCCGGAGATGCTGCCGAGCGCGACGAAGCGGCCGCGCCGCTCGGCGAGCATCGGGCGGAGGAAGCTCTGCGTGACGAGGAACGTCCCCTTGAGGTTGACGTCGAGCACCTCGTCCCACTGCCGCTCGGTCGTCTCGACGACCGACGTGCGGTGGACGACGCCCGCGTTCGAGACGACGACGCGCGGGACGCCGAGGTCGACGAGCACGCGGGAGGCGGCGGCCTCGACGTCGGCCGAGCGCGCGACGTCGCACGGGATCGCGACGGCCCGGCGGCCCCGGCGCACGATCTCCTCGGCGGCGGACGCGAGCGCGGCCTGGCTCCGGCCGAGGAGCGCGACGTCGCACCCGCGATCGGCGAGCTCGAGCGCGACGGCGCGGCCGATCCCTCGACCGGCGCCCGTGACGACCGCGATCACCGCGGCCCCTGCCCGACGGCGAGCGCGACGTGCGCCTCGGCGACGCGATCGGGCGGGCCGCGCAGCGCGACGGTCTCCACGCGCGTGCCGACCGCGCGCTCGCCGCGGGCGATCATGCAGCCGTGCGCGAGCACCAACCGGCAGCCGACCCACTCGGGCGCGAGGACGGCGTCGAGATCGTCGACCACGCCCTCGCCGACGCGCTCCTGGAGCGCGAGCCGGCGCGCGTGCGCGTCGACGAGCGCCGCGACGGCGCCGAGGCCGAGGACCCGCATCGTCGCCTTGAACGCGACGGTGGCCGTCCCGAGCGACGGGAGGAGGTGATGTGGACACGTCGTGACGACGGGCACGTCGCGGACCACGACCAGCGTCGGCGAGCTCGTGTCGATCGCGCTCTGTTCGACGAGCCTCCGCGTGTCGACCGCGTACCCGGCGCAGAGGTCGTCGAGGAACATGTCGGCGACGCGCGCGCCGGTGCCGGCGAGATCCGGCTCGTCGCGCCCGATCGCGCGGAGGAACGCGTCGAGCGCGGCCGCCGCCTGAGATCGGTCGACGGGCGAGCGAGGCGGGGCGGGGTGAGAGCTCTGCCGGGACATGAGACCCGCGAGCCTAGTACCCGGACGCCGTGATTTCGACCGGTTCGTTCCGCCCCCACGACGAGCGAGGCGGCGGAACGAACCTCCCGTCATCGCACGGGTATGCGTCATGGAGCGTCTTTTCGTGCTCGTACTTCGACACGTCGAAATCGATGCGTCGAAGCACGAGAGCACCGACGGTCCGCGCACCGAGTCTTTCCGTCGAGCTCCGCGGGTGCGGCGCCGTCGCCGGCGTCCCGGCTCCCCTCGCCTCGAGGCCGCAACGCGCCTCCCGACCGACGACGCGGCACGACGATTGCTCGAAGGGTCGCGGTGCGCGCATCGCTCCGACTCTCGGCATTCGCCCTCGCGCTGGCGCCGTCGGTCGCGGCGGCGGACGCGCCGGACGACGACGCGATCGCCTCGAGCCACCTCCTCCACCGGCTCGTCGAGAGGGAGCGGTCGCCGCTCCGCATGCGGGCGAGCCTCGACGGCGCGCGCCTCGCCGCGTCCGAGCGGCCGGCGCCCGCGATCCCTCGCCCGCCGTACCTGCACGGCGCCGGCTCCGCGCTCGACTGCGTGCACGCGACGCACGACATCACGCTCGATCCCACGACGGGCGTGACGTCCGCGATCCTCGAGCTCCGGGTGAGGGCCGCCGGCGCCGCGCTCGCGTCGATCAGCTTCGCCGTCGACGCCGGGCTCGAGCCGGGGACGATCACCGCGACGAGGCGCGAGACGTCCTCGGCGCAGGCCGTCTTCGCGCCGATGCGCGTGATCCGCGTCGACCTCGAGCCCGCGCTCGCGCCCGGCGAGGAGACGGTCGTCACGATGCCCTACGCCGGCACGCTCTCGTGCGCGTCCGCGGAGCGCGGCGCGGTCCTCTGCGCGAAGGGCGCCGACTACTCGTACTTCGCGCACCAGTCGATCTTCCCCTACGTCTTCGACACCGAGGCGCCGGACAGCTTCGTGTTCGACGGGCTCACGCGCGACATCGTGCTCCGCGTCCCGTCCGATCGCGACGTCGTCGCGACCGGCCAGAAGGTCTCGGAGCGCGTCGACGGATCGACCAAGGTCTCGCGGTGGGCGATCGACAGGCCGCTCTCGCGCGTCGTCGGCCTCTACGCGTTCGCCGGCAAGCTCGGCCTGTTGCCGATCGCCGGGCGGACGGCGCCGACGACGTTCGTGTTCCCCAGCCCGAAGACGGCGGTCGACCGGGACCTCGTCTCGTGGTCGACGCCCGCGCTCGACTTCGTGGAGCGCTTCAGCGGGTCGAAGCTCCCGTTCGATCGCGGCCTCTCGCTCGTGCGCCTGCCGAGGACGCTCGGCGATCCCGGGACGGCGACGTTCGGGATGACCCTCCTCTCGGACTCGTACGCGGAGACCGGGGACCTCATGTACGAAGAGACGTGGGCCCACGAGAACGCCCACCTGTTCTGGGGCATCGTCGCGCCCGAGACGGACTCCAACGAGAGCCGCCTGATGACCGAGGGCATGGCGACCCTCGCCGAGCTCGACTACACGTTCGCGCGCCGCTTCGCGTCCGAGGATCGCGATCTGTACCTCGCGCGCCGCTTCCTCCCGATGGGGCTCGACCTCCGCGCGCAAGGCGCGGATCTCCCGCCCGCTCAGCTCCTCCCGGGCACCGAGGTCCCCACGGACTTCCGGACGCGGCGCTACACGCTCTGGGCGTACTACCGGACGGCGCTCACGCTCGATCACCTCCGCGTGAGCCTCGGCGAGGAGGTCTTCGCCCGCGCGCTCTCCGCCTACGTCGCGCGCTGCAGCTTCGTCGGCTGCCGACCGGACGTCTTCCGGGAGATCGCGGGCGCCGAGAGCGGACGGGACCTCGGGCCGTTCTTCGAGCGCTGGGTCACGGGCAAGGAGCGCCCGCGCGTCGTCGTCGACTTCGCGCCGTCGGACGGCGGCGCCGAAGTCGAGCTGACCAAGGACGACGACCGGCCGATGACGCTCGAGCTCTGGCTCACGCTCGCCGACGGCGCGCGCTTGAAGCGGAGGGTCGACCTCGGCCCGCGCCGCTCCCGCGTCCACCTCGACGCTCCCGCGCCGGTGATCGCCGTCCGGACGAGCCCCCGGCACGACGCCTTGGTCGACGCGCGTTCGGCCGTCGACGGCGACCTCGACTTCGACGGCGAGACGGACGGCTTCGACGTCCTCCGCTGCGCGCCGCTCGTCGGGCAGCGCTACGACGCCGCGGGGGCGACCGGGCTGTGGAACGTCGGCGAGACGTTCGACCCGCGCTGCGACGTGAACGGCGACCTCGCGATCGACGACGAGGACCTCGCGGCGATCGGCGCGGAGTTCGGGAAGCTGAGGCCGCGATGAGGCGGCTCGCGCGCAGGACGCCGCTCGCGCGCGCTCTGGCCGGCGCGGCGATCGCGATCGCCGCGGGCTGCGGGTCGGACTCGCCCAGGAGGGCCGCGCCCGCGCCCCCGCCTTCCGCGGACTTCACGGCGGACGAAGCGCCTCTCCACGGACTCGGTGGTCGTGTTCCTCCGCGGCCGTCCTCGGCCAGCGCGCGGAGACGGCGCCCAGGAAGGCGATCGCGATCCCGACGGCATTGGCGTCGAAAGCCGAGCGCGTCACCGTCGACGTCGTCGCGCGCGGCGTCGGTCCGAGCGTGCACGGCGCGGCGTTCCGGCTCCGCTGGGGCCGAAGCTCAGGTTCGTCGGGCGCGCGCCGGCGAAGGCGTGGTCGACCGCGCCCTGACTCGCGCGCGAAAGAGGTCCCCGGCGAGCTCGTCGTCACCTGGACGGAGAGGGCACGGGCGACGGCTTCGACGCGACCGACGCGGACGCTTGCTCGGCGCGCTCACCTTCACGAGGAAGAGCCGCGACGGCGCCACCCCGATCGCGTTCCGCGCCAGATCGATCGACCTTGCGCGATCCGGCGGCAGAGCGCTCACCGTCGCGTGGCGCGGCGGCCGCGTCCCGGCGCGCTGACCTCGCGGACGCCCGCTCCGTGCTCGAGGCCGGCGCGTCACGACGCAAGCCCGTCAGTTCAACAAGCGGAAGCGCATGCTCTGGGCGATCGGCTTGCGGCCCGAGAAGCCCTCCTCGAGCGCGTGGTAGTGGGCGACCTCGCTCTCGCCGTACTTCCAGCAGAGCCAGACGAGCTTGCCGTCGACGGTGCCGTAGAAATCGAGGAGCCCGGCGCGGGCGTCCTTCAGGACGGCGCCGGTCTGCTCGATGGCCCTCCAGCCGGAGCGGTACTCCTCGATGCGCCGGATGAGGTCGCGCTTGAGGTCCCGCACGTCCGTCGGATCGGCCGGATCGAGGACGATGCGCTCCGGGACGTCGCCGAGCTCGCGCCCGAGCTTCATGAGCAGGCCCTCGATCTCCGAGCGACGTTCGAGCTGGCGCTTCACCGCGACGGCGAGCCGAGGGACGAGGTCGTTGACCTCCTCCAGGGTGAAGACACGAGAGTCGCGAGGATCCACGCCCTCGAGCGTATCACGATCGCATCGCCTCGAGCGGATCCGCGGTCGCCGCGCGCCAGGCCGGCACGACGCTGAGGAGCACGAACGGGCCGAGCACGGCGATCGTCACGCCCAGGAGCTGCGCCAGGTCGACGACCGGCGTGAGCGACGCGCGCGGGTACATGACGCTCCAGCCGACGAGCGCCGGCCGGAGCCCGGGCGCGCCGAGCCAGAACACCCACGCGTACCCGAGGAGGAGCCCGAGCGCGGTCCCGAGCGCGCCCACCAGGATCGACTCGAAGAGCTTGGCCCACAGGACGTCGCCCGTCGACCAGCCGACCGCCTTGAGGATCGCGATCTCGCGCCGCTCGTCGCCGCCGATCCCGCTCGCGCGGTCCCACGCCAGCACGAGCAGCGCGAGGATGGCGGGGATCGACGCGCCGAGCACGAGGCCGGCGCGGCGCCCGTAGGAGAGGTGGTAGACCCGCTCGAGGAGATCGCGCTCGATCACGCGCGCCCCCGGGAGGCGCTCGACGATCGTCGCGGCGACCACGCGCGCCTCGGCCGGGTTCGCGAGCGTGACGGCGATGTCCGTCGCGTCGCCCTCGGGCAAGCCGAGGAGCGCGCGCGCGTCGTCCTCGTCGCAGAGGACGACGTCGGCCGTCCACAGATCGAGCGACGATCGGAACGTGCCGACGAGCTTCATCGCGTGGGCGCGCGGATCCGGCCGAAGGGAGCCCGAGCTCGTCGCCGAGGCATCGAGGAAGTGCGCGGATAAGACGCCCGCGATCATCTCGTGCTCGCCCGGCGGCAGATCGCGGCCACTTCCTGAAGGACGCCGTTCGCCACGGAGAGCGGGGCGGCCCCGCGAGGCGCCCCGACGACGGTGACGTTGCCCTGGAGCGCGGGGAGGAAGATGTACCCCCAGACGCGCGGCGTGACGTCGCGCACCGACGGGATGTCGCCGAGCTTCGCGCGCTCGCTCGCAGGGATCGTCGTCGGGCGCCCGCCGACGAGCTTCTGCACGACGATGTCGGGATGCGCGTCGCGCACGTTCCCGCCTCGCGCGCAGCGACTCGGTGAGGAAGAGCACGGCCGCGGCGGCGCGACGGCGAACGCAGGCCGCGCCAGCGCGATCAGGCGCGCCTTGCGGCGGGCCAGCGCGCCGAGCGCGTGCGCGAGGGAGCGATCACTTCCGCTTCCGGCGCGTCTCCCCTCGCGGCGCGGAAGCGAACGCTCGGCCGCGACGGACCACACCTCGACGGGCGGAGCCATCGCGCCGCACCGGCGGGATCGGATCGGGCAGCGGCCGGACCGTCGGCGAAGGCCGCGCCCGGCTCCTCGAGCGACGCCGCGCGAGAACCGCGCGCCGCCCGAGCGCGAGATCGCTCGTCGGCAGCCGCGCGCGTGAGCGCGAGCGCGGAAGCTCTCCGCGCGCCGGGCGGCGCGGCGCGGCGCGCGTCGACCGTGAGCACGCCGATCACGAGCAGGGGCCGCGAGGGCATGGGCCGATCGCCTGGCGCGCGCGTCGTTCGCTACGGTCTGGAACATGATGGACCTTCGTCAGCACGGAATCGCGATCAAGATCGCGATCGACACCGCGACGACGGTGCGCGTCGTGGAGAGACCGACGCCCTCGGTGCCGCCGGTCGTGCGGAGGCCGAAGTGGCAGCCGACGTCGCGATGATGTACCCGAGAACGGCGTCTTCGCGACATAAGCCACACGAAGTCCATGATGCGGATCGATGAGCGACAGTTGATGAAGAACGTCGGCGAGATGTCGGAAACTGAGCGAGCAGATGATCACCCGCGCCGCCGATGCCAGCGCAGCGCGTGAATGCTGAGGACGGGCATCACGATGATCGCCGCCAGCATGCGCGGGAAGCACCGGCTTCTTCGCCGGATCCGCGCCGAGCGCGCTGGATCGCGTCGACCTGCTCGGTGACGTTCATCGCGCCGACCTCGGCCGCCATGCCGCTGGCGATGCGACCACCGGCAGTAACCGCAGTGAAGCATCAGCGCAGAATCGCGGCAGAACGAAGGCAGACGACGCGCGGGATGTACTCGAGCCCGCCGAAGCGGCGGAGACCGAACGCGAACTGGATCGTCATGACCATGCCGATGAGATCGACGTGACCGTGACGATGCCCATCAGGCGGACGCCCAGCGACTCGAGCTGCTGGATCGTCGACCGATCTCGAACGGACGCCGGAAGAGCGCCTTCGTCGTGCGCGCCGTCAGGAGCGCGACCTCGCCGAGGTGATCGAGAAAATGGCGCCAGCGCTCGAGGTGCTCCAGAGCTTCGGCTCGGGCGGCGGCGGCGCGGGAGCGAGAAGCCGCCTGCGCCGAGCCGACCGACATCGGCGGCCGCGACTCCGGCCCCTGCTCCTCCGGCGACCTGACCGCATCCCCTCGGAGCCCGCCCCGCCGTACGGACCGGGACCGCCGCTCATCCGACGACCCCGGGCCGCGGAGCGTGCGGAAGCCGCGCACGAACGACTCGAACGCGGGCGCGCCGGCGTCGTAGCCGCTCGGCGAGCCCAGGTAGATGAAGTCGTAGATGCAGCCGTCCTTCGACGGGACGTAGACGTCGATCAGCATCGGCACGCCGTCCCACTTCGCCCGAGCGTCGTGTGGAGCGCCTCGCGACCGTCCGAAGGGCACGGCGTCCTGGCTGAGGTATTCGCGCTCAGTGGCGCCGATGAGCAGGTGGTTCCGTCAGCGCGACGAGCGGCGTCCGGTCGTCCGCCGAGAGGCAGCGTTCAACAGGACCGAGGCGCCGTGCTCTCCGTCGCGAAACGCGGGCTCGCGTCGTCGACGGCGACGCGCTTCCAGCCGGCCGGCGGATCCGGGAGCCAGGAAACGCGATCGATACGTTGCGGTAGACGTTGCCGTCGAACGAGCCGGTCGTCTTTCCTCCCCCCGCAGCCGGCGAGCAGCGCCGCCGCCGAGACCGAGGCCAAGACTGACGCCCGCACCACATCGGCCGATCGAATGGCACCGCCGAGGCGCGAGCTCAGAAGTGTCTCGGCCCGATGCCGGTGCGCCTCTACAACGCGCTCGCAGAAAAATCGAGGACCGTCTCCCCGCCACGCCAGGCAAGGTGAAGCTCTATGTTTGCGGCATCACGGTCTACGACCTCGCCCACGCAGGCCACGGCCGGAACTTCGTACACGACGTTCGACGTGCTCGGCCGCGATTCCTCCGCGCGCGCGGGTTCGAGGTCAGCCATTGCCAGAACGTCACCGACGTCGACGACAAGATCGTGAACCGCGCGAAAGAGCGGGCGAAGACCCGCTCGCGCTGTCGAAAACGTATGGGCGAGCTCGCCGACGCGCACCTCGCCGCCATCGGCTGCATGACCGACCTCGATGCCGCGCGTATCGACGACCATCGACGGTATCGTCGACCTCACGCGAAGCTCATCAGAAGGGCAGCGCGTACGTCGCCGGTGAACGGCAGGACTACGCGGTCGGAGCTTTGCGGGCTACGGCAAGCTTTCTCGCGCGCAACTTACCTCGACGACCTCCGCGCGGGCGCGGGCGAGCGCCTCGCCGGGGGCGCGGCGGAGATCAAAAGAAGGACCCGCTCGACTTCGCGCTCTGGAAGGCCGCCGGCCCCGACGGCTTCGGCTTCCACCGACAGCCCGTGGGGCAAAAGGGCCGCCCCGGCTGGCGCATCCGGTGCTCCGCGATGGCGTTCAAGGAGCTCGGCGAGCACATCACGACATCCACGGCGGCGGGATGGTTCTCGTCTTCCCTCACCACGAAAACGAGATCGCGCAAAGAGCGAGGCCTGCAGCGGCCAGGAGCTCTCGCGCTTCTGGCTGCACGCCGGCTCGAGATCGACGGCGAGAAGATGGCGAAGTCGCTCGGCAACTTCGTCACGATCAGGACGTCCTCGGGAAGAACGATCCCGAGGGCTACCGCTACTTCGTCCTCGGCACGCACTACCGCGGGCCGCTCTCGTTCGACGTCGAGAAGCAGGAGGACGGGCGCGTCACCTTCCCGGCCTCGACGGGCCGGGCGTACCTCTACGCGACGCGCGACATCTCACGCGAACCTCGCCGGCGACTCCGAGCCGGGCGAGAGCCAGACATCCTCCAGGGCCAAGCCAGGGATCGTCGCCGGCGCCAGGACAAGGTGCTCGGGCGCTCGATCGCGGTCTCAACACGCCCGTCGCGCTCGGCTACGTGCTCGCCGAGCTCGGCAGACCGGCAACGGGGATCGTGATGCGAGCGCCGAAGCTGAAGAAGGACCCGGCAGAACGAGGCCGTCCGGAAGCTCGCCGCCGGCGATCCCGCGCGCTCGCCGGCGCCTGCGCGCCGCTCGGCTGATGCAGGCCGACTCCGACACGTACTGAGCGGACCAAGAACGTCGCCTCCGCCTCAGACTCGACGCCGCCGCCATCGACGCGAAGGTCCTCGCCCGCACCGAGGCGCGCAAGGCGAAGGACTTCGCCCAGGCCGACTTGCGATCGCAAGGAGCTCGCCGCCGTCGGCGTCGAGATCTTCGACGCCGCCGACGCGAGCAGCTGGAAGATGCGCTCTGACGGAGCCCGTTGCGCCAACTCGCCGCATTTGCGGCGAGGGTTCGAACGACGCGACGCGTGCAAAGGCGCGTCCGTGTCTACGTATGGGGGGACAACCCGAGGGCACGAGATCGATCGAATCTCGTCCAAAGCCCGCATGCGCAGCTCCCTCCACAGCTTCGCGCCTCGCCTTCCTTTCCTCGGTCTCGCTCCGCTCGCGCTCGTCAGCGCGCTCACGAACGTGACTGCAGTGAGTCGAGGCGACGGCTCGCCGACGGGCGGCGGCGAGCACCGACGCGTCGATCGACGGCGGCGCCGGGGCCACGGCGTGCGCGAACGAGGGCACCGGATCGCGATCGTCGTGACCGGTCTCCCGGGGATCGACGCGAAGATCACGCTCCACCACGCCGTCGGGCGCGGAGGTCGAGGTGACCGCGGCGCGACGCTCGCCGATCAGCCCGCGGGCGTACGCGGTGAGCGCGGCGCGCGCGGCATGTGATCCGATCGATGCGCACGGTCTACGAGGCGAGCGCGAGCTCGTTCTGCCTCAGGCGACACCGGAACCCAGACCGTGACCGTGGCGTACACGCCGGTCGACGAGCCTGGCTCTGGTCGACGAACAGGACGAACCCAGGCGGCAGCTCCTCGGCTTCGCGGCGGCGAGCCTCAGCAGCCGGAACGCCGGCCGCGACGGTCGCGGCCAGGGCGCGGGCGGCGCCGCCTCGGCCGCACAAGCAGGCGGCGGTTCGACAAAGGAGGGCAACCTCTGGTCGCTCGGCGCCACGACGGCCGACGCGCCGATCCTTCGCTTCACGCCGCGGCCGATCTCGGCGCGTCGGGCGACAAGACGCCGCCGACCGGAGATCGTTCCGAAGCTCTCCGGCTGCCTGCCGGGACCGGGCGCGATCGCGTTCGCGCCCGACAGCCCTCTGGGCGACCGACCCGTGCAAGCTCCAGCTGCTCCGCCTCTCCCCCGACACGCTGAGCGCTTCAGGCAGTACGCCCGTCGCCGACGACCTCTCGCGACCGGCTCGATCGGGCCGCGCGCCGTCGTTCGACAGGACAGCAACATGTGGGTCTCCGACGGCACGAGCCTCCGCCGCTACGCGGCGCAGGCCTCGCGCCCGGACAGGCGCGTGCCCGACCGGATCAAGGCGAAGGCCGAAAACGACAACCCGCTTTGCCGCCCGACGCGCTCGCGTTCGACAAGGACGGCAACCTCTGGACGACGAGCTTCGGCGGCAACGTGATCTACAAGGTCACGCCGGCCGAGCTCACGCCCGACGGCGCGTCGCGCGGATCCTCCCGTCGGTGGCGATCACCGTCTCGGTCGGCGCGTCCTCGAGAGCATCGCGTTCGACGAGAGCGGCGACCTCCCGACACGTACAGCCAGGGCAAGATCGCGCGGCTCGCGCCCGACCAGCTCTCGACAGCACGACCGGCGGCGATCCGACGATCCCGACCACCATCGTGACGAGCGCGGACATCGGCTACGCAGGAGGCATGGCCTTCTTCCCCGCGCCCGCCGCCCTGCCGCTCTACAGCCGCTTCGAGTGAAGCTGGCTCGCAGCGTCAGTCGCGTTGGTACAAGCACGCTCGATCGCCTCCGGGTGAGCGCGCACCTCACCGGTTCGGTGGTACGGAGGTGCTCGACCTTGCGGACCCGCGCTCGCGGCCGTGGTGTGATCGCGGTTACCGAACGCGCGACCGAGCTCCGGGAAGCTGCGCTTGAGGCGCTGCTTGCCTGGTACATCGCCACGTGGCGCGTGAACGCGATGCTCTTGTGGTCCTTCGAGAGGAGATCGCTCGTACGGAGCTTGAAGTGGTGGCAGACGACGCGCTGGATGTCGTCGACGCCGGCCTCGTTCGGACGAGGGGCTCGTGGTGGCCGCGAGCTCCTGGCGCGCGAAGTCGGGTCGATCGCCCGCCCGAGGGAGCGACGACTTCGCGGCGAGGCGGATCAACGTTCCCTTCGAGCTCGCGGACGTTCGAGCGGATCGTCTGCGCGGTGAGGACCACCTCGTCGGCGAGGTCGATCTGCTCCATCTGCGCCTTCTTGCGGAGGAATGGCGACGCGCGTCTCGAGCTCGGGGCCCTGGATGTCGGCGACGAGACCCACGAGCGCGAGACGAGGCGCTCCTCCATCCGCTCGGCTGCTGGGGAGTACTTGTCGCTCGTGAAGATGATCTGCTTGTCCGCCTGGTGGAGCGCGTTGAACGCGTGGAAGAACTCCTCCTGCGTCTGCGTCTTCGAGGCGAAGACTGGATGTCGTCGACGAGGAGGGAGTCGCAACGCTCGCGGTAGCGGCTGCGGAACTCGTAATCCGGTTCTCTGGAGGCCTGGACGAACTCTACGAACTTCTCCGCCGACGCAGCTAGAGGATGCGACTGCAGGCGCTCCGCCTGGATGCGTGGGCGACGGCGTGGACAGTGCGTCTTGCCGAGGCCGGTGCCGCCGCACCGAAAGAGCGGGTTGTGCCGCAGGCCGACGCCGCCGGCCGCGCCGATGGCCGCCGCGTGGGCGAGCTGGTTCGACGGACCGACTGACAGTTCGCGGAGGTGCTGCTTCGGGTTCAGGCCCTCGAGCGGAGGCGCGATCACCTTCGCCGTCGCCGCTCGGCGTGAGGCCAGCGGTTCATCCGTCATCGGAGAACGTCCCACGTCGTCCGTCGGCCGGACGGCGGGCGCGCCGTTCGACAAGTAGCTTCGGCTCGCATTCCCGATGCGGCGTCCGCCGCCTCGCATTTCTGCGCTGCTGGCCGCTCCAGCGCCGCCGCCCACCTCCGCTGCAATCTGCACGCTCCCACCCGGTCTGGCTACGCAGGTGGTCGACGAGGGTGGGCAGGAAGTGATCGACCCACTCGCGCACGAACTCGTCGCGCGCGCGCAGGACACGACGCCGTCAGTCATGCCGTCGAACTGAACATGGAAACCACTGCTCGAAGCTCGCGGGCGACTTCGACCGCGTGAAGGCAACAACCTCATTCCAGAGCGATTCGTGCTGCATCTCCATCCGTTCCAGCGAATGAAAACCCTTGGGCGCCTCTTCGGCGCCCTGATTCCGACAAATCTCAGCCCGTCAAACCTTGATCACACGACGTGGATCTCAGCTCGGCCGGCCCACCCGTGTTCACAAGTTCTCCACAGAGGTGTGGACACTGCCATGCAAGATCGACTGCTCGCTCGTGGACAGCTCCGACATCTCGGCGAACGCTTCTCCGGACAAAGTCTGCCGTCCGTTTCCCAGACGCGGACGCGAAGGTCGGCACCGAGATCGGACGAAAGGACACGCTGCGACATTCCAGCACGACGGACGATCGGGGGATGAGTGCTCCATGCGATCACCTGCGTCCGAGCTGTTGAAGCAACTCGCCACGCAGGGCCGGGCGCTGATCCGCCGACCTCCCGTCCTGACCGGAAAAGATGGAGCGGCACCGTCTGCGAACGCTCGTCATGTCCATTGTTTCAAAGGTCGCAACTGTCTAGAACCACATGGGTTTATTCCTTGTAAACCGCCTCCAAATGATCGCGGTGCATGCAAATTAAGGTCGCCATGATTACGACGTCTCTTTATTAATCAGACGTTGCTGGGCGACGCATTTGCAGCTTCGGCCGGTTTTGCCGTCTTCTCGGTGTCAAGAGTCGACGATCCGCCCGTGATTTTCAGGAGAGCGCGTGACGCCGAATCGTTTTGCCGAAAAGTTGTCCTGGGCATCGGGGCTTGGTTAGGGTGCCCGTCAGTTGCCTGACTCGCTTCGCGACAAAGGCCCCCGCCGCGCTCATTGCCCGCGCCCTGGCGGGCTCATCGCGCTCGCGAGCGTCGCGTCGGCGGGGCGCGTGCATGCTGCACACTTCCTCGACGTCCTCGAGCAGGGCTACGAGCTCGGCGAGGTCCAGCATCCTCGCTCGGTGGCGCTCGCGGGCGCGCAACAAGTGTGGGGCGGCTCGACGACGGCCGTGTTCATCGCCCATAACCTGTCGCTCTACCGCGTCTACCCTCGAAGGGCTCGCGGCGTTCAGTCCCGGGCGCGGCGGCGGGCTTTACGGCGGCGCGGTCGTCGACTCGGCACGAAGCCGTCTGGCGGGCAGCTTTGGCGGCACGTGGTCGCAGATGGACCCGACGGGATCCGCCGCCAGTGGACGGATCTCCGGCTGGCGCTGGCCCATCCGCTCGGCGACCGGTTCCACCTCGGCGCGACCGGCCGCTACATGCGCGTCAACCGGGGGCACCACGCCGTTCAAAGCTTGCTGAGCCTCGCGTCCCGAGCAGGACGACGTCGGAGCCGATCGTCGGCAGGTTCTACCTTCGACGCCGGCGCGGCGGTCGCGATCACCGAGCAGCTCCGCTTCGCGGTCAGCGGTCGCAACCTCGGCTCCGGGCACAGGCCTCTTGCCGCTCGGAGTGGCGGGGCGGCACTCGGCTGGTCGAACCAGACCGTCACCGCCGAGGCCAACACGCTCGTCGACTTCGACGTTCGCCGGCGCGCGGATGCGCATGATGGCAGGCGCCGGGTCCTCCTCGCCGATCGCGTCCCGCTGCGCGCGCAGGCTACCGCCCGACACGAAACATGAAGACCCACGCCGTCGGCCTCGGCGCCAGCCGTCGATCGCCGCTTCTCGATCGAGGTCGGCGGCCGCCGCGACGTCGTCGCCAGTCCACCCTACGACGATGATCTCCGTCGGCCTCCGCTTCTTCATCGACTCGGCGGCGCGACCGGCAGCGGCAGCGGCGGTGACACCGGCGGCAGCTTCTGAGTCCGCCGAAGAGTCGCAGGCGCGCTACCTCTTTGCAGCGTGCCAGAGGCGCGCACGCGAGATCGTCCGTCGCGTGACGCACGGGAGAGCACCAGCGTCGTCGTCTGCCGTTCGGCGTCCGACGGCAGGATCATCACGACCGCGAGCGGGTGCGGATCCGCGTCGGGACCGCAGAGCCTCGCCTCCACGCGCGCGAGAGGCCGCGACGGTGTCGCCGACGCGGCGCGACAGTCGGCCGAGCGTGAGCGGCGTGCCCGCGCAGAACCGCCGAGGCGCGCACGACGAGGGTCGACGCGCCAGGCGTCCTCGATCGTATCGACGGGGAGCGGATCGAAGCGACGCCATGTTGCCGCGGGAGAGGGCCCTGGCGAGCGCGTCGAAGCGCCGAGCTGACGACGATCGGCCATCGTCTCGCGCCCGAGGAGCGCGTACCTCCTCAGGGCGCCGATGCACCGCTCCGTCGCCAGCGCCTCGCCGTCGTCGTCGTCCGGCGGCTCCGAGCTCGCCGTCGCCGAGGGCGACGGGACGCGCGTCGATCGCGCGTGGGCCGGGCGCGCCGAACGCGACGTGAAAGCGCAGCGCCTCCCCCTTCCACTCGCCGCGCAGAGGTTCACCTCCTCGGGGACGGACAGCACCTGCCGTGGCTCGTGATCTTCACGCGCGCGACGCTCCAGCAAGATCGCGAGCGGCGGCGGCGCGCGCTTCACCGGGGAGCAGGCGCGGAGCACCCGGCCGGCGGCGGGTCGCGACGCAGGGGGCTTCGTCGCGGGCGGGGCCGGCGGTCGCGATCGCCGGGCGCGCCGACCAGCCGAGGAGCACCGTCACGGCAGGCCCCGCCGTGCCCGGACCCTCAACCGAGCGTCTCCTCGAAGCTCCGGGCGGCCGCGCGCGCAGCCTCGGCGTCGGGCACGTCGCCCACCACGAGGCCCCGCGCCGATGCTCGCGGAGTGCGCCCGCGCGCGGGTTGTCGAACCAGTCCTCGTCGAACCGATCGACGAGGCCGCAGTGAAGCCGAGCGTGCGGACGGCGACGAGGCGCGCCGGCGCGTCGACCGCGCGCGCTCCCACGCAAGCCGAGCGACCATGCCGCGGCGAGGTCCGCGGGCAGCGAAGGCGCCGAAGACGCGCGCGGTGAGCTCCTCGAGCTCGTCGGAGCAGACCGGATCGCGCATGCCGGCGACGAGCGACGCGGCCGTCGTGCGGGCGTCGCGAGAGGACGCGCGAGGCGCGCGCGGGTATGGGCGTCTGCCGAACGCGGAGAGCCCCAGCTTGCCTTGCGCCTGCCGAAGGGCGCCCGGCGATACGACGGCGAGCGCGCCGACGACGAGCGCGTCCGGTGGATAGGGATCCCGCGCGAGCGCAGACGGGAGGCGAGCGCGCGACGGCTCCGAGCCGGAGGGCGGCGCCCCACTGGGCGCCGCCCGAGCGTCGCGCCGCCGAGCGCGGGCGGAGCGCAGCGGGCGCGGCGCCCGTGGGGCGAGCGCGCGGAAGACCGTCCACTCGAGCCAACGCGCGCCGGGCGTGGGCCAGCCTTCTTGCGCGTCGCGCGCGAAGGCGTCGACGACGAACGCCGCGGCGGCCCCTCCCTCGGCCGCGATGCTCGCTCCGCCGCGCGCGCAATGAATAACGGCGAGCGAGCTCGGTCGCGTCGAGGACGGCGCGCGCGAGGGCCTCGAGCTCGTTCGCTCGCGCTCGTCGCCAGCGACCAGGGATGATCGAGCCCAGGCGGCGCGCGACGCGAAAGCGACGCGCGCGGAGCTCCGGCGGACCCGCGGCGACGGGCGCGGCGGCGAGATCGGCGAGCCGCCGGGCGCGACGTCGGCCAGGGCCGTCGGCAGCGCGTCGACGAGCGCACGACGCGCCTCCGATCGAACGTGACCAGCGAGCGCCGCCTTGCTCGGCGGGCCCGCGCTCACCGGCGCTCGCGTGCCCTCGCGATGCGCGGCGCGCGACGCGGGCGTCGGATCCGGCGTGGATCGCGTCCGCCTCGTCGAAGCCCGGGTCCCAGCCCACGCCTGCAAGAGCTCAAGTGAACCCAGCGCAGCAGCGCGTCGCGATACGGCGCGTGCAGCGGACCGGGCTCGTGCGCTGGAAGCGCGGCCGAACATCGACTGCCCGGCGACGTCGCGGAGCTCGCGAACGTCGCCCGCGCCCAGGCCTCCTCGCGGCCTTCATCGCGAGGCGCGCCGCGCCCGCGCTCGACCGATCGCGCCGCCGCGGCGGCGCCGCGCGGTCGACCGCGCGAGCAGATCGACGGGCCCCTCGATCGTCATCCGTGCACCGTCCCGCGCACGGCGCGCTCCGCGAGCGAGCGCACGATGCGCGCCTCGGCCTCGGCGAGGAGCTCGAGGCGCGCCTCGACGAGATCGGCGAGCGAGCCGGCCGCGCCGAGCGCGAGATCGACGTAGTCGCGGTAGTGGCGCGCCTCGCAGGCGAAGAGCTCCTCGTAGAACGCGCGGAGGTCCGCGGGGCAGCTCGAGGGCAGCGCCTTGATGAGGAGCTTGAAGCGCTCGCACGAGCGCGCCTCGATGAGCGCGCCGACGAGCAGGCGATCGACGACCAGCGGGAGCTCGGTCGCGGGGAGCGCGTTCATCGCCCGCCGGAGCTCGGCGGCGTAGTCGTCGACCGGCGGCGGGCCGAGACGGAGCCCGCGCGCCTCGAGGAAGCCGACGACCCGCTGGAAGTGCTCGAGCTCCTCGCGCGCGATCTCCGTGAGCGCGCGGACGAGGCCGAGATCGCTCGAGTGGCGGACCACCAGCGAGAGCGCGTTCGTGGCGGCCTTCATCTCGCAGTGCGCGTGGTCGACGAGCACCGCGTCGAGGTCCATGACGGCGCTCGCCGCCCAGGCAAGTCGGTCGAGGCGCGGAGGCAAGACATCCGGCTTGGGGGGGATAGCACGGCGGCGTTGGGCGCGGCGCGACCGAACGGCCCCTCACCCAGCTCGCGGCGCCCTCGCCGGAGCGGACACGCGACGCGCCGAAACGCCCGCCCCAGGCCGCGAAGCCGACCGCGACGGCGGGAACCACCACGGCGGCCTACGAGCGTCGCCGCCGTGAAGCCGGCCCACGCGATCGCGCTGGCGACGAGCGCCGTCATCGCGCCCGAGACCGCGGCGACGCGCGCCGGCTGCTTGCCCGACCCGAAGCGCCCGACGACCACGCCGCCGCCGAACGCCGCGAGCGCGAGCCCGAGGACGCTCGGGAGCGCGACGGTCGCCATGAGGCGCGCGCGTTCGCCCGCGGACATCGCGGAGAGCGCGAGGTCGATCGCGTCGCGCGAGGCGTCGGCGCCGAAGCGAGCGGCCATGACGCGCGCCGAGACGGCTCCCGCGACGTAGGCGAGCGGGAGCCAGCCGGCGAAGATCGCGACCGTGCCGAAGCCGGCCCAGTGCCAGGGCGGCCGCGCCTCGTCGTCGCCCTCGGATCCGTCGCCGCCTCCGGAGGCGGCCGGCGGCGGATCGTTCGACAAGACGGGCAGGCGGCGGCGCACGACGTCCCCAGCTTACCTCGCGGTGTGCTAAGCGCGAGGCGTGAGCGCGACCTTCGCCGAGATCGACCCGCGGAAGAGCACGAGCGCGATGGATCTGCGCGTGCGCTTCTGCGAGACCGACCTCATGGGCATCGTCCATCACGGCTCGTACCTCGTGTACTTCGAGGCCGGGCGCGTGGAGTGGCTCCGCCGCCGCGGGGTGACGTACGCCGACTGGGCGAGCCGGGGCGTCCACCTCCCGGTCGTCGAGGCGCACGTGAGCTACAAGTCGCCCTCGCGCTTCGACGATCTCCTCGTCGTCGAGACCACGCTCGCCGAGCTCCGCGCCGTGTCGATGAAGTTCACCTACGCGATCCGCCGCGGCGCGACGGCGATCGCCGAGGGCTGGACGCGCCTCGGCTGCATCGACGGCGCGCACAAGCTCCTCCGTATTCCGGAGCCCATGCGCGACGTCCTCCTCGCGGCCGAGACCGCGGCTCCGACCGCCGATCGCGGGCCTTAACCCGGCACGTGCGCGGCGTCGGCCGCGTTGCACGCGCCCTGGATGATCGCGTACGAGAACGCGAACAGCAGCGTCAGGACGAAGAGGACGATCGTCACGACGGCGACCGGGCTCGTCCCGTCCGCGCGAACGAACGGCCGGCGCGGCGCGCGCTCCGGCGGAAGCGTCCCCGGCGGCGGAGGGCTCGCCCCGTAGGGCACCATCGCGCCACGAAGACCGGGCGGCGCGGTCCCCGAGCGGCGGGCTGTGCGGCGGCGCCGTTCCGAGCGGCGGGCTCTCGGGCGGCGCCGTTCCGGCGCGGTCGACGGCGGGCTCGCGAGCACAGGCGCCGGCGTGACGAGCCCCGGAGGCCGCGCGCCGAGCGATGAACTCGCAGGCGCCGGGGCCCGTGCGCCGGGAACCCGTGACGCGACCGCAGGCGACGGCGCGACCGCGGAGGGCGCGACCGCGGGCGGCTTCACGGTCTTGCCGGCCGACGCGCTCGCGCGCGCCGCGACGAGCGCGTCCCAGAGCTCCACGACCGACGCGAACCGGCTCCGCGGATCGACCGCGAGGGCGCGCTCGCAGACCGCCTCGATCTCGTCGGGGACGTTGGCGCCGCGGGAGCGCGGCGTCGGACGGCGAGCGGGATCGGTCGCCACCTTCATGATCCCGACGACGTCGCGATCGTCGACCGGGCTGCGATCGGTGAGCAGCTCCGTCAGGACGAGCGCGAGCGCGTAGACGTCCGTCGCGAGCCCCGTCGCGCCCCGCCGCGGCTCGAGCTGCTCCGGCGCCGCGTAGAGCCAGGTGAACGACGCGAACGTCCCTTTCGTCCCGGCCGACTCGCCCTCCTGCATGATCTTGGCGATCCCGAAGTCGAGCACCTTCAGCCGCGGCCCGGGCCGCCCCGCCTGCGACGCGAGGAGGAAGACGTTGGCGGGCTTGACGTCGCGGTGCGCGACCTTCTGCCGGTGCGCGGCGGCGAGGCCGTCGACGATCGGCTCGAGGACGGCGAGGGCCTCGTCGAGCGACCTCCCGCGCGCCCCTCGCCGGCGGCGCTCGGCGAGGTCGTCGTCGAGCGAGCGGCCCTCCAGCCACTCGAGGATCATGAACGGCGCCCAGACGCCCGACGGCGTCGTCGCCGCGCCGAAATCGAGCGACCGGACGACGTGGAGCGACGACTGCGAGAGCGTGTAGAGCAGCCGCGCCTCGGCGCGGAACTTCTCGAGGACGAGCGCGTTGATCCGGGCGTCGCCGCCGTCGAGGCCCTTCAGGACCTTGATCGCGATCGGCTGGTCGAGCGAGAGGTGACGGCCGCGGTAGACGACGCCGAAGCCGCCCTCGCCGACGACGGCGTCGACGCGGTACTGCCCGTCGAGCAGCGTGCCCGAGAGCCCGAACGGGTCCTGGAGGAGGGCGCCCTGGTCCACGCTCCTCTGTCTTAGCCCAGGCGGTCCGCCTCATCACCGGAAAGACGCGTAGATCATCGCCTTGGTGGGACGGCTTGCGGTACGCTGGCAGCCCGGCGCGCTGGTCAGCTCGACTGGCGGCGGTTTCGTCCCCCCATGCGCAAGCTCGTCCTTGCTGCCACGCTCGTGGCGCCGCTCCTCGCTCTCGCCCCGGCGGGGTGCAAGCACCCGGGCTCGCAGAAGCTCGAGGGGCGCTGGAAGGGCCAGAAGGCCGAGGGCGTGCCGGAGACCGCGCAGATGTCGGCGGACGCCTTCGCGACGAACACCGAGATCATCGCGCAAGGCAACCAGATCGCCATCCAGACGCCGGCGGGGCGCAACCCCGCGGCGACCTACACGATCGACAAAGAAGACGCGACCACGCTGGTCATCCACACCGACCGCGACGGCAGCGCGGAGACCTTCACGTTCAACGAGAAGGCCGACACGATGGTGTGGAAGATCGACGCCCAGCGCTCGATCACGTTCAAGAAGGTCCAGTAGGGCGGAGCCGCCTCCGCGCGGCGCCCGGCGGCGCGAGGACGTCACCTCAGCGGCGCACCGCCTCGCGCGCGACGCGGAGCGGGACCACGCGCTCACCGCGCCGGACGCGCACCAGGACGTCGTCGTGCACCGGGCCGGAGAGACGCGCGCGCGCCTCGACGATCGATCCGACCTTCGCGCCGCCCACCTCGGTGATGACGTCGCCCGCGACGAGGCCGCCACGCTCCGCCTCGCTCCCCTCCGAGACCGCGACGACGACGACCTCCGGCCCCTCGAGGCCGGCGGCGGTCTCGCCGAGCGTGATCGCGACGCCGCCGGTCGCGATCGGCTCCTTCGAGGCCGCTTCGCCGCGCGCGAGGACGAGCTTCACGTCGCTCGTCGTCCGGCCGGCGCGGACGACGACGTCGGCGCGCCGCGTACGGCCCACGTCCGCGGCGTACGCCTCGAGCGTGACGCTCCCCTCGCCCAGCTCCCCGAGGCGGAAGCGCCCCTTGCCGTCGGTCACGGCCATGCCGACCGGCGCGGCGCCGACCGGCAGGTACGTCGGCACGGCGTCCTTGGCCACGCGCGCGCCGGGGATCGGATCGCCGCGCCCGTCGACGACGACGCCCTCGACGACGCCTTCGTCGACGAGCTCGAAGCGCGGCACCTCGGTCGCCCGGCGGCCGCCGCTGTCCTCGATCACGATGGCGCGCTCGGCGGGCGCGCGGCCCGGCATGCGCACGCGGAGGCGCGCGGCGCCCGGCGCGACGTCGCCGAACGTGAAGGCGCCGTCGCGGTTCGCGCGCGCGTGACGGACGCCGGCCTCGGTCTGGAGCGTCACCTCGGCGCCGGAGAGCGGCTCGCGGCGGCGCGTCGTGACCTCGCCGGTCACGCTCTCCGCCGGCGCGAGCGCCACGACGAGCTCGGGCATCTCCGGCGTGGTCACGACGACGCGCGCGGCCCGCCCCGGCGCGTGGACCTCGACGCGCGCGGCGATGCCCCGCGCCCCCGCGAGCTCCGCCCGCCCGCGAGCGTCGCTGAACGCCGTCGCGCGCAGCGCCTCCCCCGGCTCGAGGCTCACCGCCGAGATCTGCGCCGCCTCGACGCCGCCGCCGCGGTGATCGGTCACCCGCACCGGCAGCGCGGGCCGCGGCTCGGGCAGCGTGATCTCGATCGACCTCTTCCCGGCCTCCGGGACCGTCACCTCGACGCGCGCCGCGATCGTCGTCGGATCCTCGTCGCGCGCCACGAGGATCGTCACGGCGTCCGGGAGCGCGGCGAACGCGAACGAGCCGTCGGTCCCGCTCCGCGTCATGTGCTCGAGCGAGCCGCGGGTCGCGAGGGCGGTGACGTGCGCGCCGGAGACCGGCCGGCCCCGCGCGTCGACGACGCGGCCCTCGAGGTCGCCGCCGCGCCGGAGCACGACGTCGACCCGCGCCTCCTTGTCCGACTCGAGGACGACGATCTCGCTCATCGCCTCGACGTACTGGGGATGATGCACGAGCGCGCGGACGCGGCCCGGCGTGATCGGCGCCGCCCGGAACGCGCCGTCGCGCCCCGTGACCCACGGATCGGCCCGCGCCGCGCCGGCCGCCGCCGGGGCCGCGCTCCCGCCGAACGAGAGCCCGACGAGCGGGCCGTGCGGGATCGCGGGGACCGGTCCGGGCACCACGCCGAGCTCGCCGGCCGGGACGAGCGGCGACGGCCCCTTGAGCTGCGCCGTGAAGTGCGCCTCGCGGAACGACCAGCGCGACGGATCCTCGTCGATCGGCATGCCCTCGAGGTCGGTGCCGACGACGCGGATCGTCGCGCCGTCGACGGCGTAGCCGCGCGCGTCGCTGACCTTCCCGATCAGCACGCCGCCGCGCGCGAGCGCGATCTTCACCTCGGACGACGTCGCCTCGTCGAGGGACATCGCCGCCCTCGGGACGAAGCCCTCGGCGCGCGCCGAGAGCGTCGCGGGTCCGCGCGCGATCGGGCCGAGCACGACGCGCCCGCGCTTGTCGGTGACGCCGTCGCTCGGGAACGGCGAGAGGCCGCCCTCGGCGAGCGTCACGCGCGCGTCGCGCACGTCGTCGTCGGTCGCCGCGTCGACGACGTGCGCGGTGACCATCACGCCCGGGGCGAGCGGGAGCCGCACGGCGCGCTCCTCGCCCTTCGCGAGGACGACGCCGAGCTCGATCGGCGAGACGCGCGCGCCGTTCACGGCGCGGAGCGCGTAGCTCCCGCTGTCGAGGCCGGCGATGCGCACCTTGCCGTCCTCGCCGGCCTCCGTGACGCGCACGGCGCCGAGCCCGGGCGAGCCGACGAGGACGCGCGACGCGGGCGCCGGCGCGCCGTCCTCGCCGACGACCTCGACGAGCAGCGCGCCCTGCTTCCCGAGGACGACGACGAGCGGCGTCCCCTCGGGCACGCGCCGGCGGGTCACCTCCTCGAAGCCGGGCGCGCGCGCGATCACCGTGTACGGCCCCTCGCCGAGGCGGCCCACGCGCGCCCGACCGCCCGCGCCCGCGCGCGCGCCGACGGGGAACGGATCGGGCCCGCGGACCTCGATCTCCGCGCCCACCAGAGGCGCGCCCGCCTCGTCCTTCACCTCGACGTCGAGCGTGTGCTCGGGGCCGAGCTCGAGATCGAGCCGCCGCGCGCCGGCGACGATGACCACCATCTGCGACGCGCGGGCCCGCCCGGGCGCCTCGGCGACGATCCAGTGCTCGGCCTGCGGCAAGTCGCGGAGGGTCGCGCGCCCGTCGCGATCGGTCTCGGCTTCGCCCGCGGCGTGGGCGCGGCCGTCGAGGATCGCGAAGGCGCGGACGCGCGCCCCCGAGGGCGGGACGAGGAGCGGGCCGCCCTCGTCCTTCACGCGGACGACGACGTCGAGGATCCCGTCGCGACCGACGATCTCCCTGGGCACGGCCGGCGCCACCAGGTCCACCGCGGTCGCGCGGAGCGCCGACCCGGGCCAGCTCGCCACGAAGACCAGGCCGACGAGGGCCAGGATCAGGGCGCGGAGGCGAGGGAGACGCGGGAGCATCGCGGCGCGGTAACGAGAGCACAACAAGAACGGCGCTCCCTAGCTTCCGTTATGTCGCCTCCGCTCACGGTTCTGCTACTTTTTCGAGGTGGCGCGCGCGAGCAGGTTCGGGAGTGGGCTCGGGGCGCTCGCGCTGGCCGTCTCGCTCGGCGCCGGCTGCGGCACCGAGCGCCCGCCGGTCACCGGTGACGGCCCCGGGGTGGGCGTCGGCGTGGGGAGCGGCGAGGTCTTCAACCCGGACGCCGGCAGCGTCGCGCCGCCCGGGTGCGGCACGCAGCCGGACGGGTCGCAGTGCGACTGCCTCGACGTCCCGCTCTTCGTCGATCCTCCGACGATCTATTTCGTGCTCGACCGCTCGGGCAGCATGGGCGTCGCGGACAAGTGGACCAAAGTCCGCGTCACGGTCGCCAAGATCATGCGCAGCCTCGGGCCGCGCGCCGCGTTCGGCGCCGCGATGTTCCCCGCCCCGAGCGGGGACGACGTCTGCGCGCCCGGGACCGAGATCATGTCCGTCCGCGCCGGCGACGCGCCGTCCTCCGGCGTCGACGGGCCGACGACGACGGCGCTCCTCGCCGCGACGCGCGTGACGCCGAGCGGCGGGACGCCCACCGGGCCGACGCTCGCGCAGCTCGAGCCTCGGCTCGCCGGCGTCGCGGGCCGCAGGTTCGTCGTCCTCGCCACCGACGGCGCACCGAACTGCAACACGAACGCCGGCTGCGGGTACGACGCCTGTCAGCTCAACATCGAGGGCTGGCCGGGGTGCCCGAAGGAGGGACCGCGCAACTGCTGCGAGTACCCCGACGGCTACAGCGAGAACTGCACCGACGCGAGCTCGACGCTCGGGGCGATCAGCGCGCTCCGGGCGCGCGGCGTCCCGGTCTACGTCGTCGGGCTCCCCGGGGCGGACGCCTACGCGTCGCTCCTCGACGAGATGGCGACCGCGGGCGGCACGGCGCTCCCGACGAGCCCGCGTTACTTCGCCGTGAACGCCGCGAGCGAGGACGTGATGCTCACCGCGCTCAAGAAGGTGGCGGCGCAGATCACGGGGACGTGCACCTTCGACCTCAAGGAGGCGCCGGCGGACGCGTCGCTCGTCAACGTCTACATGGACGACGTCGTGCTCCCCTACGAGCCCGTCGACGGCTGGACGATCTCCGGCAAGACCGTCACGCTCGTCGGCGCCGCGTGCGAGCGCGTCAAGAACGGCGACGTCCTCGACGTCCGCATCATCGCCGGCTGCCCGCGCATCGAGCCGCGCTGATCGCGCCGCGAGGGCGCGCGGCGGTCAGTGGAGCGTGTGCCAGCCGCCGTTGCGCTCGATCTTGACGGAGACGCCGGCCCGGGTCCCCGCGGGCGTGAAGACCGGGAGGAGCGGCCCGCCAGCCTCGGAGGCCCCGGCGTGCTCGGCGGCGAGCTTGGCCGCGATGCGCGCGTCCTCGATGGCCTCCTCGCGCTCCCAGCGGGCGAGGATCGCCTTCGAGCGGCGCCGGCGGCGGACGTAGGCGGCGACGAGCACGCCGACGACGAGCATCCAGACGAGCCCGCCGCCCGTGAGGACGGGGATGACGGAGAAGCGGCGCTCGAGATCCCCGCGCCACTCGAACTCGAGGCGCCGGAGATCGCTCCCGTACGCTTCGGCGATCGCGCGGTCGAAGGCCTGCCCCTCGCGCACGCGGCCGATCATCGCGGCGAAGCGAAGCCGGTCCGACTTGCGGGTGAGGAACCGCATGAAGTCGGCGCTCTCCGCGTAGGCGATGCTCACCTCGAAGTTGTCGCGCGGGAAGCTTCGATCGAGATCCGACAGCGGGATCAGCGTGCCCGAGAGCGTCGCGCTCCAGAGGGTCTGCAGGCGGGCGGCCGCGCGCTCGCCGGAGAGCGAGATCGCGAGGCCCTCGTTGAACCAGACGGGGACGTGCTTGCCCTGGACGGCGTCCTCGAGCGCGACGTGCGCGAGCTCGTGCCGGAAGACCTCGTCGAGGTCCACCGCCTCGGCGCCGCGCGGCTGCAGCATGCTGAGCAGGACGAGGTGCAGGCCGTGGTACGCGACGCCGCTCGCGTACGGAGGCGGCGGCGCGTCGGCCGGCGCGAGGCGCGCCATGTCCGACACCGTCGGCGCGACGCGCACTGTGACGCGGGTGAGGACCGGCTGCCCCAACGCGCTCGTGAGCTCGGCCTTGATCGCGCCGGCGTCCTGGATGAGGGAGGCGACGCGCTCGCCGGCCTCCGGCGGGTACGAGAGCTCCAGCCAGCCGAGGTCCTTCGTGACGTAGGAAGACGGCACGGGCGGGATCGCCGCGTGCGCCGTCGGCAGGATGACGGGGACGTCGTGCGGGACGACGAGCGGCGGGCCGTGCGCGTCGTCGCTCCCCGGCGCGCCGGCGGGGAGATCGCCGATCTCGGCCGGCCTCGCCGACGCAGACAGGCTCCCGAAGCTCAACGCGAGCGCGGTCAGGAGCGTGAGCAGGAAGCGGGACCAGCGGGACATCGTGAGCGGTTCGATGCCGGAGCTTCTCCGGCGGGGTCGGCGCCTCGACCTCAGCGAGGGACCCGCATCTGAAGATGGATCGGGTCGTCGCTCGTGTCCTGTGAGGCGAAGAAAAAGAAGCCGCCGAGCAGCACCGCGGCGCCCACAGCGCCCCAGAGCCACGGCGATCGGTAGAACGGCTGACTCTCCTTTCCTTCGGACGGGAGCTTGGGCGGAGGCGCCTGGAGCTGAGCCGTCGTTGGGGTCGTCGCCCGGGGCGGCGGGAACCGACCGGAGAGCGACGTCACCGTGCCGCGCCACCCGAGCTCGTCGGGCTCGTAGCGCGCTGCGTCGAACTCGCCGGAGTCCGCGAGGAAGAGCCGCGCGCGGATCCGGGGCGACTCCGGGGCGGGACGCGCGCCCGCGTCCTCCGACGTCGACGTCGACGCCGCGCTCGGCGCGGCGGCCGGCGCGCCTCCGTCCGGTTGCTCCGCCGCGGCCGCCGGCTCGCCCGCGCCCTCGGGGAGCGCGGGCGGAGGCGCCTCGACCGGCGCGCGGCTCACGACGAGCAGCGCCTGGACGCCGATCTGCTGCGCGATGCTCGCGAGGAGACGACGGCTCGCGGCGTCTTCACCGGACACGCCCGCGCGGAGCTCCGCGAGCTCACGGATCTCCTTCGTCGCCGAAGGCGGCGCGGGATCTCCCGCGAGGACGCGCGCGCGGAGCTCGTCGAGGCGCCGCGGCCGGAGCGAGCTCGCGTAGACGGCCCGCGCGAGGGTGAACGCGTCGTCGCGGACGGCGACGCCGCCGACGACGGCGACGCCTTGCGCGGCCTGCGTCGACGGGGTCGCGGCGGCCCCGGCGCGAGGCGCGCTCGGTGGATCCGGCTGCGCGTCCGCGACGGTCGCCGTCGCCAGGACCGCGAGCAAGACGAGAAGCGAGCGCGCTCGACGAAGGGCAGTCACCGGCGGCGCCAGTCTAGGCCGACTCCTCGCCCGGTCAACCGGCAGGCGCTCCGGCTCGGCTCTTCGGCTCTTGCCCCGGTCGCCGCGCCGCGGGCCATCGCGGCGAAGACGACGCGGGCGTCGCCCGGCGCGCCGCGCGCGCTTCGTCGGCGCGCCGCGCGGACGGCCGTCCGGAGTCACGAGCCGAAGAGCCCGACGACGAAGGCGTGCACGGGCGCCCGCTCCGGGAGCGCCTGCATGAGCTTCGGATCGAAGCGGAGGGTCGTCAGCCCGATCATGATCACGAGGATCGCGAGGGGCGCGCCGGCGATCGCCAGCGGCCGCCAGCGGCCGAACGCGCGCGACGAGGCGATGACCGTCGCCACCGCGAAGGCGAGCGCGTCGACCAGCGCGGCCGCGGTGTGCATCCCCTCGGCCCGCGAGGTGCGGATCCCGACGAGCAGGACGCCGAGGAACGCCGAGCCTCCGGCGATGGCGAGCCCCAGCTTCTGGAGGCTCGCGCCGCCGCGCGCGAGCATCGTCGTCGTCCGCCGCGCGAAGAGGGCCACGACGACGCCGCTGCCGACGGCGAACGCCGCGAACGTGACGCCCGCGAGCGCGTGGTGATGCGTCGTCTTGCTGAGCAGCGCGCCGAAGAGCGAGAGCAGCCCGAGCTCGATCACGCTCCACCAGAGCACGCTCATCGCGAGGAGCGGCGCGCGATCCCCGACGAGCAGCCGGAGGCCGACGCGCGCCCGCCGGAGGACCGCGACGGCCGCGACGGCGAGCGGGGTGGAGACGGCCGAGAGCACGACCCACTGCTCGAGCACGCGCACCGCCGAGCCCTCGCCCCCCGTGCGCAGGGACGCCGGGAGCGACGACGCGATCGCCGCCGCGACGCCCCCCGCGACGATGAAGCCCAGGCGCGCCGGCAGCGACGCGTCGTCGCCGTCGGGCTCCGGCTCGCGGGCGAGGTCGATCGGCGACGGCGGACCGGTCATGGGCGGAGCACTATAGCGAAGTGCCGGAGCCGCGAGGAGGCGTGTTCCCGCGCCCGGCGCCGCGGCGGCGTCGGCCCCGCGCGCGCCGGGAGCC
>JAHBWF010000038.1 GCA_019637105.1 Labilithrix sp.
GCGCGCGGAGTTGGCGGCGTTGAGCGCGCCCTGGCTCTGATCGGCGAAGCGGGCCGAGTTGGCGGCGTTCGTCGCGTCCGAGGACGAGCCGGAGTTTCGCGCGGAGTTGGCGGCGTTGAACGCGCTCTGGCTCTGATCGGCGAAGCGGGCCGAGTTGGCGGCGTTCGTCGCGTCCGAGGACGAGCCCGCGTTGCGCTCGGCGCTCGCCGCGTTGCGCGAGCCCTGCATCTGGTCGGCGAACCGCGCGGAGCTCGACCAGTTCTGCGCGTCGGACTGCGCCGCGGTGAACTGGCCCGCGTTCGCGTTGTTGTACGAGCTCTGCTCGTTCGCGCGGTTGGTCCACGAGTTCGAGTCGGTCGAGCTCGTCCGGTTGTCCCAGCCCGACGCGCTGTTCTGCGTGAACCGCCGGCTCGTCGCGTCACGCTGGCTGTCCGACGTGGTCGCGACGCTCGCGACCTCCGTGCTCTGGAGCGTGTTCGTCGAGCGCGAGTTGTTGTACGAAGACGCGCGCTGCGAGGCGAGCTGGCTCGCGCGCTGCGACGCGCTCGTGTAGTTCGACGCCTTGTCGAACATCGACGCCATGTCCTCGTCGATCGAGCTCACCGTCCGGCTGTCGGCGACGAGCGTCTCGACGTTGTCCTTGTCGAGCGCGTACAGCTGCGCGTTCGAGTCCTTGAACGAGCTGTTGTCGAGCGCGACGTAGTTGATGAAGTCGTTCGACGTGATGTCGAAGATGCCAGTGCCGCTGCAGTCGCCGGTCACCTGGAAGCCACGGGCGGTGATCGCCGACTTCGTCTCTTGCGGCGCCTTGGCCGCGCCCTCGTCCCCACACCCGGCAGCCGCCGCGGCAAGCATCCCGAGGATCACACCGCTCAACGAAGAACGATTTTTCATGACACAACTCCCTGATGAAGTTCGAAGAAGGAACGCTTCACCTGCGTCGATCGCAGGCGAGCTCGCGTCCTCGCGCTGGGCGAGTCGCGACGGGGGCCCCGAGCAACGCACGTGCCCTCGGCGCGACGTCGCGCGAGCGCGGAGCCGACGTCGTCTCGCGAGAAATTGACGCGCGGCGCGCGCGGACGAGCGAAGCGACGCGCGTGTCCGCGAGCGCTCGCGTTCGACGTCGCGCACGGCGTGGAGCGCAGCGCGAGACGCGTGTCTGCACGCTCGCGGAAGCAGACGGCCGCCGCGAGTGCCAGCGGGGCCGTCGCGTGTAGAGCGCAAGCGAGACGTCGTGGCGGTTTAGGCAGTCCATTCCCGCTCGACCATGACTTCGGTGGGCGCATGGAGGTGCACGCTCGGGTTCTCCCGCGGCCGCGCTCTTCACGACGCGCCCGTTTTCTCGCGTGTTCGCTCGGACGAGCCCGCGATCGAGCGCGGGCGTCACGCGAACGTTCAGCTACGAAAGGACGCGCGAGCGCGGAGCTTCGCGCGCTCGACCGTTCGGAGAGCGACGAGCTTTGCGCGCTCGACCGTACGCGAGCGACGAGCTTTGCGTCGCTCGACCGTACGCGAGCGTGGAGCTTCGCGCGCTCGACCGTTCGGAGAGCGACGAGCTTCGCGCGCTCGACCGTTCGGAGAGCGACGAGCTTCGCGCGCTCGACCGTTCGGAGAGCGACGAGCTTCGCGCGCTCGACCGTACGCGAGCGTGGAGCTTTGCGCGCTCGACCGTACGCGAGCGATGAGCTTCGCGCGCTCGACCGTTCGGAGAGCGACGAGCTTCACGCGCTCGACCGTGGAGCGCGCGCGGCGCGTGCGACGATCAGAGCTCCATCGGCCCGGTGGCTCGACCGTTGATGAACTGCTGGACGATGCCGTTCGGCGTGCTCTTGAACTCGTCGCGGCTGCCGTAGAGCAGGACCTTGCCGCGGTAGAGCATGACGATGCGGTCGGCGATCGTGAAGATGCTCGAGAGGTCGTGGCTGACGACGATCGACGTGACGCCGAGCTTGTCCGACAGCTCACGGATGAGGACGTCGACCCGCCGCGCGCTCACGGGATCGAGAGACGTCGTGGGTTCGTCGAACAGGACGTACGAAGGATCGAGCGTGAGGGCCCGCGCGATCGCGACGCGCTTCCGCATGCCGTCGCCGAGCTCGGGCGGGTACCGATCGCCGAACTCCTGCATGTGAACGAGCTCGAGCCGCCGGCGCGCCTCGGCGATCGCGTCCTTGAGGCTCAGGGCCTTGTGCTTGCGGAGCGGGAGCGCGACGTTCTCGGCGCACGTCATCGAGTCGAAGAGCGTCGAGTGCTGGAACACCATCGCGCACTTCATGCGCACCGGGCCCATCCGTTGCTCGTCGAACTTGGAGATCTCCTCGCCGTCGAGCCAGATCTCGCCCGAGTCGGGGTAGAGGAGGCCGACGAGGTGCTTGATGAGCACGCTCTTGCCGACGCCGGACGCCCCGATGATGAAGAACACGGAGCCCGTGGGCACGTCGAACGAGACGTCGTTGAGGACCGTCTTGGGCCCGAACGACTTGACGATGTTTTTGAACTGGATCAAGGCTTCGCGCGTTGTCCTGGGGATCGCAGCGATCTCGCAGGAGCGGACGCTATCGTAGAACAAAACGTGCTTCCGTCCGTCCAATCGGATCATCCGCCCGAGCGCCAGCTTCTTCGGGCGCGTGGCCCGCGGGCCGAAGGAAGAATCAGAGGAGACCCTGGATGCGGACGAATCATCGATGGCTCGCCACCCTCACGGCCGCGCTCGCCGTCGCGGCGGCGCTCGCCAGCGTCCCGGCCGCGGCCGCGCCGGATACGTCGGTCAAGGACACGATGAAGAAGATGCAGGCCCAGGTGCTCAACGGCGACGCGAAGCCGCTCGCCGCCATGTTCGACGCCACGAAGGCCAAGGGGAGGCCGGAGTTCGCCAACTGGGGCCCGATCTCGGACAAAGGCAAGGCCGCGGCCGTCAAGGGCGATCTCGACGGCGCGAAGGCGACCTGCAAGGAGTGCCACGACGCGTACCGGACGGATTTCAAGACGAAGTACGGCTCGAAGGCTCCGTGAAGTACGGCTCGAAGGCTCCGTAAGGATAGCTCGCGCGTGTCCGGCCGGGCCGGACGGGGCCGCCCCGTCAAGCTCGAGCGTAAAACGCGCGTGCGGCGGCCAGGAGCAGCCTCGATGCGGCGGCGCGGGACAGCGCCCGCGCGCCCTCGCGGCGGGCGGGATCCATTTTCTGGCTCAATCGGAGCGAGTCGTTAGACTGCGGGCGAACGGCTCACGCCGCCTTTTCCCGATGACGCATAGGCAGCTACAAGCGGGCGACTTTGTGACTCCGGCGGTGAGGCTCGTTCGCCCGCTCGCCGAGGGCGGCATGGGCCGCGTGTGGGTCGCCGAGCATCAGGGGCTGCACACCCAGGTCGTCGTGAAGCTGATGGCGCCGGAGATGGCGGAGCGACCGGATGGCGCGGAGCGCTTCGCGCGCGAGGCGGCCGCCTGCGCGGCGATCAAGAGCCCGCACGTCGTGCAGGTCTTCGATCACGGCGTGACCGACGACGGGACGCCGTACATCGTGATGGAGCTGCTCGAGGGCGAGGACCTCGGCGCTCACCTCGTCGAGCAGGGCCGCATGGACCCGCTCGAGGTCGTCGCCTTCGTGAACCAGATCGGCAAGGCGCTCTCGAAGGCGCACAAGGCGTCGATCATCCATCGCGACATCAAGCCCGAGAACATCTTCCTCTGCGAGACCGAGGGCGGCGAGGTCTTCGCCAAGCTCCTCGACTTCGGCACCGCGCGGCGGGAGACCGAGACGAGCTCGCGGACCACCGTGCCCGGTCAGATCATGGGCACGCCGTACTACATGAGCCCGGAGCAGAGCGTCGGCTCCGCGGACCTCGACGAGCGCTCCGACATCTGGTCGCTCGGCGTCGTCGCGTTCGAGGCGCTGACCGGGCAAAAGCCGTTCGACGGCGCGTCGGTCGGCGCGATCACCATCGCGATCCACGGGCCGCTCCCGAAGATGACGGACATCGCGCCGGAGCTGCCCGCGTCGCTCGACGCCTGGTTCGCCCGCGCCTGCGCTCAGCTCCCGGACGATCGCTTCGCCACCGTGCGCGAGGCCACGGCCGCGCTCGTTCACGCCGTCACCGGCGCGCACCCGGTCGACCAGCCGACGGAGTCGGTGTTCTTCCCGTCGGTTCAGCCGAAGAAGGAGAGCACGCCCGTCCGCCCCGTCACGCGGCCGATCACCCCGCTGAGCGCGTCGCTCCCGGAGCGCGGCGCGGAGAAGCGCTTCACGACCATCGCGGCGGCCGCGGTGATGGGCGCCGCCGCGATCGCGATGGTGGCGATCGTGCTCGGCCGATCGCCCGCCGATCCCGCGCCGGCGGAGGCGCCGCCGACGACGCACGCCGCGGAGATGCCGCTGCCGCCGTCTCCGGATCCCGCGGCGGCGCCGAAGGGCGACGAGGCCCGCGGCGCTGCCGAGGCTGCGGAGGACGACGTCACCGGGAGCGCGGCCGGGGCGACCGCCGCGCGCGGCGAGCCGGCGAAGGCCGGCGCCGACGGCGCGGCAGGGAAGAGCGCGGCGAAGGTCGAGACGGCGAAGAGCGTCGCGGCCAAGCTCCCCGCGGCGGCGAAGCCCTCGGGCGGCGCGCGGCCAGCCGCGCCGGCGCCCAAGGCCGCGGCCGAAGACCGGGCGAGGGCGCGGACGACGATCTCGAGCGCCTCGCGAACGCGGCGTCGAAGCACGCGGCGCCGGAGCCCGCGCCGCCGGCGTCCGCGGCGCCGGCGTTCTGCCGAGGCCCGCGCCGGCGCCTCCGCCCGCGGGCGAGCTGAGCACGCGTCACCGCTGCCGCCGGCGCCCTGACGCGATCCGGCACGGCGCCGGGTCGGCCGGGGAGGAGCCCTCAGCCGGGGAAGATGAGGAAGCCGGCGCCCGAGATGAAGAAGTTGAGGATGATGATCGCGAGCGACGTGTTGACCACGGCGCGCGTGGTGGCCCAGCCGACGCCCTCGGAGCCGCCGAAGGTCGACAGGCCGCAGTAGCCGCTCACGATCGGGATCGCGGCGCCGTAGGCGAGGCACTTCGCCAGGCCGATCGAGAGGTCGCCGGCGTCGACGAGCGTGATGTTGAAGAAGGTCTGCAGCGGGACGTCGAAGGCGACGTAGGCGGTCACGCCGCCGGCGACGAAGGCCACGGTCCCCGCCCAGACGATGAGGCAGAGCGTCATCACCACGCTCGCGACGAAGCGCGGCACGATGAGAAAATCGATCGGATCGGCGGCGCACATCCGGAGGGCGTCGACCTGCTCCGTCACGACCATCGAGCCGATCTCCGCCGCGATGCCGGCGCCGACGCGCGTCGCCAGCATGAGCGCGCCGATGGAGGCGGCGAGATCCCGCACGAGGAGCTCGAGGTAGGTCGCGCCGAGCATCGTGAACTCCGGGACGACGCGCTTCGCCTGGAGGCCCGACTGGTAGACGAGGATCATCCCGATGAAGCCCATCGTCGTCGAGAGGAAGAAGAGCGAGCGGTTGCCCATCTCGTACATCTGCTGCACGAGCGCGCCCTTCTCGCGGCGCCCCCGGAACGTGTAGTAGAGGGTCCGGACGAAGACCGAGTAGAGCTCGCGTCCGCCGAGGAACAGATCGACGGCCGCGGCGCCGAGGAGGCCCACCGGGCCAAGCTCCTCGTGCTCCTTCTTCTCGAGCGTGCCGACCTGGTTCGTCATCCCGCCTCAGCCGCCGATGGCGAAGCTCACGAGGTAGTCGAGGACGAAGATCCCCGCGGCGCTCGTCACGACCGTCGAGTTGACGGCGCGGCCGACGCCCGGCGCGCCGCCCGTCGTCGCGAGGCCGAAGTGGCAGCTCGCGAGCGCCATGACGAGGCCGAAGACGAAGCTCTTGAAGAGGCCGTTCGCCACGTCGCCGAAGTCGAGGAGGCCCGCGGTGAGGCCGTTGAAGAACGTCGTGGGGCTCACGCCGAGCAGCGCCTGGCCGGTGTACGCGGCGCCGAAGAGCGCGAGCGCGTCGGCGAAGAGCGTCATCATGAAGAGCGTGCTGACGATCGCGACGAAGCGCGGCGCGATGAGGAAGCCGATCGGGTCGATCGCGAGGACGCGGAGGGCGTCGAGCTGCTCGGTGACGACCATCGTCCCGAGCTCGGCGGTGTTGTTCGCGCCGACGCGGCCCGAGATCATCAGGGCGGTGAGCAGCGGGGCGATCTCGCGGAGCGTGCCGAAGCCCGCGCCCCACCCGAGCAAGCCCTCGGCGCCGTAGCGCTTCACGATCGTCGCGGCCTGGATGACCATGATCGCGCCGGTGAACAGCGCCGTCACGACGACGATGGGCAGCGATTTCACCGCCATCTTGTAGAGGTTCTTCCAGAGCTCGCGCCCGTCGAGGCGCAAGCGCGCCAGGCGCGCGAGGATCTTCACCAGGAGGATCGTCATGCCGCCGGCGGTGTGCGCCGCGGACAAGAACCCGCCGCCGAGCGCGGCGAGGAAGGTCGTGAGCGCCCCCGGTGCGGCGGCCTTCTCGGGTGTGGTCGTCTGCGCGGCCATGGTGGCGAGCGGCGAACTATACACGCGGATCACGGCCTCGCTCCATCGGTTCCGGGGCCGCTCGGCCGGGCGGGCGCGAGACGTCTCCTCCCGCCGACGGCCGCCGCGGGCCCGAGCTCCGCCGCGTCCGAGCGCCGGAGCTCCGCGACGCGGGGGGATCGCCTGCGGCGCGGCCGATCCCGCGCGACGCTCGGCGCCGCGCCCGAGCCGCGGAGGCCGCGTCACTCGATCTCGGGCAGCCCGATCGCCCAGGCGATCACGCCGATGAGGAAGGCGCTGGCGACCGCGACGACGGCCGCGACGAGGACGCCGACCACGAAGCCGAGGACGCGTCCGCCCACGCCGCGCAAGGTCGTCCACGACCCGCGCGTCTTCGCGAAGTGGAACGGCAGCGCGAGCAGCCCGAACGCAACGATGGCCGCGTCGCGGCTCGCCGGAGGCCACGCGCGCTCCAGCCGCTCCTCGGTCAGCCGGCGCGTGTCGACGATCACCACGGCGAACGTGAGCGCGTTCGTCACGACCCACGACACGACGATCTCGATGACCTGGGCGCCGGACATCTCGCTCTCGACCGTCCGCGCGCGGCTAGCGTCCCTCGCCCGGCGGAGGCGGGATCTCGGCGCCCTCACGAGCCGCGGGGACGACGAGGTCCCTGGCCGGACGTCGGGCGGGCGGCACTAGAGCGGCCCCTCGGTGAGGCCGTGCACGAACTGCCGCACGCGCGGCTCCTCGCTCGTCTGCGCCTCGTGCGTGGTGCCGTCGAAGATCAGACGACCGCGGTACATCATGCCGACGCGGTCGGTGACGGTGAGGAGCCGATCGAGATCGCTCGACACCATGACCACCGTCGCGCCGGACGCGCGCTGCTCCTCGCGGAGCAGCTCGAAGATCTTCTGCGAGGTCACGGGATCGAGCCCGGCGGCCGGCTCGTCGTACAGGACGATCGGCGCGCGCGTGATCGTCGCGCGCGCGACGCCGACGCGCTTCTTCTGCCCGCCGGAGAGCCCGGCCGGGAGGCGGCCCTCGAAGCCGGTCAGCGCGACGTGCGCGAGGCGCTCCATGACGCGGTCCTTGATCTGGTCCTCGCCGAGATCGGTCAGGCGGCGGAGCGGGAACGCGATGTTGTCTCCGACGGTCATGTGATCGAAGAGCGCGTTGTTCTGGAAGAGCATCCCGAACTTGAGGCGCATCTTCTGGAGGTCGAGCTCGGACGCCTGGGTGACGTCGACGCCGTCGACGGTGATCGACCCGCTGTCCGGCTTCATCAGCCCGACGATCATCTTGAGCAGGACGCTCTTGCCGGACGCTCCCGGTCCGATGAGCCCGTAGAGGCACGACGCGGGGACGTGCAGCGACACGCCCTCGAGGACCTGGTTCGGCGGTCCTCCGCCGGAGGGTCGGAACGCCTTCGATACGGACTGGATCGTGATCATGCGCGGTCGAGACGCGACAACCTTACATCGCCTGGCCGGGGCCGCGCGCGCTCGTCGCGACCGAGCGCGGGGCGGGCTGGGGCCGGGCCGCGGCGGCGGCGAGCTCGAGCTCACGGTCGCGGCGCATCCGCCCGACCTTCGCCCAGAGCGCGAGCGTCGCGGCCGCGAGCCCGAGGACGACGATCGCGAGGCCGGCGAACGCGAGCTTCAGGGTGTTCATCGAGCCGCGCGCGACGGTGATCGGGCCGACGTGCGCGAGGTCGGTCCGGCCGCCGCTCGCGCGCGAGGTCCGCGGGACGAACACGACCGCGACGTCCGCGACGGCGACGCCGGGAGCGCCGCCGGCGACGAGGCTCTGGATCGACTCCGGCGCGAGCGGCGGCGTCGCCCCGCGGTGCTCGACGAGGACGCTCGCGGTCGACTTCGGAGGCGGACCGTCGCGGAGCAGCTCGCGCGCGGGCACGTTGAGGTGGACGCGCGCGGCGAGGACGCCGTCGACGCCGCCCAGCGTCTTCTCCAGCTCCCCGGCGAGGCCCGCGACGAGCTGGGCGTGCTCGGCCGCCTGGCTCGGGACGAGCTGGCCGCGGCCTCCGGCCTCGAGGACGCCGCGCGGCTTCGGCCGCGGGAGCTCCTCCTCGCGCATCGTCGCGAGCGCGCGGCCGACGTCGTCGCGCGCGACCGTGACCCGGAACTTGCCCTCGCTCTGGGGGTCGGCCTCCTTCGAGGCGTCGATGCCCGACTGGTCGAGGGCGACGACGACCCGGTTGGCGTCCGGCTCGTCGAGCGCGGCGGCGACCGGGACGGCGCAGCCCGCGCCGAGCGCGAGGAGCGCGATCGTCGAGAGCGCGGAGCGGAGGCTGCGAGCGACGGCCATGGGCCGGTTGTATACCATCCGCGACGCGCTCGAAACGCCGGGGCCCGTGGCTCCGGGGAGCCGCGGCGGCGGCCGCGCGGGGCCGCCGCGGGGTCAGGTCTCGCTGAGGAGGTGCTTGGCGATGCGCTCCATCGGCGTGCGCGGCAGCTCGCGCCGGACGTGGACGCGCGCGGGGACCTTGTGCTCCGACAGGCGCTCGCGGACGAACGCGCGCAGCACCTCGGGATCGACGGCGGCGCCGGGCCTCGGCACGACGAACGCGACGATCTCGTCCTCGCCGAAGGAGGTGGGGACGCCGACCACGGCGGCCTCGAGGAGCGAGCCGTGCGCCAGGAGCGCGATCTCGATCTCGCAGGCGGCGACGTTCTCTCCGCGCCGCCACAAGACGTCGAGCTTCCGCGACACGAACGTGAAGGTCCCCGCCGCGTCGCGCCTCACGAGGTCGCCGGTGCGGAACCACTGGCCCTCGAACGCGGCCTCGGTGCCGTCGGGATCGAAGAGGTAGCCGCGCATGGTCGCCGGGCTCGCCAGCCAGAGCTCGCCGGTCTCGCCGGCGCCCGCGTCGGTGCCGTCCTCGCGGACGACGCGCCCGCGGTTGATCACGCCGAGCCGCGGGTGCTGCCGGAGCACCCCGATGGTGCCGTACGGAGGCGTGGAGCTCGCGCGGGGCCAGATCGTCCCGAAGGTCGTCTCCGGGAGGCCGTAGCCGACCGACATCGAGACGCCGAAGCGCTCCTCGAACGCGCGGTGGCGGTCCTCGGCCAGCGCGAGCGTCGCGTAGCAGACGCGGAGGGGGTGCTCCCGATCGCTCGGTCGCGGCTCGCAGGCCAGGAGCATCTGGATCATCGCGCCGTCGGCGTTCACCTCCGTCGCGCCGTGCCTGCGGACGTCGTCCCAGAAGCGCGACGCGGAGAAGCGCTCGACGAGCACGAGCCCGGCGCCGCAGCCGAGCGCGCCCATGGTCGAGTACGCCTGCGCGTCGACGTGGAAGAGCGGCGTCGCGCACAGGAGCCGGTCGCCCTCGTGGAGCCCGAGCCACCACGGGAAGGCCTCGGCCGTGAGCGTGTAGGTGCGGTGGGTCTGCATCACGGCCCTCGGCGCGCCCGCCACCCTCGACGTCACGAGCAAGACCGCGACGTCGTTCGGACAGATCGGGGCGCGCGGCGCGTTCGATCCCGAGCGCCCGAGCTGGGCTGGGGAGACGACGTTCGTCGTCGGCGACGCGACGCTGGCCTCGTCGACGTACGCGCTCCGGAGCTCGTCGGCGACGACGAAGACCCGCGGGCTGGCGAGGCGCAAGACGCCGCCGAGCTCGTGCGCCTTGCAGGTCGGATCGAGGAGCATCGCGATCGCGCCGAGGCGGTTCGCCGCGAACCACGCGAAGAGCGCCTCGGGGCGGTTGCCGAGGAGGACGGCGATCGTGTCCCCCTGGACGACGCCGCGATCGGCGAGCCCGACGGCGAAGCGATCGACCTCGGAGAGGACGTCGGCGAGCGTCCACGTGTCGTCCTCGAAGCGCAGCCACACCGCGCCCGGCGCGGCGCGGGCGGCGCGCCACTCGAGCAGGTGCGGGATGGTGTCGGGGACACGCTCTCCCGCCGCGGGCTCGTGGCTCGTCACGCTCCACGCGGCGCGGACGGCCGTCCGCGGTGCGTCGAGGGGGAGTGGGATCGGGTCATGAGAGGTTGCCTCCTCGGTCGTCCTGCGGGAAAGGGTAAGCTCGGAGATCCGCGAGCGACAGGGGACCAGGAAGGCGTCATGAGCACGATCACGAAGACACGGCGCGCGGCCGGCCCGGGCCGTCGCGCCGCGAGGACGCCGCTGGCGACGACGGCCGCCGCGGCCGCGCGCCGCGTCGCGCCGGCGATCGCCGAGCACGAGTAGAGGGGACGCGGGTGCTGCTCTTCCAGAAGCGCTTCCACGAGGGGCTCGTCTCGGGCGCCGTCACGCTCACGTTCCGGCGGTGGGACAAGCCTCACGTCCGCCCCGGCGGGCGGTACCGTTGCCATCCGATCGGCGTGCTCGAGGTCGACGGCGTCACCCGGGTGCGCGTGCGCGACATCACGGAGGAGGACGCGGCGCGCTCGGGGTTCGACTCGCGCGACGCGCTCGTCGACTACCTCCGCGGCGCTCGCGACGAGGCGCTCCGCGCGGACACGGCGCTCTTCCGGATCGAGCTGCGCTACGGCGGCGACGGCGATCGCACGGCGCTCGCGCTCGAGACGGACCTGGCGCCGGCGGACGTCGAGGCGATCGCCGCGAAGCTCGCGAAGATGGACGCGAAGGGGCCCTGGACCGAGGCGACGCTCGAGCTGATCGGCGCGCGCCCTCGCGTCGCCGCCTCGCGGCTCGCGGCCGAGCTCGGGCGCGAGACGCCCCCGTTCAAGGTCGACGTGCGGAAGCTGAAGAAGCTCGGCCTCACGCAGAGCTTCGAGGTCGGCTACGAGATCTCCCCTCGCGGCCGGGCCTTCCTCGCCGCGCGGGCGCGGAGGAAGACATGACGGCGGGAGCGCGGCCGGCCCGGCGCGGAGCGTCCGCGTGCTGAAGGTCCACGAGACGACCCGGCCGGACGGCGCGCTCGCGCCCGTCTTCGTCTTCGTCGAGGACGGCGCGCTCGGCATCACGTCCGAGGCGGGCACGTTCGCGCTGCCGGACGGCGCGCTCGACGCGGTGATGGCCCGCTACGGCAAGCCGCTCGAGACCTCGGAGCGGCTCACGTCGGTCGGCGCGCTCGACCTCGGCGACGGCCGCGTCCTCCGGCACGTGCGGCACCTCGCGCGCTACGACGTGATCGCGCGCGACTTCCTCGTCTACGAGGTGGCCGGAGCGGAGCCGCTCTGCGCGCTCGCCACCACCGTGGCCGGGGCGCTCGACCACCTGGGCCGCGCGGCGAGCGCGCGCTGAGGTCGAGCGCGGCGAACGCGCGAGACGACGCGCCGGCCAGGATTCACTACACTCCCGGCGCTCGCATGATCGGCGTCATCGACCTCGGCAAGGCCTACGGCGCGCGCACGCTCTTCGAGGGCGTGTCGCTCAAGCTCGTCTCGGGATCGCGCTACGGCCTCGTCGGCGCGAACGGATCGGGCAAGACGACCTTCCTCGAGATCGTCGCCGGCGACGAGCCGGCGTCGGAGGGGGCGGTCACGATCTCGAAGGGCGCGCGGGTCGGGGTCCTCCGCCAGGACCGGTTCATGCGGGACGAGGACGCGATCCTCGACGTAGCGATGACCGGCGACGAGCTCGTCACGCGCGCCTTCGAGGAGCAGCGCCTCCTCGCGGCCAGCGAGGCGCCGGATCCGGCGCGCCTGGTCGAGCTCGAGGACGTCATCCGCGCGCACGACGGCTACACGCTGGAGGCCCGGGCGAGCGCGATCCTCGAGGGCCTCGGCATCCCGATCGCGTCGCACCGGCAGCCGCTCGCCACGCTCTCCGGCGGGTTCAAGCTCCGCGTCCTGCTCGCGCAGGTGCTGCTCGGCGGCCCGGACGTCCTCTTGCTCGACGAGCCGACCAACCACCTCGACATCCTCTCGATCCGCTGGCTCGAGAAGTTCCTCGCCGCCTACCAGGGCTGCGCGCTCGTCATCTCCCACGACCAGCGCTTCCTCGACAACGTCGCCACGGACATCCTCGACGTCGACTACGGCACCATCACGCTCTACCCCGGTAACTACTCGGCGTTCGCGCGCGACAAGGTCGCGATCCGCGAGCGCAAGGAGGCGGAGATCGCGCGCGCGGAGACGACCATCGCCGAGAAGAAGGCGTGGGTCGAGCGCTTCGGGGCGAAGGCGACCAAGGCGCGGCAGGCGCAGAGCCGGCTCAAGCAGATCGAGAAGATCGAGGTCGAGGAGCTCGAGTCGTCGTCGCGGCGCGCCCCGCTCTTCTCGTTCGAGCCGGAGCGCAAGAGCGGGCGAGACGTCCTCGAGATCTCGAAGGTGTCGAAGGCCTACGGGCCGAAGCAGGTGCTCACCGACGTCTCCGTCACCGTCCGCCGCGGCGAGCGCGTCGCGATCATCGGACCGAACGGCCTCGGCAAGTCGACGCTCCTCAAGATCGCGACGGACAACCTCGCGGCCGACTCCGGCGCCGTGAAGTGGGGCCACGAGACCCGCGTGGGCTACTTCGCGCAGGACCACCACGAGACGCTCGTCGACCCGGACGCGACGCCGCTCGACGTCATCTGGAGCGCGGTCCCCAAGGCCGAGACGAGCTACGTGCGCGGTCAGCTCGGGCGCGTCCTCTTCTCGGGCGACGACGTGAAGAAGAGGGTGAGCGCGCTCTCCGGCGGCGAGGCCGCGCGGCTCGTGTTCTGCCGCATCATGGTCGAGAAGCCGAACGTGCTCGTGCTCGACGAGCCGACGAACCACCTCGACCTCGAGGCGATCGAGGCGCTGATCGAGGCGCTCCGGGCGTTCGACGACGGGACGCTCGTGTTCGTCTCGCACGACCGCGCGTTCGTCGCGGCGCTCGCGACGCGCATCCTCGAGGTCACGCCGCAGGGCTTCCGCGACTTCCCGGGGACGTACGACGAGTACCTCGAGCGCTGCGGCGACGACCACCTCGACGCCGACACCGTCGTCCTCAAGGCCAAGCGCGAGAAGGCGTCGGCCTCCGAGGCGAACGCCAAGGCGGGCGGGGCGCCGGCGGGCGCGCTCTCGTGGGAGGAGCAGAAGAAGCGCGCGAACCGCCTGAAGCAGCTCCCGGCGAAGCGGGACCAGGTGGTGGCCGCGATCGAGGCGGCGGAGGCGCGCAAGGCCGCGATCCACGCCGCGTGGTGCGAGCCGGGCTACTACGAGAAGACGCCGCCGGCCGAGGTGGCGAAGCTCGAGGACGAGGAGAAGGCGCTCGGTCCGAAGATCGACGCCCTCCTCGCCGAGTGGGAGGCGCTCGAAGCGGAGCTCGCCGAGGCGGCGCGCTGAGCGATCCGCCGCGCGGCGGATCGCTCGCGCGCCGCGATCGCACGCGTCTCGGCGAGGTCGAGGCGCCGTCCGACCCCCGCGGCGGCCTCGGGCCCGTGGGCCGGCACGCTCGAGCTCCCGGCGCTCGCGCCGGGGCAGGGGACCCTGATCGCGACGATCATGGGCGATCAGATGCAATCTGCACGCCGGCGGTCGAGCGACGCCGGCGAGACGCCGTCGGGCCGTCGAGGAGCCCGCGGCGATCCGCGGGCCGGGGCGCGACGTAGGCTCCATGGTAGGTCCAAGAGCCCCCTGAACCCGACTTCGGATGGTGCGTCGTCTCGACCACGGCCGAGGTGGGGCGCTATCATCCACGACGTGGCGGAGTCCGGAAAGAAGGCGGCGCCGACGGCGCTCGCCCCGAAGGCGCCCTTGCCGGCGGTCGCGTCGGTCGCGGCGCCGCCTCGCCCTCAGCCTCCGCCGCTGCCGTCGTCGAGGTCGTCGGCGTCGCGCGCCCCGTCGCGCCCGCAGGTGCCGGCCTCGGTCCTCCCGCCCACCGCGGCGGTCACCGCCGACACGGACGTCATCAACGTCGGCGAGCCGGTGAACGCCGAGACGCGCGTGACGAACCTCGCGGCGATCCACGCCGTGCCGGCCGTGGGGGATCGCATCGGCAAGTACGTCGTCGATCGCCTGATCGGCTCGGGCGGCATGGGCCTCGTCGTCGCCGCCCGCCACGAGGCCTTGGGCGAGCTCGTCGCGATCAAGCTGCTCCGCCCGAAGGCCGCGGGCGACAAGGTCCACTCCGAGCGGTTCGCCCGCGAGGCGCGCGCGATCATCAAGATCAAGAGCGAGCACGTCGTGCGCGTGCTCGACGCCGGCACGCTCGACGACAGCGGCGCGCCGTACATCGTCATGGAGTACCTGATCGGCCGCGATCTCGCGGCGATCCTCCGCGAGGAGGGGCCGATGTACCCCTCGCGCGCGGCCGATCTCATGCTCCAGGTGTGCGAGGCGGTCGCGAGCGCGCACGCCGTCGGCGTCGTGCACCGCGACCTCAAGCCGTCGAACTTCTTCGTCACGCAGCGCGCGGACGGCACGACGCTCGTGAAGGTCCTCGACTTCGGCATCTCGAAGGCGATGGGGCAGGAGGGCGTCGTCGACCCCAACCTCACCGAGACGCAGGCGGTGTTCGGCTCGCCGACGTACATGTCTCCGGAGCAGATCCGCAGCGCGAAGCACGTCGATCACCGGAGCGACATCTGGTCGCTCGGCGTCGTGCTCTACGAGCTGCTCACGGGCAAGCTTCCGTTCGCCGCCGACAACGTCGCCGGGCTCCTCGCGTCGATCGTCGCCGATCCGCCGTTCTTCCCCCGGGGCTTCGCGCCGAACCTCCCGCAGGAGCTCGAGGGCCTCTTGCTCGCGTGCCTCCAGAAGGACCCGAAGCAGCGCGTGCAGTCCGTCGTCGAGCTGGCGTGCCGGCTCGCGCCGTTCGCCACGCCCAACGTCGAGACGCACAACCTCGTCGAGCGCATCCAGCGGCTGGCGACGAAGACGAGCGGGCAGCACGCGCCGAGCGGCGCGACGACGACCGGGCCGAAGCTCCAGCAAGCGTCGCATCCGAACCTGTCGACGGCGCGGCCCGCGGTCGCGACGCCTCCGCCCGGCTGGCCCGCGCCGTACGACGCCCACGCGGCGGGCGCGCCCTTCGGCAGCACGGGGACGGACCTCTCGGCCGAAGCGCCGCCCCCGCAGGCCGGGCGCAGCGTGTACGCCGGGATCGGCATCGGGCTCGGGGTCGCCGCGCTGCTCATCGTCGGCGGGGTCGGGGCGTACTTCGGCACGCGGCCCGGCGCGAGCCTGACGGCCGGCTCGGCGTCGCCGATCGAGGGCGCGCCGGCCGCGACGGAGCTCGCGCCTCCGGAAGCGCCGCCGCCCTCGGCGCCGCCGCCGGCTTCGATCGCGTCGACCCCCGCGTCCGCCCCGGCGGTGACCGCCAAGCCCGCCGCGCCGGCGGCCGGGAAGAAGGGGGTGCGGCACGGCTCGAAGGGCCCCGCGAACGGCGGTGCGTCGTCGGCGTCCAAGGCGTCCGACCCGACGAACGATCGCTTCTGACGAAACTGCCCCCCGGTCGCGGCGGCTGTTGCTACGCTCCCAGGCGAGTATCGCGGATGCACCTTCGCTACCGGAGGCCGGCCCCGCTGGACGATGTCCACGGAGCCCGACGAGGGGTCGGCGCGGGCCGGACCCCGACGACGAGGCGCGCGTCGCGCCTCGCCTGGGTGACGTGCGCCGCCTGGCTCGCCCTGGCGGGGCCGGCGCGCGCGGACAAGATGACCGACGCCGAGGAGCTTTTCCGTCGCGCCAAGGCGCTGATGGCGGAGAAGAAGGACGCGCAGGCCTGCCCGCTGCTCGAGGAGAGCCAGAAGCTCGATCCGCAGATGGGGACGCTGCTCAACCTCGCCATCTGCCACGAGAACGTCGGCAAGACCGCCTCGGCCTGGGGGGAGTTTCGCGCGGTCGAGCAGCAGGCGCGCGCCGCCAACCGCGAGGATCGCGTGAAGCTCGCGCGCGAGCGGGCGGCCAAGCTCGAGCCCCGGCTCATGCGGATCCGCATCGTCGTCCCCGCGGACGCCAAGGTCGACGGGCTGGTCGTCAAGGTCGACGGCGAGCCGAAGGGCGAGGCCCTCTGGTCCGGCTTCGCGGCCGATCCCGGCACCCGGACGATCGAGGTGAGCGCGCCCGGCAAGCAGCCGAAGACCGTCACGGTGAGGCTCTCCGACGCGGGCGCCGTCGTCCCGGTGACCGTGCCGCCGCTCGACGACGAGGTCGCCGAGGCCCCGCGCGTCGTGACCGATCCCGACGCCGACCGCGCGAAGGACGACGAGTACGCGGCCAACCAGTCGCGCAAGACGACGGGCATCGTCGTGGGCGGGATCGGCGTCGCCACGATGGCCGTCGGCGGCGTGTTCGGCGTGCTCGCCATCCTGAACGACGCCGACGCCGAGAAGGCCTGCCCGGCGCCGTGCGTCGCCGGGTCGGACGCGGCGAAGGCCGCCGACGACCGGACCGATCGCGCGCTGCTCTTCGCCAACGTCGCCAACGTCGCCCTCCCCGTCGGCTTCGTCGTGGCGGCGATCGGCGCGTACATGGCGCTCAGCGCCGGACCGACCGAGAGGCCGGCGGCGCGCGGCGCGAGCCCCGGCGGGCGGGACCGGGCGCGCGCGGGCGGCCTCGGCGGCCGCGCCCTGCTCTCCCCGCGCCCCGGCGGCGCGGCGTTCACGGTGAGCTGGTGATGCGCGCGACGCGGGCCCTCGCGACGACGGCCGCGGCGACGCTCGCCGTCGTGGCCTGCCAGGTGGTCGCCGGGATCGAGCCCGTCGAGAAGGTGGACGCCGCCGCGCTCGACGGCGCGTCGCCGGACGCGTCCGGCGACGGCGGCGCCGACGCCGGCGTCGATCCGTGCCACCACGTGCTGCCCCCGCCCGAGCCCGACAAGGACGACGATCGCGACACCGAGCTGCCGCCGTTCTACCTCGCGCTCCGGACGCTCGACGTCATCGCGAAGGACGGCGACTCCTACCGCGGCTTCGACCTCGACGGCGTCTGCACCTGCGACAAGCGCCCGGGGACGGCGTCGAACGGCGCCTCGTCGTGCGCTCCGAAGCTGAAGGACTGCGACTTCGACGGCGGGATCGACAACCGGGGCGCGACGCTCTTCGAGCAGTTCTCGCCCACGGGGTTCTCCCCGAGCGACTCCGCGAACGACGGCATCGCCGCCGGCCGCCGCGGGCTCCTCCTCTACGTGAAGGGCTACAACGGCAAGCCGAACGACCGCCAGGTCTCGGTCGGCGTCATGATCACCTACGGGATCGTCGACGGCAGCGGTTGCGGCACGTCGAGCGGCCGCGACCGCTCTCCGCCGGGGTGGTGCGGCAACGACCTCTGGACGTACCCGCTCGAGTACGTCAAGCCCACCACCAAGGAGCCGCTCTTCCAGGGCAACGGCTACGTCAACGACGGGACGCTCGTGTTCCGGAGCGAGCTGCCGATCACGATGTTCTTCGGCGGGGCGACGCTCACGTTCGGCTCGCCGATCACCGCGGGGGTGCTCGCGAAGAACGGCGCCGGCCTCTGGACGTACGACGCCCTGCTGAGCGGGCGCATCCCCGTGACGGAGCTCTTGGGCGCGACGGGCAACTTCAGCGCGCCGGACGACGAGAGCTCGATGCTCTGCAATTCGCCCTTCTTCGCGACCGTGAAGAAGACGCTCTGCGACGCGGTGGACATCAACCGCACGAGCGTCCTCGACTTCGAGGAGGGCGCCTGCGACGCGATCTCGACCGCCCTCGGCTTCACGGCCGAGCAGGCGTCGGTCGGCAACGAGCTCACGGAGGCCCAGGACGACAGCCCGTGCGCCAGGGACAACGTCCCGGCCGATCTCTACACCTGCCCGTGACCGTCGCGCCGGGGGCCCCCGGCGTCCCTTCGAAAGGCCGCTCCGGACGCTTGCGAACACCTGTTGCTCTCACCCCGGGGCGGTGGTAATCGGCCCTTATCGTCGGTGGGGCCGAGATCCTCGCAATGTCGCGCGACGCGACGTTACGGCGCGTACCTCCGCCCCGACCTCATCAGCCCTCGCCCCTGCCGGAAGGCAGAAGGAAAGGCGCGCCTCTCCGGCGTGACCCCCGCGATTGTCGACCCCGTTCACGGAAGCGCTGAGCCAGCTCAACGACCGCGCCCTTCGTAGGCTCCTCGGGGCGCGCGCGTTCCTCCGCGGTTACGACTACGTGCGGCGGCAGGCGGTTTCGGACGTCCAGATGGAGGAGATCTCCGCGCGCGGCGCCGTGCGGGGGACCGACCCCGATCCGTACGCCGTCAAGCTCCAGGTGACGCCGGCGGGGTTCACGTCCGAGTGCTCGTGCCCGGCCTTTCCCAAGATCAACGGCCACTGCAAGCACGTCGCCGCGCTCCTCATCGCGCTGCGTGACCAGGTCCGGCCGAAGCAACCGCGCCCCGAGGCGCCGCAGAACGGCGCGGCGTCGACGCCCCATCCGACCCCGTCGGGCGCCGAGCTCGAGACGCTCTCCGGCGGAGGAGGCAGCCGCCGCGCGCGGCGCCGTGCGCGGAAGCTCGCCGCTCAGCGCGCTGGCGGGATCGCCGCGACGGGCGGCGGCCGGCCCGGCTTCACCGTCGAGGGGACGGGCGGCGGCCGCGGAGCCACGGGCGTCGACGCGTGGATGGCCGAGCCGATGCCGCCGGCGCCGAAGACGATCGAGTACCGCATGCAGGTGCGCCCCTCGTCGCTGACGGTCTCGATCCTCGATCCCGACGCGCGCACGCCGCTCTCGGCGGCGACGCTCCTCGCGTTCCAGGCGCAGAAGCCCACCGCCGACCGCGACGCGCTCCGCGTGCTCGCGCGCCACGAGTCCGACGGCCCGAGGCGCGTCGGCGTCGAGGTCCGGGGCGAGGACGCCGCGGAGCTCTTGCCCTTCCTGAAGGGGCGCCGGGTGATCCTCGAGCCGCAGATGATGGAGCTCCGCTTCGGCGACGAGCCGCTCCGGCCGCGGTTCGACCTCGAGCTGAGCCAGGACGGCCAGCAGGTGCTCGTCAAGGCGGCCTTCCAGCGCGCGGGCGACCCGCGCAAGTTCACGACGAACCAGGGCGGCTGGTTCGAGGGCAGCCCCGGCTGGCACGTCGACGCGCAGGAGGGCTGGGCTCGGCCGCTCGACCGCCGCGTCTCGCCCGGCGCGATCCGCCGCTTGATGCGCGCGCCGACGATCTCCGAGTCGATCGACAACCTGCCGTCGCTCATCGCGCAGGGGCTGCCGCGCGTCGCGCTCGAGGTCGGCGCCGAGCTCCCGGACCTGTCGCAGGTCGCCGACGTCGTCGACATCCCGCCCACCTTCCGCCTCCGCGCCGGCGGCACGCTCACCGAGGCGCGGGTCTCGCTGCGCGCCGCTTACGAGGACGTCGAGATCGACGTGCGCGCCGACGGGATGACCCCTCCGGTCATCGTCAAGCCGCCGAAGGTCACGGCGGCCGACGAGGAAGAAGAGCTCGGCCGCGGTCCGCGCCGCGTCCGCGCGGACAAGCGCGCCACCGTCATCCGTTGCGACATCGCCGCGCAGCAAGAGGCGACGAGCAAGCTCCGCGCGCTCGGCCTCAAGGCCGACGAGGACGGGCAGGTGTTCCTCGCCCGCGGGGACGACGCGCTCCAGTTCTGGACCGAGGCCGTCGGCGCGCTCCCGGAGGAGTGGGACCTCTTCATCCCCGACGACCTCGTCGACGTGCAGGTCCGCTCGACGTCGCTCCAGGCGAACGCGCGCGTGTCGAGCGGCGTCGACTGGCTCTCGCTCCGCCTGACCTTCGAGTCCGACGGCATCGCGGTCACGCAGGACGAGCTCGCGCGCTGCCTCGCCGAGGGCCGGCGCTACGTCCGCCTCTCGGACGGCTCGTTCGCGAAGCTCGACCCCGAGAAGGTGAAGGCGGTGCTCCTCCGGCAGGCGGAGATCCTCGCCACCAGCGGCGCGCAGGGCGGCAAGCTCCCGCTCTCGCAGGCGGGGCGCATCCAGGAGCTGCTCGAGCAGGTCGGGAAGTCCCACGTCTCCGACGGCGCGAAGGACCTCTTCAAGAAGCTCCAGGACGTCGACGAGATCAAGGTCGTCAAGAAGCCGAGGAACCTCAAGGCGCAGCTCCGCCCGTACCAGGAGCAGGGCTTCCAGTGGCTCCACTTCCTCCACGACATCGCGTCGGGCGGCATCCTCGCCGACGACATGGGCCTCGGGAAGACGATCCAGACCATCGCGCTGCTCCTCTCGATCAAGAGCGCGGTCGAGAAGGAGGCGAAGGCCGACGGGAAGAAGCCCGACCACGAGCCGCGCAAGTTCAAGGCGCTCATCGTCGCGCCGACCAGCGTGGTGACGAACTGGGAGCGCGAGCTCGACAAGTTCGCGCCGTCCTTGAAGCACATGGTCTGGCACGGCAGCGAGCGGAAGGAGCGCACCGACGAGCTCGAGGACGCCGACGTCGTCATCACGAGCTACGCGCTGCTCCGCCGCGACGAGGAGCTCCTCGCGAAGCTCGATCTCACGTACGGGATCCTCGACGAGGCGCAGAACATCAAGAACCCGCTCAGCGCCACCGCGCGCGCGGCGAAGCGCCTGAAGGCGCAGCGGCGCCTCGCCTTGACCGGTACGCCGATCGAAAACCGCCTCTCCGAGATCTGGTCGATCTTCGACTTCGTGAGCCCCGGCCTCCTCGGCCCGCTCGACAAGTTCGAGGAGCGCTACGCGCGGCCGATCGACGGCGGCGACGCCAAGGCCGCCACGCGCCTCCGCGCGACGATCCACCCGTTCATCCTCCGCCGCACCAAGGCCGAGGTCGCGAAGGACCTCCCCGAGAAGATCGAGAGCGACCAGTTCTGCGAGCTCACCGGCGAGCAGGCGGCGCTCTACGGCGCCGTCCTCAAGGAGGTCCGCGCCCAGGTCATGGGCGAGGTCGAGCGCCAGGGCCTGGCGAGGAGCCACATCCAGATCCTCGCCGGCCTCACCCGGCTCCGGCAGGCCGCGTGCGATCCGCGCCTGCTCGGCCTCCCGCGCGAGTTCGGCGACGTCGACTCGGGCAAGCTCGTGGCGCTGCGCGAGCTCATCCAGACGTCGGTCGAAGGCGGACACCGCGTCCTCGTCTTCAGCCAGTTCGTGAGCATGCTCTCGATCATCCGGCGCGCGATGGAGGAGGACGGCGTCGGCTACGAGTACCTCGACGGCTCGACGAAGGACCGCCAGGCGCGCGTCGAGAACTTCCAGCGCGAGGACGGCCCGCCCGTCTTCCTCATCTCGCTCAAGGCGGGCGGCTCCGGCCTCAACCTGACGGCAGCCGACACGGTGATCCACTTCGACCCGTGGTGGAACCCGGCCGTGGAGGACCAGGCGACCGACCGCGCCCACCGCATCGGTCAGACCAAGGTCGTCACGACGTACCGCCTCATCGCGAAGGGCACCATCGAGGAGAAGATCCTCGAGCTCGGCGGCAAGAAGCGCGAGCTCGTGGGCGCCGTCCTCAGCGAGGACGCCGGCGGCGCGAAGAAGCTCACGAAGGGTGACCTCGAAGAGCTGTTCCGCTTCGAGTGAGCCGCGCGCCGGCCGCGGCCCGATCGCGGGGACGCCGGCCCGGCGTCGGGTCCCCGGCGACTGTGGCGCGGATGAGCCGTCGCGGGTAGGCTCCGGCCGATGATCTGGCTCTCCAACTCCACCCTCGGTCGTCTGCGTGATCAGCTCCAGCAGCGCGGGCAGCGCCCGTCGCTCGTCGCCTCGGATCCGAACATGTCGCCCGACGCCGTGGAGCTCATGAACATCCTCGCCGAGTACGGTCCGCTCTGCGAGGCGATGTACCTCATGATGAGCGCCGACGGGAAGATCGGCAACGACGAGCGAGACGTCCTCAAGGGAGCGCTCCGGAACCTCTCGGGCGACTCGATCCGCACGGCGCACATGGAGGCCATGCTCGACGCCGCCGGAAAGAACGTGGTCGATGAAGGGCGCACCGCGCGCATGCAGGAGGTCGTCGCGCAGCTCCACGACGACCGCGCGCGCTCGGAGGTCGCCTTCGTGCTCGCCGCCGCGATCGCCTTCGCGGACAACGCGATCGCGGACGAGGAGAACGAGACGCTCAACGCGCTCGCCGAGGGGCTCGGCATCGACGAGGCCCGGGCGAACCAGCTGCTCGACGAGGTCGAGGCCGATCTCGGCGGCCAGCAGCAACAGCAGCAGTGAGCGCGCGCGGAGGGCTCGGGCTCGGTCCCCGGGTCGTCCGGCGGGCCCGGCGCTTCGATAAGCGCGTCGTCTATCTCGGTCGGGCTTAAGCGCTCCTCCTCCGCGCGCGTCTTGCGGTACGCTGACGTGGGCGCCGTGACGAAAGCCGACACAACGGTCGAGCGCGTTGGGGGCTACCGGGTCGTCCGCAGGTTGGCGACGGGCGGCACCAGCGACGTCTTGCTCGCGAAGGCGGAGGGGCCGCTCGGCTTCGAGCGCACGGTCGTCCTCAAGCTGCTCCTGTCGCAGTTTCGCGACGACGAGGACTTCGCGCGGATGTTCGCGCGCGAGGCGTCCGCGTACGCGCGCCTGTCGCACCCGTCGATCGTCCGGCTCTTCGACTTCTTCGCGGTCCCCGCCTCGGAGCCGGGGGCGCCGCCGCGGCAGGGCGGGCGAGACGGGCAGCTCTGCATGGTCCTGGAGCACATCGACGGGCCGCCGCTGACGAGGCTCCGCACGATGTTGAAGGCGGCGGGGCGCGAGCTCGACGATCGCTCGGCGATCTACGTCGCGACGCGGATCTTCGACGCGCTCGCCGCGGCGCACGCGGCGGTGGACGAGGGCGGAGCGCTCGCGCCGGTCATCCACCGCGACGTCAACCCGTCCAACGTGCTGATGCCGTGGGACGGGCAGGTCAAGCTCGCCGACTTTGGCGTGGCCAAGGTCGCGGGGCTGAGCCACCAGAGCGTGGCCGGGATGATCAAGGGCACCTACGGGTACATGGCGCCCGAGCAGGTCACCGGCGAAGCCGTCACGCCGCGGGCGGACGTCTACGCGGCGGGGATCATCCTGTGGGAGCTCTTGACGAAGCGGCGGGCGTTCCAGCGCGGGGCGCTCCCCGAGATCGAGGCCCTCCGGGCGATGGCCGAGCCGCGGCTGATCTCGCTCGACACGATCCGACCGGACGTCGACCGCGCCGTCCGCGACGCCGTCCGGCGCGCGCTCGAGCCCCGCGCCGAGCAGCGGACCGTCACGGCCGAGGAGATGGTGGCGATCCTGTCGGCGGTCGTGCCCGCCGACGAGGGGCGCGAGCGGCTCGTGTCCGCGCTCGCCGTCGTGCGGCCGGCCTCGGATCCCGCGATGCCGGCGCCGGCGCCGTCCCATCCGCCGTCGACGAGCCCCGACGGGCCCCGGACCGTCCCGGCGGCCGTCGCGCCTCCGCCGACGCTCCTCCAGGGAAACGGGGTCGCGGGGCGCGGGCCGTCGGGGCGCGGCGTGCTGCCGAGGCCCTGCGCTCCCGGCGCGGCCGGAGAGCCGTGCCCCGATGCCGGCTGCCACGCGCCGCCGCCTGCGCGCGCGAGCCAGGAGCTGCCGCGCGCGATTTCGAGAGCCCGGCGGCGCCGGAGGCTCCGCGTGGGGAGCCGCCTGGCGTTGCCTGCGGCGGGGCGGCGCGCACGGCGGCGGAGCTCTGCGGGCGGCGCAGCCGTCCGGCGCTCCGTCGGCGGGGGCCGCGCGTCCGGCGGCGGAGCCTGGGTGGGCGGCGAGCCGTCCGCGCTCCCGTCGGCGGGGGTCAGCGCGTCCGGCGGCGAGCCCGGAGGCTCCGCGCGTGGGGGAGCCGTCCGGCGTTGCCTGCGGCGGGGTCGCGCGTCCGGCGGCGAGCCGTCCGTCGCTCCCGTCGGCGGAGGCCGCGCGTCCGGCGGCGAGCCCGGAGGCTCCGCGCGTGGGGAGCCGTCCGGCGTTGCCCGCGGCGGGGGTCGCGCGTCCGGCGGCGCCGGAGCCTCCGCGCCGGCAGAGCGCGTCGATGCGGCTCGCGGGCGCCGTCCCGGAGTCGGCGAGGACGCTCGGGGCGCCGTCCTCCGCGACCGTGTCGATCTTCGACTCGCTCGTCGAGCCGCCCGAGCCGATCGACGCCGCGGAGGAGGGGCGTCCGAGCGCGTCGCTCGAAGGGATCGCGCCGGGGCTCGCGCTCGAGGACGCCATCGACGAGATCCTCCGCGGGCAGCCGAGCTCGATGCCGCCGTCGATCCTGCAGACGGATCGACCGGCGCCGATCGACGCGTCGCCGCCGCCGACGCCGGAGGACGCGAGCGCCGGCGCGCGCGGGATCGGGCGGATCCCGGCGGCGCCCGCGCCGATGGGCGGCGCGGCGCCGCTCGGAGACTTCCGCGCGACGGTGCGCGAGCTCGTCGAGAGGGCCGAGGCGCCGACGATCGCGCCGCTCGCGCCGACCCGCTGCGCCGCCCACGCGAATGCCCGGCGGGCCGCCGCCGCGACGCCCGCGCTTCGCGCCCACGCCGACGCCGCTCACGCAGACGCTGGCGATGCCCGACAGCCCGGTCAAGGCGAGTTACGCCGGCGCCGAGCCGCCGCCTGCCTCCCCGCGACGCCCGCACACGACGTCGACTGGGCGAAAGATGCCGCCGCACAAACCGGCGCGGTGAACGCCGCCGCCCGCTCCGGATCCGCCGGGCCATCCGCCGGGCCCGCTTCGGCGGCGCGCCGTCCACGTCGATCTCGCTGTCGGGCGAGGCGCGTCGCGGCCGACGGCGGAGGGCGCGCCAGCGCCGATCGTCGCCGGCGCCGCGGCCCTCGCGCGGAGGCGGCGTCGCGGCCGTCGCGTTCATCCTCGTCGTCGGCGTCGCGGCGAGCATCGCCGGCGTCGTCGCGTACGTGCGCGCTATCAGAAGAATCACGCCGTGGACGCGCGACCACGGCCTCGGCGACGCCGACCGGGGCAAGCCGTCCGCGCCGCCGTGGCGCCGGCCCGGGCGCCGCGCCGCCGGAGAGCGTGACGGCGCCCTGCGAGCGTCGCGCCGCCGGCGCCGGCCACGGCGCCGGCCTGGCGCCGCGCCGGAGAGCGCGACGACGTCCGCGAGCGGCGCGCGCCGCCGGCGAGCGCGACGGCGTCGGCGAGCGCGACGGCGTCGGCGAGCGGCGCGCCGCCGAGCCCGGCGATCGCCGAAGGCATGGGCGTCGACGACCTCGGGGACGTCTCCGGGGCGCCGGATCTTCGTCGACGACAAGACGCTCGGCCAGACGCCGGAGAGCGTCACGGTCAAGTGCGGCCAGCACGTCGTCCGCCTCGGCAGCTGGGCAAAGCCTCAGACGATCGACGTCCCGTGCGGCGGTGAGATCGCCGTCGCCGACAAGTTCTGACCGCGCGTCGCTCCGGTCGCGCGTCGCTCCGGTCCCGCTCCGCGTGACGCGGTCGCTCACGGCGGCGCGGGCGCGTGAAACTCCTGCCAGAAGGCGTCGGCCCACTTCGCCGCGGCGCGATCGTTCGGGTGGATCCCGTCCGACGTGCGCTCGAGGTCGAGCTTGCTCGAGTCGAAGAAGCGGCAGCCGCCCGCGTGGTCGCGGAGGACGGCGACGAGCCCCATGTCCGCGCCGCTGGGCCCGGGGCCGGGGACGTTCTTGATGCTCGGCGGACCGATCCACCAGCACTCGCGCGCGCCGACGCGCCGGACGATGTTGTCGACGTTGCGCGCGTACGCCTCGGGGTAGGGGACGTTGGCGTCGTTCGCGCCGAGCGTGATCACGACGATGTCCGGATCGTGCGTCCGGAGAAGGTCCTTCAGGGTCGGCGTCTTGTCGAAGCTGACGAGCGACTCGCTCACCTTCGTGTGCCGGACGAGCGTGGCGCCCTCGGCGGAGAGCTTCGCCTCGAGCGCGCGCGTCAGGCCGAAGGCGCCGCCGACCATCGAGTCGCCGACGTGGAGCACTTTCTTGCCGGCGAGGCTGCGCGGGCCGGCCGGCGACGCGGGGGCCGCCGCGTCCTGGCTCGCGACCTCGCCGGGCGACGGCGCGGCCTCGCCGGTCGGCGGCGCGACGGCGCCGGAGAGGGTCGTGGCGCTCGAGGACTCCTTCGGAGCGGGCGGCGCCGGCTCGCCGCGCGAGCAGGCGGAGACCCACGCGAGCACGCCGAGCGAAGCGAAGGTCAGCGGACGAGCCATCGAGGCGCGGTTATGGCAGAGCGGGCGCGATCGGTCGAGCCACGAACCGGGCGCGGGCGCCCGGAGCGGCGGCGCCCCGGGCGCGGGCGGCCGCGCGGCTCACTGCGCGACGTCGGCGCAGCAGCGGAACCCGGTCGAGTAGTCGCGGTACCAGGTCTCGTGCGCGTCGGTGCGGTAGCCGCAGCCCTCGCCGTTCTTCTCGACGTCGAGGTAGTAGCCGCCCTGGAACGTCCCGGCCGGATCGTCGACCCACTCGTGGATGTTGCCGACCATGTCGTAGACGCCGTAGCCGTTCGAGCAGCCCTCGTGCGAGCCCGTCTCGGCGAGCGTCCCCGGAAGCTGGTTGAGCTGCGGATCGTTCATGATCTTCGGCGAGGAGAACGCGGTGCCGTTCTGGATGTTCGCCATGAAGTAGAAGCCGATCGGGCTCCGGCCGTGGTCGTTGCAGACCCCGACGGTTCGCTTGTTGTCGTAGCCGTACTGGAGCTTCTCCGGACCCTTGCAGGCGGTCTTCCACTCCTGCGGCTTGCAGAGGCGCTTGCCCGACGCCTTGCACGCCTTGGCCGCCTCGCGCCCGCTGATGTACCCCTGCGGGTAGACGCCCTTCTCGCTGACCGCGCGGACGCTGTGCCCCTCGACCGGGAGGTAGAACGGGTAGGGGCGCTCCTCGCCGTCCGGGAGGATCTCGACCAGCGACGCCTCGTACATGTCGACGCAGAAGCGGTCGTCGATGCTCGCCATGTTGGCCGGACAGAGCCCGTTCATCGGGAGGGGCCGGTCGGCCTCGTCCAGATCGTCGACGACGGTGTCGATCGAGGCGAAGGCCACGCGGGGGTAGGCCGCGGAGGTAAGCTGGACGGAATCGCCCGTGGCGAGAGCGCGTTCGGAGGGAGCGGCGTCGCCGAGGACGCGGGCGGCCATCGGGCTGTGCTTGATCAGCTCCGAGCCCATCGCCCCGACACGCGTGCAGCCGGCCACGGCGACGAACGCCGTCAGCCCTGCTCCCAATGCAGCCATAAGCCAAGCCGGGCGGTCGTCCTGCGTCACTTCTCACCTCCGGCACGTTATCCCCAGGGGACGAGACCCTCCTGGGGGGCGCGTACTGAGCTACGCGCGCCCCAGGGAATACGATGCACCAGGGCGGCGCGTCGACCCCAAACTGAACGGAGACGGAAAAAATGTGAGACGCTGTCTCTAGTTATCCACAACGGAAGCGCTCGAGCGCCTCGTGTAACTCGAATGATCCCAGCCGTTTATTGAACGCAGCTTAATGTAGGCTCTCAGGGACCCGTGAGATCCCTGTAAGTGCTGGATCTGCGCCTGGATCTGGCCGAACGACGTCGCTCCGGCGACGTCGAAGGCGGATCGAGGCGGCGCGCGGTGCAGGACGCCGATGAGAAGCAGGGTTCGCTGTGCGCGACGCGGCGGACGCCGGGGCCGCGCGCCGGCGGGAACTCGGGACCGAACCGACGACGCGTCAGCGCGCGCCCGCCGTCGTGCCCGCCGTGAGGTACGCGTGCACCAGGGCCTGGAAGTGGTGGACGCCGTTCTCGCGCAGCGCCGAGAAGCGTCCGGCCTCGTACGAGCCCGAGGCGAGGCCGCGCTGAACGGCCTCGCAGATCTCGATGTCCTCGAGCTGGATGCCGTCGCTGAAGCGGATCGTGCGCTCGATCTCGTCGGCCGTCGCGCCGTCGTGACGGAACCACTCGAACACCGTCAGCGTCCGGCCGACGCCGAGCGGGAGCACGACGTTGAGCGACATGTTGTCTGGATAGACGTTCAGCATCCAGTTGGGGAAGACCCAGTAGTAGAGCGCCTCGAGCTTGCCCTCGCCCGGCGGCGCGTACTGTCGTGCCCCGGCCTGCTCCTTCGGCGCGCGTCGGATGGGCGCGATCTGCGCCGAATAGAGGCGGTGGGTCTCGACGCGGTAGGCGTCGTAGTCGAGCTCCTTGGAGAGCCCGGGGTGCACCGTCGGCAGGTGGTAGCCCTCGAGGAAGTTGTCCACGTAGGTCTTCCAGTTGCACGCGATCTCGTAGTCTTTGCGCGCGACGAGCTTCATGTCGCCCAGGCGCGCGCCCGCGGTCTCGTCCGGGATCGCGCCGAGCACGCCCTCGAGCGGCTCCGCGTCCGCGTCGAGGTTCGCGAAGACGAGCGGTCCCCACGCGCACGCGCGCACGGGCGAAAGCCCGTGGCAGCTCCGATCGAAGTCCCGGACGTCGCCGAGCTCCGGCGTGGTGACCAGGGCGCCGTCGAGCGCGTACGTCCAGCCGTGGTACTTGCAGGTGAGCGACTTGCGCGCGCCCTTGCCGAGCGCGACCGGACCGGCGCGGTGGCGGCACACGTTGTGGAAGCCGCGGAGGACGCCGCCCGCGTCGCGCGTGACGACGACCGGCGCGCCGTCGATCTCGCCGGTCACGTACGAGCCGGGCGTCGCGACGTCGGCGGCGTGCGCGATCGGCTGCCACGTTCGGCGGAAGATGCGCTCGCGCTCCGCCGCGAGGATCGCCGCGTCGGTGTAAGCGAGCGCGGGCAGCGTCGACGCGCGCGCGAGGTCGGGCTCGAAGGGCGGGAGGCGTGACGGCATGCGGGGCTGCTACCGCGTCCGTCGCGCGCCGCCAACGCGCGCGCCCGGCGCCGCCGCGGGATCGCCGTCGCGCCGTCGCGGCCCGTGAGCGCGCGCCGAACGGAGCGTTCGGCGGGAGGCGATCGGCGCGCGCGATCGCGGCGAGGGGCGTGGAGCGCTCGCGCTCGGGCGACCGACCGTGGTAGCGACGATCGTGTGCGTCACCGACTCTATCTGACCCCGGGCCTGTTCGGATTCGGCAAGCTCGTGAGCTACGACTACTTCGCGCACGTCGAGCGCGCGCTCGCCGAGCGCTTCGAGGCCGCCGGCGAGGAGCTCGAGGCGCACGTCGTCGACGTCGCGCCCACCGCGTCGATCCGCAGGCGCGCGGTCCGGCTCGCGGAGCTCGTCGCCGCGACCGCGCGTCACGAGCACGGAGAGGAGGGGCCGATCCACCTCCTCGGGCACTCGACCGGCGGGCTCGACGCGCGGCTCGCCGCCTCCCCGAGCGCCAGGCTGCCGATCGAGCCCGAGCGCCTCGCGTGGCTCGGGCGCCTGTGCAGCATCACCACGATGAGCACGCCGCACCGTGGCACCCCGCTCGCGGGCTTCTTCGCGACCGTGAGCGGGCAGCGGATGCTCTACGCGGTCAGCGCGCTCACCTTCATCGCCCTGTCGCTCGGGGCGCCGCCGCTCGCGGCCGCGAGCGCGCTCGTCGTCGCGCTCGGGCAGCTCGATCGCTCCGTGCTGGGCGTGGAGCTCAAGGTGCTCGACCGCACCACCGACGCGCTGATGAAGGCGCTCGAGCCGGCGTCGAGCCGGGAGGTGCGCGACTACCTCGACGCGATCACCCAGGACCAGGGCGCCGTCATCCAGCTCACGCCGGAGGCGATGGACCTGTTCCTCTCGGGGGTCGAGGACCGCCCCGGCGTCGCGTACCTCTCGACCTGCGCCATGGCGCCTCCCCCGTCGGCGCGCAAGCTCGCGCGCGCCTTGCTCAGCCCGTGGCGCGCGGTCTCCTCGGCGCTCTTCACGACGCTCTACGGGATCACCTCGCGCGTCGACGGCCGCTACCCGTGCTCGGCGACGGAGACGGGCGAGCTCGACGCGCTCGCACGCGCGTTCGGGGCGCTCCCGTCCGCGCGCGCCAACGACGGCGTCGTCCCGACGCGCTCGCAGGCGTGGGGCAAGATCGTCTGGGCCGGGACCGCCGATCACCTCGACGTCCTCGGCCACTACCCGTCGCCCGAGCGGTCGGGCCGGCGGCGCCTCTGGTCGGGCGTGCTGGACCGCCTGCGCGGAAGGCCGGCGCGCGACGCGCTCGGCTCCCCGGCGTGGGAGGCGGCGCGCCAGGGCGAGATCGCGGCCGAGGTCGAGGTCGAGGGGGCGGCGCGATCCGGCGGCGCAGCCCCCGCCCCGGGCGCCGACACCCGGCACGTCGACTGGCTGACGAGCGGGGCCAACTTCGACGACGCCGCGTTCGCCTCCTTGATGGACGCCGTGGCGGCGGGGATGCTCGAGGCCGCACGTGACTTCCGCCCGCGATCCGACGCGGGGTAACATCGAAGGACCGGGGAGACCCGATCGCTTCGCTGGAGGACACCCATGTCGTCTCAACGCCGTCGTCTCGCTCTCGTCTTGGCCGCGCTTCCCCTGGTCTTCTACGCCTACGCGTGCAGCGACGACGCCACGCCGCCGGGGACCGACGAGGAAGACGGCGGCGCGGAGGACGGCGGATCCGCCGACGGCGGCGGCCAGGGGACCGACTCCGGGAAGGAAGACGGCGGCGCGAGCGACGCGGGGGACGCCGGCGACGGCGGCGACGAGGAGCCCGCGTGCGCCGGCAACCCGCTGACCGCCGACGGCGGTCCCGCCGACGGAGGCGTGGTCACCGTGCCGTTCGCCGCCCTCAAGGCGATCGGCACCGGGTTGTTCCTCGACGGCCCGCAGTTCATCGACGACGGCTCGGACGGCGGCGCGCTCGTCTACTCCGAGGTCAACTCGCAGCGGATCGTCCGCACGGGGCCGGACGGCGGCGCGGCCGTCCCTTTCCGCGCGACCGAAAACGCGGCCGCGCTCCCCATCGGGAACGCCACGGCGGGGGGCTACCTCTACACCACGCTCGCGCGGACGAGCGGCGGCGGCGGCGTCCTCCGCATGCTGCTCGACGGCGGCTCCCCGACCGGCTTCGACGGCGGGCCGGCGAACAGCCCGAACGACGCCGTCGGGTCGTCGAAGGGCTTCGTCTACTTCACCGATCCGGCGTTCCAGTCGGGCGCCAGCACGGGGATCTATCGGCTCGCCCCGGACGGCGGCGTGACGACCATCACCACCTTCGTCGGGGGCGATCAGAACCGAGCCGACGGCATCGCGCTGTCGCGCGACGAGTCGGCGCTCTACGTCGGGTTCTTCGACGCGAGGCGCGTCACGCGGTACACGGTCGACGCCGACGGCGTCGCGAAGAACCCGCAGCTCCTCGACTTCACGACGACCGACAACCCGACCGGCATCGCGATCGACGTCGCGGGCAACCTCTGGATCGCGGAGAACGGCGACGGCGTGAACGGCCGCGTCGAGGTGATCAGCCCCGCCGGCAAGAAGTGGGGCGAGATCCCGTTCCCCGACGCGCGGCCCACCGGCGTCGCGTTCGGCGGCAAGGACAACACGACCGCGTACATCACGACCGAGCGCGGCGGCGATCCGGGGACGCTCTACGTGCTCCCGATCCGCTGCGCCGGCGTCCGCTGATCGCGCGCCTCCCCGCTCCACAGCTTTCACCGAGCCTGGGGAAAACTGAGGAAAACTCGTGGCGATCTGCCTCGCCGTGACCGACCGTCACGGTCGGCGGGGCCCGAAACGGAGGCTCACGGCGGGCTCGACGCGCCCCGCTCGGCGACGAGACGCTCCAGGCGCGCGTAGACCGCCTCGTAGCCGGCTCGCATCGCGTCGAGGGAGAACGTCTCCACGACGCGCGCGCGGGCCGCGCCGCCGCGGCGGCGCCGCTCGGCCGCGCCGGCGGCGATCGCGCTTCGCATCGCGCGCGCGAGCGCCTCGGGGCTCCGCTCGGCGGCGAGCCAGCCCGTCGCGCCGTCGCGGACGATCTCCGGGATCCCGCCCGTCGGCAGGGCGACCACCGCGCGCTCCATCGCCATGGCCTCGAGGAGCGCCACGCCGAGGCCCTCCTGGCGCGCGCTCGAGAGCGCGAGATCCGACGCCGCGATCGCGTCGCGGACGTCGCCGGCGTGCCCGGCGAAGCGCACGCGCGTCGAGAGGCCGAGGCGCCCGGCGAGCGCCTCGAGCGAGGCGCGCTCGTCCCCGGCCCCGACCACGTCGAGCTCGGCGTCGGGGACCTCGGCGAGCGCCCGGAGCGCGAGATCGAGGCCCTTGCGCCGGTCGAGCCGCCCGAGCGCGACGAAGCGCACCGGCCGTCGTTCGTCGGACGCCGGCGCGGGCCCGCGCGCGCGCGGCGCGAAGCGCGCGGTGTCGACGCCGTTGTAGACGAGCGACGTCTTCGCCCCCTCGGCGAGGAGCCGGCCCGCGCGCGCGGTCGCGACCGCGCGGACGTGCTCGCTGATGAAGACGACGGCGTCGGCGCGCCGGAGCGACCAGCGCGAGAAGGGCCAGCAGCTCGGATCGTCGTAGACCCGCGTCGAGTGCTCGGTGCGGACGACGCGGGCGCCGGCGCGCCGCGCGGCGCGCGTGCCGAGGACCTGCGAGGCGAAGGTGTGGAGGTGGACGACGGTCGCGCGCCGGCGCTCGAGCACGCCGGACAGCCACCGGACGTCGCCGGGCCCGAGCGCGCTCGCGAGGTACGGGAGCGGCCCCTCGCGGACGGGCCCGCGATCGTCGACGTCGAGGCCGGCGTCGCGGAAGAGCGCGCGGAGGGCGTCGCTCGGCGTGAACAGCGCGACCGAGTGGGCGCGCGTCGCCGTCGCGCGCGGCGCCGCGAGGTCGACGAGCATGCGCTCGGCGCCGCCGACCTCGCCGGCGGAGACGACGTGGACGACGCTCACGCCGCCTCCCCGCGCTTCGCCTCGGACGGCGCCGCCTCGAGCTCGGCGAGCCGCCTCCGGAAGCGGAACCAGAAGATGACCGCGACGACGAGCTGGACGAGGGACGTCGAGAGGGCGATGCCCTCGAGCCCGAAGACGCGGACGAGGACGAGGTTGCCGACGACGTTGGTGCCCGCGTTCAGGATCCCCATCGAGATCATGATCGCGCCGTTCTTCGTCGCGACGTGGGCCCGCGCGAGCACGAGGAGCGCGCCGAACGGCGCGAGCCCCACGAGGTGGTACGGGAGGAGCTCGGCCATCCGTTCGACGCCGGCCTCGTCCATCTGGCCGTGGAGGAAGACGAAACGGAGCAACGGGCGCCGGACCGCGAAGAGGAGGACGGACGCGGCGAGGAGCAGCCCGCAGACGCTCGCGAGCGCGCGGTGGACCGTGCGCCGGATCGTGACGAGGTCGCGCCGCGCGAAGTCGTCGGAGAGGTGGCTCATTAGGACGGGCAGGAGCGCGGCCTGCAGGAGCGACGTCGGCAGCGTCGCGACGTCGCCCGAGTAGCGCAGCATCGTGCCGCCGCCGACCACGGCCGTGAGCCCCGCCATGAGCTGATCGACGACCGGGTTCACCCGGGTGACCGCGCCGCCGCCGACCTCGGAGGAGGCGAGGCGCGCGAAGGCCATCAGCGCGGGCGGCCGGTCGAAGCAGAGCGCGATCCGCAGGTCGAGCGCGCGCACCGCGAAGGCGGCGAGCACCGACGCGGCGACCACCTCGCCGGCGAGCGAGGCGACCGGCACGAAGGCGATCCCCGCGCTCGAGTGCGTGGAGGCGAGGATCCCCACGTTGACGAGCATGCCGACGAAGCTCGCGATCGGCTGGATGAAGAACTGCCGCTCCACGACGCACAGCGTGCTGAAGAACGTGCGCGTGCTCATCGCGACGAGGTAGAGCGAGAACGGCGGCACCATGCGCGCGGCGACGCCGAACGCGGCGTCGTCGTAGCGGACGCGGAACCACACGAGCGCGCCGACGCCGACGACGAGCGCGATGAGGCCGCCGACGAGCCACGTGTGCGCGAGGAGCGAGCCGCGGAGGCGCGCGAGCCCCTCGGGGCGCGCGAGGCGCTCCTCGGCGAGGATCGGCACGAGCGACGAGTCCTGGTGCATCGAGAAGACGAGCGACCCGGCGAACGCGAACACCGCCCACGCGAAGTAGTAGACGTCGGTGGCGTCGCCGCGCCCGAACCAGTACGCGTAGAGCAGAGGGAGCGTCGCCTCGAGCGCGCGGAAGCCGACCTGCGCCGGCAGGACGAGCAGCGCGGTCCGCGCGATCCCTCGCTTCTTCACCGCCGGAGCTCCTGGTAAGGCTGAGCTCGCGCGTCTGCGGGGGGGCGGCGCATGGGCGACCGGGTTCTACAGGCTCCCGGGGCGGGGCGGTAGGTCTCGCTCGGCCTGCCCCGCGCCGGCGCTCGGCCTGCGCGCCGGGACGAGGGCGCGCGCCGCCGCCGTCGCGCCTGTGTTTGCCGGGGACCCGGGCCTGGTGTAACGGAGGCCTCCCATGTCGCTGGGGGTCCGCGAAAGTTCCCACTCCTCCGCGACGTCGCCCGCGCCCTCGGACGACGGACGGATCCCGCTCGTCCGCGCCCGCCGCAAGGCGCGCGTCTTGTTCATCAACGACACCGCGCGCAACGGCGGTCCCGGCCGGAGCCTCTTCTACATCCTGCGCTTCCTCGATCCCGAGGTCGTCCACCGCTCGGTGGTCCTGCCGCGGCCCGGCGTGATCAGCGAGCTTTACGCGAGCCGCGGCGTCACCGACGACCTGCTCTTCGAGCCCGACCTCGTCGAGAACCCGATCGAGCCGCGCGACCGGCCGATGGCGCGCGAGGATTTCGACGCCCCCGCGCACGTCCGCGGCGCGCGCGGCGCCGTCAACGTGCTCCGCGCCGGGCGCGCGATGGCGCGCCTCACGACGTTGATCCGCCGCGGCGCCTACGATCTCGTCTACTGCAACGGGACCAACGCCGATTTCGCGGGCGGGCTGCTCGCCTGGACGACGGGCGTCCCGGTCCTCTGGCACGTGCGCTACACCTCGCTGCCGAAGGCCGTGCGGGGCCTGCACGACCGGCTCGCCGCGAGCCGAGGCGTCGCGCGGATCGTGTGCGTCTCGAAGGCGAGCGCGGGCCTCTTCCCGCACTGCCCGGAGAAGGTCCGCGTGATCCACAACGCGCTCGACACCGACGAGTTCGACGTCGCGGGGATCGCGCCGCGCCTGAAGCAGGAGCTCGGCTTGCCGGCGGACGCGGTCGTCTTCGGGAGCCAGGGCCGCATCCTCCCGCGCAAGGGCTACGTCGAGATGATCCAGGCGGCCCGGATCGCGCTCGCGTCGATGAGCGAGGACGAGCGGCGCCGCGCGTTCTTCGCCGTGCTCGGCGACACGCCGGAGGACATCCGGCCCGATCACCTCGCCGAGTGCCGGGCGCTGGTCTCGTCGCTCGGGCTCGACGACAAGTTCCGCTTCCTCGGCTTCTGCGCGGACATCAAGCCCTACGCCGCCGACTTCGACGTCGCCGTCGTCCCGAGCGTCTACGCCGATCCGCTCCCGCGGGCGGTCATCGAGGCGATGGCCCTGAGCAAGCCGGTGATCGCCTTCGACGTCGGCGGCGTCTCGGAGATGCTCCAGGGCGGGACGACGGGGACGCTCGTGCGCGCGGGCGACTCCGAGGCGCTCGCGCGCGAGATGGTCCGCTACCTCCGCGATCCGGAGCTCCGCGAGGCGCAGGGACGCGCGGGCCGGCTCCGGGTCGAGCGGGAGTTCGACGGGGCGATCCAGGCGCGCAGGATCCAGAACCAGATCCTCGAGGCGTCCGGCCTCGCGCTCGACCCGGGGTGAGGCGCCGGACAACGCGGGCTCGACCCGGGCTCGCTCCGATCGCGGCGTGCGGGGTCGAAGCGCCCCGCGGTCACGGGCTCGGGGCGCAGGCGCTCGGCGCGGCCCAGGCGCACGTGTCGGCGCACGTGTACGTTCGCTTCTCGCCGTCGTCGCAGTCCGCGAGCCGCCGCTCGACCGTCCCGGGCACGCAGCGATCCTCGGCGACGGTCTCGCCCTTGCATTTCGTCTCCGTCCACGTGCAGTCGTTGCGGCAGGCGCGGATCTTCGTCCCGCAGTAGCCGCACGTCTCCGTCGACGCGACGCCGGGGATGCAGTGATCGGGGCCGCGCTTCTCGTCGCGGCACGGGCCGTAGGGGCCGACCGCGCCGTCGAGGCAGACGGCGACTTGCCGCCCGCACTGACCGCACGTGTGCACGAACTCCTCGCCCGGCTTGGAGCAGGCCGAGCCGGTCGGCGGTCCGATCGGCCCCGGCGGCCCGTAGTCGACGCCGTCCTCGTCGCCCCCGCCGTCGCCGCGGCCGCCGTCGGACGAGCCGCTCGGGCCGCCCTCGGGGACGGTGACGCCGTCGTTCGATCCTCCGTCGACGCCCGAGCGATCCCCCGCGGCCTCGCCGGTCTCGCCGACCGCGCAGGCGACGCCGAGCGCGCCGGCGACGACGACGCGCGGGGCGAGGCGGAGGAGGGAGCGACCGCGCCGCTTCATGACCCCCGGCGGTCTCGCCGCGGCGGCCGCGCGTCGTGGATCGCGGCGGACGTCACAGCGACGTGACGGTGGCCGAGAGGTTGAACGTGACCGGCGCGTCGGCGCCCTGGAAGTTGCCGACGTAGATCCACACCGAGCCGCCGGGGTCGACCGTCGGGCTCTTCGCGCCGAAGAGGCAGGCCGCGTACGCCAGGTTGCTGTTGCACGACAGCTCGGCGCCGCTCAGGCAAAGCCGCCGCGCGGCGGCGTCCGGGGGGACGCTCGCGTACGCCGCGACGAGCACGCTCGGCTTGGGCTGGCCCGCGACGGTGCTCACGCCGACGTCGACCTTGGCCGCGGTCGCGTTCGGGTTTCGGAGCTCGACGTAGAGGTAGTGGGAGTCGGTGATGCTCGAGACGGTGCACGGCGCGCTGCCGGCCGTGAGCCGCTTGATCTTCTCGTCGAGCTGGGTGAAGTCCCGCGACGTCGTCGCGCCGACCGCGCCGCCGAGGGTGAGGATGCGCGAGGCCTCCTCGCAGGAGATCGCCGGCGGATCCCACGCGCAGCTCGCGTTGCACGTCCACGGCCGCGTCACGCCGCCGGTGCAGCCCTCGGTCCGCGCCTCGGTCGTGCCGGCGAGGCAGCGATCGGGGGCGGTGACCTCGCCCTGGCACGGCTCCGCGACCCACGCGCACGCCGCGCTGCACGTCCGGCTGGTCGTCCCGCAGTAGCCGCACGCGGTGCTCGGCTCGGTCGCGCCGGGCACGCACGCGTCGTCCGGCTCGACGCACTGACCGAAGCCGGTCACGACCTTGCTCGGGCTGCAGGAGGCCGTCTCCTTCCCGCACTTGTCGCCGCAGGGCCGCTCGTAGATCTCGCCGACGACCGCGCACGGCGCGCCGGGGACGGGCTCCCAGCCTCCGTCGCCGGCGTCGCTCGGGGTTTCCGCGTCGCCGCCGTCGCCCGTCGCCGCGTCGTCGTCGGTCGCGCCGCCGCCGCCGCCCTCGTCGCCGGCGCGGCCGTCGCGCGCGCGCGCGTCCGCCTGGCTCGACGCGTCCGGAGCGTCTCCGTCGACGCGCTCGGGATCCGCGCTGCACGCGACGAGGAGCGCGAGGGTCGCGGAGACCGACGAGGCCAGGAGACGGAGGGGCGATCGCGATGGAACCGAGGGCGAGGGCATGGGCTGCTCCTTCGAGGGGCGCGGGGGGACGGCGGAGTCATCGTATTAATGATAGTGAAAATCAAATTCATTTATTGGCTGAGGTAAAGATCGCCTGCCGCGGCGAGGGCGCCCCGATCGAGCGGCGCGCCGCGGCGAGTCCTCGTCGCCGGCGCGGATCGAGCCGGCGAGGGGCGCGCCCCGATCGAGCGGCGCGCCGCGGCGAGCCTCGTCGCCGGCGCGGATCCGGGCGGCGAGGGCTCCCCGACGCGCGGCCGATCACTCTTCGATGGCGGCCGGGAAGCTCGAGATCCCGCGCGCGCCGGCCTCTTCGATCGCCTCGGAGCGCCGCGGGCGCTTGTTGATCGCGAGGATCTGCTTGCGGACGCGGACCGCGTCGGGGGTGACCTCGACGAGCTCGTCGGCGTCGATCCACTCCATCGCGGTCTCGATCGTGAGCGTGCGCGGCACGGCCAGCATGACGTTCTCGTCCTTGCCGTGGTTGCGCACGTTCGTCTGCTTCTTCTCCTTGACGAGGTTGCAGTCGGCGTCGCTCGGGCGGTTGTGCTCGCCCACGATCATGCCCTCGTAGACCTCGACGCCGGGGGAGATGAAGAACTCCCCGCGCGCCTGGAGATGGTTCATCGCGTACGGCGTGGCGACGCCCGGGCGGTCGGCGACGATCGCGCCGAGCTGCCGCTTCGCCATCGCGCCGCCCCACGGCTCCCAGCCGTCGAAGACGGTGGTGAGGAGGCCGGTGCCGCGCGTCGACGTGAGGAACTCTCCGCGGAAGCCGATGAGCGCCCGGCTCGGGACGCGGAACTCGAGGCGCGCGCGGCCGTGGCCGTGGTTCGTCATCTTGGTCATGCGCCCGCGGCGCTGGCCGAGGCGCTCGGTGACGACGCCGATGAACCCCTCGGGCACGTCGATGACGCAGAGCTCGTACGGCTCGTGAGGCACGCCGTCGATCTCCTTGGTGATGACCTCGGGGTTGCCGAGCTGCACCTCGTAGCCCTCGCGGCGCATCGTCTCGACGAGGATGCCGAGCTGCAGCTCGCCGCGGCCGAGGACGGTGAAGGTGTCGGGCGAGTCCGTGTCCTCGAACCTGAGCGCGAGGTTCTTCCGCGTCTCGCGGACGAGGCGCTCGCGGAGCTGCCGGCTCGTGAGGAACTTCGACTGCTTGCACTTGCCGGCGAGGGGCGACGTGTTCACGCCGACGCGCATCTTGATGGTCGGCTGCTCGACGACGATCCGGGGGAGCGCGCGGCCCTCCCAGCCCTCGGACAGATCGGTGATCGTGTCGCCGACGTCGATGTCCTCGATCCCGGCGATGGCGATGATCTCGCCGGCCTGGGCCTCCGAGGTCACGGTGCGCTTCAGCCCCTCGAACGTCGAGAGCACCTTGATGGCGGCCTTCGCCTTCGTGCCGTCCTTGAGGACGCCCACGGGCTGGTTGGCCTTGATCGTGCCCGCGGTGATGCGGCCGATGGCGAGGCGGCCGACGTACTCGTCGTGGTCGATGTTGTTGACGACGATCTGGAGAGGCGCCGCCGGATCGCCCTTCGGCGGCGGCACCTTCGCGAGGATCATGTCGAACAGCGGCTGGAGGTTCGTCGACGGATCCTCGAGCGACGTCTTCGCGACGCCGTCGCGGCCGATCGCGTACAGGACCGGGAAATCGGTCTGGGCGTCCGACGCCTCGAGATCGATGAACAGATCGAAGATCTCGTTGAGGACCTCGTCGGGCCGGGCGTCCTGGCGGTCGATCTTGTTGATGACGACGATGACCGGGAAGCCGAGCTGGAGGCACTTCGTCAGGACGAAGCGCGTCTGGGGGAGGGGCCCCTCGGCGGCGTCGACCAGGAGGATGGCGGCGTCCGCCATCATCAGCGTGCGCTCGACCTCGCCGCCGAAGTCCGAGTGGCCCGGCGTGTCGACGACGTTGATCTTGATGACCTCGCCGTCCTTCGTCTTCCAGCGGACGCTCGTGTTCTTCGCGAGGATGGTGATGCCGCGCTCACGCTCGAGATCGTTCGAGTCCATGACGCGATCGGCGACGGCCTCGTTCTCGCGGAACGTACCGGCCTGCTTGAGCATGTGGTCGACGAGCGTTGTCTTGCCGTGGTCGACGTGCGCGACGATCGCCACGTTTCTTAGCTGCATGGGGGCGCGTCTAACTAGTCGCTGGGCGGTGCCGAGGCAAGCTCCTCCGCCCCGAGCGTGAGCATTCGGGCCCCTCGGCCCCGGAGCCCGCCCCTCACGGCGGAGCTCCCAGGCGCGCGCCGGCGTCCTTCGCGGCCGAGCGCGCGAGGGCCTCGGAGGCCTCGGCGGCGCCGAGGACGAGCGCGCGCGCCTTCGCGGTGAGGTCGGGCAGCTTGCGCCAGAAGCCGAGGCCGGCGAGCAGGCAGACGGCCCCCCCGGCGGTGAGGGTCGCGGGCGCGCCGATCTTCGCGGCGAGGGCGCCCGCCGCGAGCGCGCCGATCGGCGCGACGCCCAGGAACATCATCGCGTAGACCGCCATGACGCGCCCGCGGAGCGCGTTCGGCGACATCGCCTGGATGAGCGTGTTCGTCGCCGCGATCTGCATCATCATCGAGGCGCCCGTCGCCACGAGCAGCACGCACGAGAGCGGGAAGCTCCGCGACCAGGAGAACGCGATCAACGCCGTACCGAAGCTCACGCTGCCGGGCACGATCCAGCGCCGGAGCAGCCCCTGCAGCCGGCGCCGGCGCGCGAGCAGGAGCGCGGACGTGAGCGCGCCCATCCCGGACGCGCCCATCAAGAGCCCGAGCGTGCCCGCGCCGCCGCCGAGGACGCGGTCCGCGAAGATCGGCATGAGCACGATGTACGGCGTCCCGCACAGGCTCACCGTGGCGAGGAGGAGCATCGACGCGCGGACGGGGGCGTTGCCGAGGACGAACCGGAACCCCTCGACGACGTGACGGAGCGGCGACTGCGCCGGGCGCGGCGGCGGCGGAGGCAGCGCGCGCATCGCGAGCAGGCCGCCGATGACCGCGATGAACGACACGCCGTTGAGGAAGAAGCAGAGGCCCTCGCCGACGGCCGCGACGAGCAGCCCGGCCAGCGCCGGCCCGACGACGCGGGCGGCGTTCATGATCGACGAGTTGAGCGCGATGGCGTTCATCTGGTGCTCCTCGTCGACGAGCTCGACGACGAACGACTGCCGCGTCGGGTGGTCGATCGCGTTGACGACCCCGAGGAGCGTCGCGAGCACGAAGAGGTGCCCCACCGCGATCCGGCCGGACAGCGTGAGCGCGGCCAGGATGAACGCGAGGACCATGGCCGAGCTCTGCGTCGCGACGAGGATGCTCCGCCGCGGGTGGCGGTCGGCGAGCACGCCGCCGACCGACGCGAGGAAGAAGACCGGGATCTGGTTGCAGAAGCCGATGAGCCCGAGCAGCGCGGCCGAGCCCGTGAGCCGATAGACGAGCCAGGACTCCGCGACCGACTGCATCCACGTACCGATGAGCGACACCACCTGGCCGCCGAAGAAGAGACGGTAGTTCGGCGAGCGGAGCGCCCGGGAGAAGAACGTCGTCATCGGGAGCCTCGAGGGGGCGACGCCGGTCGCCGCTTGGTCAACGTGAGGCCGCGCGCGCCTCGATCGAGGCGGAGCGCGGACGTTCGCGTCGAGCGCGTCCGTCGCGCCGGTCGGCGGTCCGGCCGACCCCGCCTCCGCCGGCCGACCCGCGCGCGCGGAGGGGGCGGGGCGATCGAGCCCGAGCCGACGAAATTCGGACCTCCACGCTCGTGCTCGATCGGTCTCTGCGGTAGAGCACCCGGCGATGCATCACGGTCCGCCGCGCCACCCGGGTCCTCCGCAGCATCACGCTTACGGCCCGCCTCCGCATCACGCTCACGGCCCGCCTCCGCCGCCTCACGGTCGAGGGCCGGAGCAGGACGAGTCGGCGAGCTTCGCGCCGACGCTCCTCGTCAACGCGGCGTGCATCGGCCTGGTCGTCGTCGCGCTGCTCATGTTCGTGCTCATGGCGCGCCTGCTCCTCGCGACGCGCGGCACGACCGGCGGTCTCCTCGCGGTCGGTCACGGTGTCTTGGGGCTGGCGGCCCTCTCCGGCGCCGTCGGCGTGCGCTCGGGCCGGCTCGCCCTCGCGATCCTCGGGATCGTCTCGTGCCCGCTCGCGGCGGCGGCGTCCGTCTTCGCGCTGCTCACCGGCTCGGTCGCCGGGATCGCCGGCGGCGCGCTCTCGTTCGTCGCGCTCGTCCTCGCCGTGATCTCGCTCGGGGACGTCGCGCGGATGGGGGCCGCGCGCGAGGCGCTCCGCGCGGGGGCGGCGATCTCGCCGGAGCTCGGTCCGCCGAGCGGCCCGCTCTCGGCCGACTTCGCCCGCGTCAAGCCGCGTCGCTGGCCCGTCGTCGTCGCGGTCCTCGGCGTGCTCGTCGTCGGCGCGGGCGGGACCGCGCTCGGCCTCCGCGTCGCCGCGTCCGCCGAGCGCGAGAAGGAGGCCGCCGCCTTCCGCGCGCTCGAGGAGTGCCTCCTCGGCGGGAGCCCCGCCGGCGTGGCGCCGAGCGTCGCCTATCGGCGGATGGAGCTGCGGCTCGCCGTGGCGCCGCCCTCGATGAACCCGTGGCCGGCGCGCTGCGCGACGCACGCCCACGCGCTGCACGAGTCCAAGCGCCGCTCCGGCGCCGCCGACGAGGACGTCCGCGACGCGGCGTCCCTCGCCGAACGGCTGGGCCACGTCCTCGGAGACCCGCGCGGCGCGTCCGTGTACGCGGCGGTCGACGAGCTCTGGGCCGAGGCGGCGAAGGAGGGGTACGCGTCGAGCGCGGGCGAAGCCGGCGCCGCGGCGCCGGCGTGGCTGGACGTCGACGCGCTCGCGGGCGTCGCTCCGTTCTCGAGATCGCGGCTCCCGCTCGCGAGCCTGCGGACGGACCGCGTCTCCGGCCCGACGCTCCGCCTGCTCGTCGACGGCGCCAGGCAGCGCGGCGAGGGGCGGCTCTGCGCGCTCGACGGCGCCACGTTCCGTTGCGCGGCGCTCCCTCCGCCGCTCGACGAGAGCTCGCTCTCGCTGCTCGGCGGCGCCGAGCCCGGCGCCGCGCCCCTCCTCTTCGCCGGCGGCGGTCAAGCCGGGATCTTCCGCGCGACGGGCGAGCTCGTCGCCGAGATGCCGAGCTACGGCGCCTTCGCGCGCGCGGACGGATCGATCGGCCTCGCCGGCTACGATCGGCGCGCCTCGAAGTTCGTCCTGCTGCGCGCGGACCGCGGCGCCGCGCCCTCGCGCACGCCGTTCCCGCTCGAGGGCGTCGGCGACGATCGACAGGTGGCGCTGCTCGAGGACAACCTCGTCTGGGGCACGAACGCCGGCGCGCTCTCGGTCGCGCGGATCCTGCCGTCCGGCGCGCCGCTCGGGCCCGGCGTCGAGCTCGGCGCGATCGACAAGCTCGGCGCGCTCGAGTCGCTCGAGGGCTGCCGGACGCGCGAGGCGTTCTTCGTGCTCGCGTACGGCTCGATGGGATCCGCGATCGCGATCGACTCGGGGGATCGCTGGTCGCCGCTCGTCCCGGCCGGGGACGGCGCGTTCGGCTGCTCGGGCAAGGAGGCCTTCCTCCTCGACCAGCGGGTGCGCGCGGGCGGCACGGGATCGATCTCGCTCGAGCGCTGCACGGCCGCCGGCTGCGAGAAGCACGAGGTCGATCTCGACGACGTCTTCCAGCACAACGTCGAGCTCCTCCCCAAGTTCGCGCCGCTCGCCCTCCCGCTCGACGGGAAGCTCCTCCTCGTGTGGCGCGCCGGGCGGCGAGGCGGGCTGCGCATGCGCCTCGCGCCGATCGAGCACATCGCCTCGGCCGAGGACGTCGTGCTCTTCGACGATCGGATCCAGGACGGCCGGGTCTCGGAGCGCAGCACCCTCCTCGAGATCCGGGGCTGGTCGCGCGAGGGACGGGCGGTGGTCCTCGTCGGCACGACCGCGGGCGTCTGGGCCCTCGGCGTCGACGGCGACGGGAAGGTCACGCCGATCGAGACGACGCGCTGACGGCGCGCGCTCGTGGGGTCCTCGGGCCCATCGTCACCGGCGGCGGAGGCTCTCTCGCCGCAGCTCCCGCGCGCTCGCGGCCTCGTCCTCCGGGATCGTGATCGTGAAGACGTAGGCGAGCCCCTGGTGGTCGTCGCGCCTCCGCACGCGCATCGTGCCGTGAAGGTCGAGGAGCCTCAGCGCCTCGATCAGCAGCGTCCTCGCCTTCCGGATCCGCGGGGGCAGCGCTTCGCCCATCGGCCCGGGACGATGGCGCGTCCGGCGTCACGAGGCGAGCGCGCCGTCCGCCTGGGTTTGCGCGCGCCGGACCGGCCGCGCTCGCGAGCGACGATCGACGCCCGTCGCCGCGCGCCCGAGCTCGAATTGAGGTCCAAGACGGCCGCGCCTGCGGCATAGTCGGGCTCGCCCTCCGAGCGGAAGGAGGAGCGCCGAATCGACGAAGGAGGAGCGCGCATGAAGAGGCTCGGTGTTTCGAAGGAGAACGTCGTCGCGCGCGGCGCCGCGCGCTACAAGGACCTGCTCTACCTCGCGCTCTACGACAAGAAGCTGCAGAAGAAGTCGGTGCCCCACACCCGCCTGGGCAGCGTCGACGAGGGCGAGCTCGCCCGGGTGTGCGATCTGCGGTGGCGCGCCGCCGGCATGTGCGTGGTCAAGCAGCCGAGCGAGAAGCTGGTCGTGGTCTCCGCCGACGGGCGCGTGTTCACGTACGTCGGCGGCGCCGAAGGCGAGGAGCAGATCCCCGGCGTGCGCGATCTGCGCGGGTGCGCGAGCGTCGGCGGCTCCGCCTACGCGTACGGGATGAACCGAGAGGTCTTCCACCGCGCCGGCGAGGGGGCCTGGACCCCCATGCACGCGCCGGGGGCCCGGGCCGGCGAGATCGCGGGGTTCGAGGCCCTCGACGGCTTCGCCGCGGGCGATCTGTACGCCGCGGGCTGGGAGGGCGAGATCTGGCGATACGGCGACGGGGCGTGGTCGAAGTGCGCGAGCCCGGTCGGCGTGATCCTGTCGGCCGTGTGCTGCACGGGCGACGGGCAGGTGTACGCCTGCGGCCAGTCGGGCACGCTCGTGCGCGGGCGGGGGGAGAAGTGGCAGGCTCTCAAGACCGACGGGGTCCCGGAGGACTTGTGGGACGTGCGTTGGTTCGGAGGCGCGCTCTACGTGGCCAGCATGAGCGCCCTCTATCGGTGGGTCGAGGGCAAGCTCGTCGCCGTGGACTTCGGATCGGACCCTCCGACCACCTTCCACAAGCTCACGGACGCCGAGGGCGTCCTCTGGTCGATCGGAGAGCGGAGCGTCGCGTCCTTCGACGGGACGTCGTGGCGGCGCTGGGAGTAGGGCCCGCGCGGCGAGGTGAAGCGGCCGGCGGCGCCGCCGTCGCGGCGGAGCGCGGCCTCGCGCGGTCGAGCCGAGCGCGGCCGCCGGCGCGGGCGCCCGGCGGCGTCCGCGCGCCCGCCGGCTGGGTGTTGCAGCCCGCGCGACGAGGCGCGCGCGCGGCGCGCGGTCGGAAGGAGAGCTCGCGTGAGGACTCCAGCGCTGTTGTTCGGTCTCTTCGTGCTCGTGATCGGCGTGCTCGGGTTCCTGTCGCCGGACACGTACCTCATCGTCGCGCGCGGCTCGGCGACGCCGGTCGGGCTCTACGTCGTCGCGCTCCTCCGCGTCGTGTTCGGGCTCGTGCTCGTGCTCGCCGCGCGAGGCTCGCGCTCGCCCCTCGGCCTCCGGATCCTCGGCGCGTTCAGCTTCCTCGCGGGGCTCGTCACGCCGGTCATCGGGGTGAGCCGGGCGCAGTCGTTCGTCGACTGGTGGTCGGCCCAGGGGTCGGGGGTGATGCGCGCGTGGGCGCTGGTGGCGATCGCCTACGGCGTCTTCGTCGTCTGGGCGGTCACCGGGACGGAGCGCGGCGCGACCCGCCGCGCGCGCCACGCGGTCTGAGCCTCCCCGCCTCGGTCGCCCGCTCCCCGGCGGGGAGCGCCGGCGCGGCTGCGTCCCCCCGGACACGAGCGGTGTCGCGCCGGCCGCGTGAGCCGGGCGCGCGCCGCCCGAACCTCCGCTCGTTTCGCGTCGAATCGGTCGCGCCGCCGGGCACGGTCCTTGGTACTGCCGCGTCCGATGGACCGCCGTCTCCGCCCGACCCGCCGTTTCCTCTCGATGGTCGCCCTCGTGGGGGTCGCCGCGTGCCTGCCCGGCGCGCGGGCGCCGAACGTCGCGCCGCAGCGGACGCTCGGCCTCGGCGCCGCGGAGGCGTCGGGCCGGACGCCGAGCGCGGCGTTCGGCGTCGTCTTCGCCGGGCCGAAGGGCGAGACCGTGGATCCGAGCGAGGTCACGATCCTCTTCAACCGTCCGATGCGCCCGCTCGAGCTCGCGAGCGACGCCGAGGAGACCGCGCCGCCGGCCACGATCACGATCGAGGGCGGCGGGGGCGCCCCGGCGGGCAAGTGGCGGTGGCTCGGCACGAGCGCCCTCATGTTCGCCCCCGACGCCGCCTTGCCGCGCGCGACCCCGTACGTGGTGAGGGTGCCCGGGGCCACGAAGGCGCTCGACGGCTCGACGCTCGGCGAGGACTACGTCTTCTCCTTCACGACGGCGCGCCCGCGCGTCGTTCACTTCTCGCCGGACGACGGCGCGACCCACCTCGAGCCGAGACAGGCGTTCGAGCTCCGCTTCAACCAGCCCGTCGATCCGAAGGAGGTGGAGCGCGTGACGACCGTGAGCGCGTTCGCCGGCAAGACGAAGATCGCGTTCACGGCTTCGCGGCCGAAGCCCGACGTCCCGATGCTGGTCAAGCTCACGCCGAGGGCGCCGCTGCCGCTCGCCGCGCCGATCGTCGTCGAGGTCGGCGCCGCGCTGCGCGGCGAAGAGGGGCCGCTGCCGAGCGGCGTGTCGAGCGAGGCGCGCGTCGAGACCTACGGCCCGCTCACCGTGAGCGAGGTCTCGTGCTCGAGGGACGCGAGCGCGCTCTGCTCGCCGCACGGGGGCGTGAGCGTCGACCTGTCGAACCGCGTCTCGCTCGCCGACTTCAAGGCGCACGTCCGCGTCGAGCCGCCGGTGCCGATCCGCTGGAGCAGCGGCCGGGACGGCTCGGACAAGGTCCAGTGGCTGTCGCTCCCGGTCGACCTCGGCCCGGCGCGGACGTTCCGCGTCGTCGTGACGCCGGGCCTCCGGGACGAGTACGGCCAGGTCCTCGCCCGCGAGCACGCCGTCACGCTGCGCACCGGCGACGAGGCCCCCGACGTCCGGATCGGCCTCGTGGGCGACGTCTTCGAGGCCGCGAAGGCCAAGGGCCGCGCGGTCCCGATCTCGTCGCTCAACGTCGACGCGTTCGAGCTCGTCACGGGGACGACCGACGAGCGCGGTCTCATGAGCATCCTCGGGCAGCCGTACCCGATGGAGGACGTCTACGCCCGCTTGCGGTCGCTCTCGGGCGCGAGGACCGAGGACGTCCGTCCCGGCGCGGCGCGCAACGCCGTGGCGATCAGGAACGTGAGCACGGACGCGCTCCTCGGCCCGAAGGGCAAGGGGCTCGCCTTCGTCGCGACGTCGCGGCCGAGCGCCCGCCGGAGGCCGATCGTCGACGTGCGCCACGTCACGGTCACGGACCTCGCGATCAGCGCGAAGCTCTCGCGCTTCGGGAGCCTCGTCCTCGTCACGCGGCTCTCCGACGGGAAGCCCGTCCCCGGCGCGACCGTGGCGATCCGCGACGAACGCGGGGACGAGGTCCTCGCCGTGCCGACCGACGGCCGCGGGATCGCGGCGTTGCCCGCGGATCGCTTCCAGCCGGTCAAGCCGGCGGGAGACATCGACGAGCGCCTCGTCATCTTCGCCCGCTCCGGCGACGACTGGACGTACCGCCGCGCGTCCGATCTGGTCTCGCGCGCGGAGACGCCGTACCTCGACATGGCCGCGCGGATGCCCGTCTTCGGCATGCTCTTCACCGACCGCGGGATCTACAAGGCCGGCGAGACGATCCGCGTCAAGGGCGTCTTCCGCAAGAACGAGGCGAAGGGCATGGTGACGCCGCGCGGTCGCGCGGTGACGGTGCGCGCGATCGATCCCGACGGCGCGACGATGTTCGAGCACGAGGCGAAGCTCGGCGCGTTCGGCGAGCTCTCGGTCGACGTCCCGGTCCCGGCGACATCGCGGCTCGGCCGCGTGCAGCTCGAGGCGATCGTCGCCGACGCGACGGAGAAGCACCCGTGGGAGCCGAACGCCGCCTCCGTGGGCGTCGAGATCGCCGCGTACCGCCCCGCCGAGTTCAAGGTCTCGGTCGAGCCGAGCCAGCCGGCGTTCGTCCGCGGCGACAAGGCCACCTTCGCGGTGCGCGGCGACTACCTCTTCGGCGCGCCGATGAGCGGCGGCAAGGTCCGCTACACGGCGACGCGCAGCCGGACGCCGTTCTCGCCTCCGCGCACGGAGGGCTTCGAGGTCGACGACTCGGCCTACCGCTGGGCGCTCGCGGACTCGTCGCCGCGCGGCGGACGGCTCGCGGGCGGCGACGGCGCGCTCAGCGACAAGGGCGCCTACGAGGCGCCGCTGGCCCTGGCGCTGCCGAACCAAGAGGGCGCCGAGAGCGTGACCTTCGAGGCGGAGGTCGAGGACCTCTCGCGCCAGACCATCGCGAGCCACGCGACGGCGCTCGTGCACCCGGCGGCGTTCTACGTCGCGCTCGAGCGGCCGAAGGACATCTTCGTCCCGGCGAACACCGCGCTCCGCGCCGTCGTCGCCGCCGTCGAGCCGTCGGGCGCCCGGCGCGCCGGCGTCACGGTGAACGTGGATCTCGTCGCGCGGACCTGGGCGACGGCGACCGAGGCGACCGGCGAGGACGGGGTTCACTACGAGTCGCGCGCCGTCGACAAGGTCGTCGGCGCGTGCTCGGCGAAGACGACGGCCGACGTCGCCGCCTGCGAGCTCAAGCCGCCCGAGGCCGGCTACTACGTCGTCCGCGCGCGGGCCGTCGACGAGCGTGGCAACGTGGTCGCGTCGAGCTACGGCGTGTACGTGAGCGGAGACGGCGCGAAGGTCGCCTGGCCGGTCACCGACGGCACGCGGCTCGAGCTCGTGACGGACAAGGCGTCGTACGAGGTCGGCGACGTCGCCAAGGTCCTCGTCAAGAGCCCCTTCAAGGAGGCCGAGGCGCTCGTCACCGTCGAGCGTCAGGGGATCCACGACCAGCGCCGCGTCACGGTCCGCGGGTCGATGCCGACGTTCGACGTCCCCGTGACCGCGGAGACGTGGCCCAACGTCTTCGTCTCGGTCGAGCTCATCAAGGGGCGCACGACGGACGCGAAGGCGGTCGCGGCGGCGAAGGGCGCCGACGTCGGCGCGCCGAGCTACCGCATCGGCTGGGCGGAGATCCACGTGAACCCGGAGGGGCGCCGCCTGAAGGTCGACGTGAAGCCGTCGAAGAAGGAGCTCCGCCCCGGGGACACCGTCGACGTCGACCTCACGGTGACGGATCGCGCGGGGAAGGGCGCCAAGGCCGACGTCGCGTTCTACGCCGTCGACGAGGGCGTCCTCATGCTCACCGGCTATCGGACGCCGGACCCGCTGCCGGTCTTCTCCGCGCGGAGGCCGCTCAGCGTGGCGCCGATCGAGTCGCGCGACAACCTCGCGCGCATCCTCCGCCTCTCGCGCGGGCCGGGCGAGGACAAGGGCGACGAGGGAGGCGGCGGCGGCGAAGGCGGGCTCACCACGCGGCAGGACTTCCGCACGACGGCGTTCTTCCAGCCCTCGGTCGTCACGGGGCCCGACGGCAAGGCCCGCGTGCGCTTCAAGCTGCCCGACTCGCTCACGACCTACCGGCTGATGGCGGTGGCGACCTCGGACACGGATCGCTTCGGCTTCGGTCAGGAGTCGATCGTCACGAGCCGGCCGCTCATGGCGCGCCCGGCCCTGCCTCGGTTCCTCCGCGCCGGCGACGCGATGAACGCCGGCGTCATCCTGTCGTCGAAGGGGGTCCCCGCCCAGTCGGTCGTCGTGACGCTCGACGCCAAGGGCGTGGTCGTCTCCGGCGAGGCGTCGAAGCGGGTCGAGCTCCCCGCGAACGGATCGGTCGAGGTCACGTGGGCGATCGGCTCGCCGGCGGTGGGGAGGGCGGAGCTCGCGTTCCACGCGCGCGCCGGCGCCGAGCGCGACGACGTCACGGTGAAGCGCGACGTCGCCGCGCCGCTCAGCCTCGAGGCGGTGGCGCTCTACGGGGACACCGAGAAGGCCGCGGCCGAGCAGCTCGGCGATCTGAAGGGCATCCGCACCGACACGGGAGGCCTCGATCTGCGCGTCGCGTCGACCGCGCTCGTCGGCCTCGACAGCGGCGTCGACGCGCTCCTCGAGTACCCGTACGGCTGCGCGGAGCAGCTCACGAGCAAGATGGTCCCGCTCGTCGCGCTCGGGGACCTCGCGCGCGACTACGGCGTGAAGCTGCCCGCGGACACGAACGCCATCGTCGACGAGACCATCGTGAAGATCCTGAAGGCGCAGCGGCCCGACGGCGCGTTCGGCTACTGGGCCGACTCGCCGCGAGGCGACACGTGGCTCACCGCGTACGCCCTCTGGGGTCTCACGCTCGCCGAGCAGCGCGGGCGGCCCGTGCCGGCGGCGGCGACGGCGGGCGCGACCCGGTGGCTGCGCGAGCGGCTCGCGGCCTGCGGCCTCTCCGACCCGGCCGAGGCCCCGAAGCGCGGCCGCGCCGTCGCGGAGCGTTGGGAGTGCGGGGACGACGACGTCCTGCTCTCGTCGCAGGCGTTCGTCCTCGACGTCCTCGCGATGACCGGGAACCCCGACGCCGGCTACGCGTCGCGCCTGTTCGCGCGCCGGGAGAAGATGCCGCTCTTCGCGCGGGCGCTGCTCGCGCACGCGATGACGCTGACCAGGATGCGCGCGGAGGACGCGAAGGAGCTCGTGCGCGACGCCGAGGCGCACGTGCGGATGACGCCGGCGGGCGCGACGATCGCGGAGAACCTCGGCGATCGCTACGCGCCGCTGCTCGACTCGGAGAACCGGACGACCGCGATCGTCCTGCGCTCGCTCGTCACCGTCGACCCGAAGCACCCGCTCGCCGCGCGGCTCGCGAAGGGCCTGCTCGCGGCGCGCCGCGGCGGCGCGTGGCGGTCGACCCAGGAGAACGCCTGGGCGCTGCTCGCGCTCGACGACTACCGGCGGGCGCAGGAGAAGGACGAGCCGGACTTCGACGCGGGCGTCTTCTTCGGCGAGCGGGAGGTCATGAGGGCGGCGTTCCACGGGCGCAGCGTGAAGGCGCGCTCGGAGAGCTTCGCCGCCGACGCGATCTTCGGGCGGAGCGGGCAGAACCTCGCGTTCCAGGTGAACGGGCGCGGCAGGCTCTTCTACGAGGCGCGCCTCCGCTACGCCCGGACGGAGCTGCCGAAGGCGCCGATCGACCGGGGCTTCTTCGTGAAGAAGGTCGTGCGGTCGCTCGCGCCCGCGGAGCTCTCGGCGGCGATGCGCACGATCCCGGCGACGTCGGCCGCGAGCGCGACGGCGAGCGACCTGGTCCTCGTCGACCTGATGGTCGTCACGCCGGACCCGCGCGAGCAGGTCGTGATCGACGATCCCTTGCCCGCCGGCCTCGAGCCCGTCCAGGCGAAGCTCGCGACGACCGCCCGCGACCTCGCCGTGACCGAGCCCGGAGACGAGGGCGATCAGGAGGACGCCGAGGACGCCCGCGACGCCGACGCGCGCGCCGCCGGCCAGACCTTCCAGCGCTCCTGGTACCACCGCGAGTTCCACGACGACCGCGTCCTGACGTTCGTCGATCGCATGGCGGCGGGGATCTACCACTACCGCTACCTCGCGCGCGCGACGACGCCCGGCCGCTTCGTCGTCCCGCCGACCCGCGCCGAGTGCATGTACGAGCCGGAGACGTTCGGGCGCACGGCCGCGACGATCTTCGAGGTGAAGGCGAGATGAGGCGCGCGGTCGACGCGCGGTTCGTCCGCGGCTGTCGCGCGCTCGGCGGCGCGATGCTCGCGGCGCTCGCGTGGCTCTTCGTCGGGGCCGCGTTCACCCCGCTCCCGGAGGCGCTGTCGGCGGGCGGGACGTACGGCGCGTCCGTCCAGTTCCTCGATCGCGAGGGGGAGCTCTTGCGCGAGGTGCGCGCCGACGACGCCGCGCGCGCCGTCTGGGTGCCGCTCGACGACGTCGGCGACGACGTCGTCCGCGCGATCCTCGCGGCGGAGGACCGCCGGTTCGACGAGCACGTCGGCGTCGATCCGGCGGCGGCGGCGCGCGCCCTCGCGACGTCCGTCCGCGCGCGCCGGATCGTCTCCGGCGCGTCGACGATCACGATGCAGCTCGCGCGCCTCGTGGCGCCTCACCCGCGGACCCTCCGGGGCAAGCTGGGCGAGGCGGCGATGGCGGTCCGGATCGAGGCGTCGCTCTCGAAGCCGCAGATCCTCGAGCAGTACCTGAACCGCGCGCCGTTCGGCGCGGGCGTCCGCGGGATCGGCGCGGCGAGCCGCTATTTCTTCGACAAGCCGCCGCGCGAGCTGTCGACGGCCGAGGCGGCGACGCTCGCCGGGATCCCGCGCGGCCCGAGCCTCTACTCGCTCGTCCGTCACCCGGACCGGGTGCTCGCGCGCCGCGACCGCGTGCTCGATCGCATGCTCGCCGCCGGGTCGATCGGCCCCGAGGAGCACGCGCGCGCGAAGGCGGAGCCGCTCACGCTCCAGCTCGGCAAGGGCGGCTTCGGCGCGCCGCACCTCGTCGACGCGCTCCTCGCCGGCGCGCTCGATCCGTCCGTCCCGGCCCTCCGCGGGCGGACCTCGCGCGTGGAGACGACGATCGACCGCGGGCTCCAGCGCGAGATCGAGCGCGCCGCCGGCGACGTCCTCCGGCCGCTCGCGGATCGTCACGTGACGGCGGCCAGCGTCCTCGTCGTCGACAACGCGACGGGCGAGGTGCTCGCGTACGTCGGCTCGCCGCGCTGGGAGGACGACGCGCACGGCGGGAAGAACGACGGCGTCCGCGCGCGCCGGCAGCCCGGCTCGACGCTGAAGCCGTTCGTCTACGGGCTCGCGATGGAGGACCTCGGGTGGACGCCCGCGACCGTGCTCCCCGACGTCGAGCTGCACCTCGCGACGCCCGGCGGCACCTACTCGCCGCGCAACTACGACGAGCGCTTCCACGGTCCGGTGCGCCTCCGCGAGGCGCTCGCGAGCTCGTACAACGTGCCGGCGGTGTTCGCGGCGAACGAGGTCGGGGTCGCGCGCGTGCTCGACCGCCTGCGGGACGTCGGCCTCGGCACGCTCCGGGAGACGCCCGAGTTCTACGGGCCGGCGCTCGCGCTCGGGGACGGGGAGGTGCGCCTCTACGATCTCGTCGGCGCCTACGCGGCGCTCGCGCGCGGCGGCGTCCACCGCCCCCTCCGCGCGGTGCGCGCCGCGGAGGACGTCGCGCTCCCCCCGGCGGCCGAGGGGCGCCGGGTGATGCCGGAGGCGGAGGCGGCGATGCTCGCGGACATCCTCCGCGACAGGACCGCGCGCGTCGCGGCGTTCGGCGAGCACACCGCGCTCGACCTGCCGTTCGCGGTCGCCGCCAAGACCGGCACGTCGAAGGGGTACCGCGACAACTGGACCGTGGGCTTCACGCGCGAGCTGACCGTGGGCGTGTGGGTCGGCAATTTCGACGGCAGCCCGATGACGAAGGTG